>NZ_JBYLFR010000019.1:0-57194 GCF_057748165.1 Paracoccus sp. NIOT.M2S5SZ12
CAGCGTAAGGTTTAGGCTGATGATCTGTGACGCATTCCCTGTTCATCTCGACAGCCGCCGCTCATGGCTCAAGGGACTTCGGGCAATTCATGTGGACGGACAACAGATCGACATCGTCACGACGCCCTGCAACTTCGGCGGCGAACGGCGCTGGTTCCTCTGCCCAGGCTGCAACAGGCGTTGCGCTATCCTGCGCACGGGCCTGCGCTGCAACGAATGCCTCGGCGGGCGTCACGGCAGCGAATTGAACGCACCCGTGGATCGCATGAGTGCGAAGGCGCGAAAGCTGCGGCGGCGCCTGGGCCAAGAGGAACCCAACCCTACCTTCCCTGTCCCGCCCAAACCGCACCGGATGCGTTGGCATACCTACATGCGCATCCGCGCGGAAATCGTCCGTCTGGAAAATGAGAACTTCAGGATCCTGACCCGGGGGTGGAATGTTCGCGGTCGGTGAGGACGATGCCGCTGGCTTAGAGGCCACAGCCCCGCCCATCGGTCATTGGTGGCAGAAGCTACCGCAATCGGGGCAATTCGCGTGCCGGGACCAACGATCAACAGGCCAATCATCGAGTAGCTGAAGCTCGCGCAGTCCTGTGACGCGGCCCCGACGCGACTGATCGTCAAAGCAATCCAAGCAGATGTCAAGCTGGGTCCCATTCCCAGCGACGTCTTCCCCCGCCCTGTTGACCTCTGTCTGTTTGAGCCCCATGACTCTGACGCTCGATCAAGACCTCCCGTCCGCCGCGCAGCGATCTGGCGCCTGAGCATCCCTTCTGCGTGTTGCATCTGGAAACTGCCGCGGCATTGACCTAGCCTCTCCCCGAATTGAGAGGACAGTATTTCACATGGCATCAAAGGATAACGCGTCGGACCTGGGAATCGAGGCCAGCCTGTTCAAGACCGCCGACAAGCTGCGCGGCAACATGGAGCCATCGGATTACAAGCATGTTGCGCTGGGGCTGATCTTTCTCAAGCACATCTCGGACGGCTTCGAACTCAAGCGCCAGGAACTGCTGGCGGAATATCCCGAAGGGGCCGAAGACCCTGACGAATACCTGGCCGACAATATCTTTTGGGTTCCGGCCGAGGCGCGCTGGTCCAGCCTTCAGGCCAATGCCAAACAGCCCAGCATCGGCCGCCTGATCGACGAGGCGATGATCGCCATCGAAAACGTTAACCCGTCGCTTAAGGGCGTGCTGCCCAAGGATTACGGCCGCCCCGCACTAAACGCGGTCATGCTGGGCGAGTTGATCGACCTGATCTCGGGCATCGCCCTGGGCGAGGGCAAGGACAAGGCCCGCGACCTCTTGGGTCGGGTCTACGAATACTTCCTCGGCCAGTTCGCGGGCAGCGAGGGCAAGCGCGGCGGCGAGTTCTACACCCCCCGCTCGGTCGTCCGCACCATGGTCGAGATGCTCGAACCCTACAAAGGCCGCGTCTACGACCCCTGTTGCGGCTCGGGCGGCATGTTCGTGCAGTCCGAGAAGTTCGTCGAGGCGCATGGCGGCCGCTTGGGCGACATCGCCATCTATGGGCAGGAATCGAACTACACCACCTGGCGGCTGTGCAAGATGAACCTCGCCGTGCGCGGGATCGACGCTGACATCAAGTGGAACAGCGAAGGCACCTTCCACAAGAACGAACTGCCCGACCTGCGCGCCGATGTGATCCTGGCCAACCCGCCCTTCAACATCTCGGACTGGGGCGGCGAGCGGCTGCGTGAGGATGGGCGCTGGAAATACGGCATCCCGCCCGCGGGCAATGCCAACTTCGCCTGGCTGCAGCATATCCTGCATCACCTTTCGCCCACCGGCACGGCGGGGGTGGTGCTGGCCAATGGCTCCATGTCCTCGACCCAGTCAGGAGAGGGAGAGATCAGGAAGGCCATGATCGAGGGCGAGGTGGTGGATTGCATGATCGCCCTGCCGGGCCAGCTGTTCTATTCCACCCAGATTCCGGCCTGCCTGTGGTTTCTGGCCAAGGACAAGTCGAACGGCATCGCGCGCGACCGCAAATTGCGCGACCGGCGCGGCGAGGTGCTGTTCATCGACGCCCGCAAGCTGGGCGTCATGGTGGACCGGACGCGCAAGGAATTTGCCGACGCTGACGTTGCCCGGATCGCCGACACCTACCACGCCTGGCGGCTGGGCGAGGGCTATGCCGACGTGCCGGGGTTCTGCAAATCGGCGAGCCTTGAGGAGATCCGCTCCCACGGCCACGTCCTTACCCCGGGCCGCTATGTGGGGGCCGAGGCGGCGGAGGAGGACGAGACGCCCTTCACCGAACGCTTCGCCGCCTTGCAGGAGCAATTGGAGGCGCAGTTTGACGAGGCCGAGGAGTTGACGGCGACCATCCGGGCGCGTTTGGCGGGGGTCTTGTTGTGAGGCGAACGCTTCGTCTTGGCGATCACTGTCTGAAGATCGGCAGCGGCGCGACCCCACGCGGCGGCAAAGAAGCATACCTTGCCGAAGGCCCGTACTCACTCATTCGCAGCCAGAATGTCTTGAATGAGCGTTTTTCGGTTGGTGGGCTCGCTTTCATTTCTCAAGAACAAGCCGACCAGCTATCCAACGTCGAAGTTCAACCCGACGACGTTCTCTTGAACATCACAGGCGATAGTGTCGCTCGGGTGTGCCAAGTAGATCCCGTGGTTTTGCCTGCCCGGGTGAACCAACATGTCGCAATCATTCGGCCGAAGCCCGAGGTGATTGATCCGCGATTTCTCCGATACTTCATGGTCTCACCTGAGATGCAAGCTCACATGCTTGGGCTGGCGGCCTCTGGTGCAACCCGGAATGCACTGACCAAGGGGATGATCGAGAAGTTCGAGATTCCGGCAGTCCCCCTTCCCGAACAACGCGCCATCGCCGCCACTCTCGGGGCGCTGGATGACAAGATCGAGTTGAACCGGAAGATGAACGCCACGCTTGAGGCCATAGCGCGGGCGCTGTTCCGCGACTGGTTTGTCGATTTCGGCCCCACTCGCGCCAAGATGGAAGGCCGCGAGCCCTACCTCTCGCCCGACCTCTGGTCCCTCTTCCCCGACCGCCTCGACGCCGAGGGTAAGCCAGAGGGTTGGGGCCGGAAATCCTTTGGAGAATTGCTTACTTCATCAATCGGTGGCGACTGGGGGAATGGGGAACAAGACGCAAAGTTCACCGCCCCTATGGCTGTAATTCGTGGCACTGACATCCCTGATCTGGTGAATGCGGGGCCGAACCGGGTTCCCCTGAGGTTTGCCAATGAAAAAAAGCTTGAAAAAAGATTTCTGCAACCGGGTGACATAGTTATCGAGGTTTCTGGCGGAAGCCCGACACAGCCAACAGGTCGATCGCTGTACTTCACGCAATCTATGCTGAATCGTTTCAGCGTTCCTGTTGCGCCCACCAGCTTCTGCAGGCGCTTCAGGCCCATAACCGTTGAATGGGGGGTCGTGTTATCGCAGCACTTGCTAAACCTTTATGCAAGCGGCGGAACGTGGGAGTATCAAAATCAAAGCACGGGGATCGCTAACTTTCAAACCTCTCATTTCTTGGAGGCTGAGAAGGTAATCGTTCCACCTGGAGAAGTCGTTTCAGGATTTTTCGCTATCTGCGCGCCAATGTTAGACCAGATGCAATCTATGGAAAATCATTACCTCGCCCAGACCCGCGACCTGCTGCTGCCGCGCCTCATGTCGGGCGAATTGCGGGTTGCCGATGCCCTGTCCGAACTGGAGACCGCATGACCCTGTCTCGCACCGCGCTGAAAGGCGCCATCCTTGACCGCCTCGACAGCCTTGGCCGGGAACACCCCCTTGGCCATCAGGGCGCCTATGCCAACCGTTATACCCTGCGCTCGGACCACGGCGCGCCCATCGAGGTGATGTTCGAGAAGGGCGAGAAATCGCCCGCGAATCTCTGGGTCCGCGCCGATCAGGCGGGCGCGCTGCAATTCGGCCCGATCCCGCTGCGCCACTCACCCGCCGCCACGCTGTATCAGAAGCCGTCGAAGAATGGCGGGCGCAGCTATGGCCGCCACTCCGCGCTGGAGCCGATGCCACTGCTGGGACAGGCCGACCTGCTGTGCGTGGCCCTGCGCAGTGTGAATGACCTAGAGGCGGTCATCGCAGTTCTTCTGAAGTGCAGCAGATGGGAAAGATCGGGGCATGAGCATGTCTGATGGCGAGGAGCCAAGCCGGAACAACAGCTCATCTATCGTGCTTGAGCTTCTCAGCCCATGGCAGAGAGCGAAAATGAAAGAGCTTGGACGACAGGCGATCAACCAGCTTACCCGCATCAAGGCGTCAGGAATCTTCGCCGGGCATAGTTATAAGAGCGTATGGGGTGAGTATTCTCATCACGTCCAGAACGGTGACTACCACGACGCGTCCGACATTTTGGACGACATGGTAGCTGATGTCTGCAAACGGATCGCCGAAACAGTGCCGCAACACGAACTTGCGCTTTTTGAAAAACTTGCAGGCATACTCGCCGATGACCCTCAAACTCCGGGCGTTATCTACCTGGCGACAGAATTGCAGGAATGGGTGGCCGAACGGGCAAGTTGGCGTAATCTTGAGCGCTATTCCGACGACTATAATTGGTACGATAACCTTTAGCATTCTAGATTTGGTGAGAAGCCCCGGATGACGATCTTGAGCGAAGCTGAAGTAGAGGCCGTTCTTCTCGATCAGCTGGCACGACTTGACTACGCGTGCCTGTCAGACAAGGCCGCCGGTCCGGATGACAGCGCGCCAGAGCGTGAAGCCTATTCCGACACGATCCTGACGCGGCGTCTGGAGGCCGCAATCGCGCGGCTGAATCCAAACATTCCAGAAGAGGCTCGCGCCGATGCGCTGCGCCAGGTGATCGCCGCCGAGCGTCCGTCGCTGATCGAGGAGAACCGTCGCCTGCACCGGCTGATGGTCGAAGGCGTGCCGGTCGAATACCGCGCCGAAGATGGCACGATCCGCGGCGATGCGGTGCGGCTGCTGGATCGGGCAGATGCGGCGAATGACTGGCTTGCGATCTCGCAGTTCACGGTCGCCGAGAACGGGCATAACCGGCGACCCGATGTGGTGGTGTTCCTGAACGGCCTGCCCGTCGCAGTGATCGAGGTGAAAAAGCCGGGGGCCGAGGCGGCCTCGCTCGGGGCGGCCTACAACCAGCTTCAGACCTACAAGCGGCAGATCCCCTCTCTGTTCAGGACCAATGCGTTGCTGGTGACGACAGATGGGATCGGGGCGCGGGTCGGCTCTCTGACGGCGAATGCGGAGCGGTTCATGCCTTGGCGTACGATCGACGGGTCGGACCTGGCATCGAAGGGCGCACCCGAAATGTCGGTACTGGTTGAGGGGCTGTTTCAACGGGACAGGCTGCTGGCGCTGATCTCGGACTTCACCGTGTTCGGCGATACGCCCGGCGGCATCGCCAAGATCATAGCCGGGTATCACCAGTTCCATGCCGTGCGTCGCGCTGTGGCCAGTACGGTCACGGCAAGCCGGAGCGGTGGGGACCGCAAGGCCGGAGTGATCTGGCACACCCAAGGGTCTGGGAAAAGCCTGCTGATGGCGTTCTATGCCGGGCAGCTGGTGCGCGAACCGGCGATGGAGAACCCGACCATCGTCGTCATCACCGACCGTAACGACCTGGACGACCAGCTGTTTGCGACTTTCGCAATGTGCCGCGACCTGATCCGCCAGCCCCCCATCCAGGCCGACAGCCGCGAGGATCTGCAAAGAGCCCTTTCGCGCGCCTCGGGCGGGGTGGTTTTCACGACGATCCAGAAATTCGCGCCCGAGAAGGGCGAGGCCTATCCAATGCTGACCAACCGGCGCAATGTCGTGGTGGTCGCGGACGAGGCCCATCGCAGCCAGTATGGCTTCAAGGCTAGGATCGAGAAGACCGGCGAGATGGCCTACGGCTTTGCCAAGCATCTGCGCGACGCGCTGCCCAACGCATCCTTCATCGGTTTCACCGGCACGCCGATCGAGCAGGACGACGTCAACACGCCCGCCGTCTTTGGCCATTACATCGACATCTACGACATCAGCCGTGCGGTCGAGGATGGCGCGACGGTTCCGATCTATTACGAAAGCCGGTTGGCGCGCATCGAATTGCCTGAAGAGGAAAAGCCCCGCGTCGATGCCGAGATCGAGGCCCTGACCGAAGACGAGGCCCTTGGTGAGCAGGAGCGGATCAAGCGCAAGTGGTCGACGATCGAGGCGCTGGTCGGTGCCGAGCGGCGGCTGCGCATGGTCGCCGAGGACCTCGTCGCGCATTTCGAGGCGCGCGTGCAGGCCATGGACGGCAAGGCGATGGTCGTCTGCATGAGCCGGCGCATCTGTGTCGATCTTTACGATCAGATCGTCGCGCTCCGGCCCGACTGGCATTCGGACGATGATAACGCGGGATCGGTCAAGATCGTGATGACCGGCTCCGCCTCCGACCCCGAGGGCTGGCAGCTGCATCTGGGCGGCAAGGCGCGCCGCGACCTGCTGGCCAAACGCGCCAAGGACCCGGCCGATCCGCTGCGGTTGGTGATCGTTCGCGACATGTGGCTGACGGGGTTCGACGCCCCTTCGATGCACACGATGTATGTCGACAAGCCGATGCGCGGCCATGGCCTGATGCAAGCGATCGCGCGCGTGAACCGGGTGTTCCGTGACAAGCCCGCAGGGCTGGTCGTGGACTATATCGGCATTGCACAGAACCTGAAGGCTGCCCTTGGGCAGTATTCGGCGGCGGACCAGGAACAGGCCGGGATCGATGAGGCCGAGGCCGTCGCGGCGCTTCTGGAGCGGCTGGATATCGTGCGCGCGATGTTTCATGGGCTCGACTATTCGACAGGTCTGACGGGCACCCCCGAACAGCGTCTGATCGCGTTGGCCCAGGCAATGGACTGGGTTCTGGCGAGGCAGGATGAGGCCGCGCAGCGAGAGAGGGACCCGGACGCCAAGAAGGCCGCCCATCGGCGCTTTCAGGATGCCGTTCTGGCGCTGTCCAAAGCCTTCGCCTTGTCTGCGGCCAGCGACGCCGCACAGGAGGTGCGTGACGAGGTCGGGTTCTTCCAGACCGTGCGTTCTGCAATAGTCAAGGCAGCCGACAGCAGCGGTCGCTCCGCGGCATCACGCGATCTGGCCATCCGTCAGATCATCAACGACGCTGTCGCCTCGACCGAGATCGTCGATATCCTCTCGGCGGCCGGTCTTGCCTCGGCGGACATCTCGATCCTTTCCGACGAATTTCTGGCCGAGATCGGCCAGATGGAAAAGAAGAACCTCGCGCTGGAGGCGCTGCGCAAGCTTCTGAACGATGAGATCCGGTCACGGTCACGGTCGAACGTGATCGAGACACGCAAGTTCTCCGAGCGGCTTGAGGATGCCATCGCGCGCTATCACACCAACGCCATCAGCACGGTCGAGGTGTTGCAGGAGCTGATCGCCATGGCCCGCGATCTGCGCGCGGCGCGCGACCGGGGCGAAGAAGAGGGCCTATCGCCTGAGGAGGTCGCGTTCTACGACGCGCTGGCCGACAACGAGAGCGCAGTTCAGGTCTTGGGCAACGATCAGCTGAAGGTCATCGCCCATGAGCTGCTGAAGGGCTTGCGCGCGAATGTCACCGTGGACTGGGCTCACCGCGACAGCGCAAGGGCGCGGCTTCGGGTGCTCGTAAAACGGATCCTCCGCAAGTTCGGCTATCCGCCGGACCTTGAAGATGCCGCCGTTCAAGGCGTGCTGGCCCAGGCAGAAGCGCTGCTCGGCGGATTATCAGACTGATCGTTGCTCTCGCCATGAGCATCATACAGGTTCAAGCTCTGTACGCAGAGAAAGGTCGTCCCAGGTCCATGACCTGAGTCGATCCGTTGCAGGCAGTCGCGTTCAGGTGCGTTTGCGAAGATGGGCTCTATGATGCGCGGCCCGGTAGAGGCGCGCATAAATAGAAAAATATCAATGACTTACTGATGATTATGGCGGAGACGAAGGGATTCGAACCCTCGAGACCCTTTCGGGCCTGCACCCTTAGCAGGGGTGTGCCTTCGACCACTCGGCCACGTCTCCGCCGACCCGTATATGGACCTCTCCTGCGGGGGGCAAGGGGGTTTTTGGAATCGCATGGCGGCAGGACTATAACGATCATCCGGGGCCTCGCCGCTCAGCGACCGGCGTCGTCCGCGCCGATGTCCCACCATAGCCCGGCCATCACCTGCAGCGCCTGCCGGGACAGGCTGGCCAGCGCATGTTCATCCGGCGCGTGCTGGCAGCAGCCGCGATAGGAATGCGGAATCCAGACCGTCGGCATGCCCAGGATACCCGCGAAGCAGTCGTTCGGCAGCGACCCGGCCAGATTCGGCAGCAGATGCGGCGTGATCCCCATCGTGTCCTGAACCGAGGCCGCCACGCGTCGGACCCAGGGGTGGTCGGGCATCAGACGGGTCGCCGGGACCAGATCGCCGTCGCGCGGCAGGATGCGCACCGCGTGATGGCCGTGGCGGTCCAGATGGCGGCGCAGTGCCGGCAGGATGTCGTCGGGATCGGTCCCCACGACATAGCGCAGCTGGCAGGTCGCCCGCGCGCGGCCCGCGATGGCGTTGACCGGCGCCTCGGGCACGCCCGAGGCCATAGCCAGCACGGCGAAGCTGTTCCACGCAAAGGCGCGCTCGGTCGGCGTCAGGTCGGCCTCGCCCCAATCGGGATCGACCTCGGGACCGCCGGCCTCGATCACCGGCAGGTCCGCCAGCGCCGCGCGCAGGGCCGCATCGACCCCCGCGGGGCGCCATTCCGGCACGCGGATCTGGCCGCGGCCGTCGGTGATGCAGGCCAGCGCCTGCGCCAGAAGGATGGCCGGATCGGCCAGAAGCCCGCCCCAGTTGCCGGAATGATGCGCCCCGTCGCGCAGATCAACCGCCAGATCGAAGGGCAGCGCCGCGCGCGAGCCCATGAACAGCGTCGGCACCCCCGCCTGCAGCCGCGGCCCGTCGGAGGCGATCAGCACATCCGCCGACAGATCCGCCGCATGGTCGCGGCAGACCTGCGCCAGACCCGGCGACCCGGTCTCCTCGGACATCTCCAGGATGATGCGCAGGTTGAAGCCCAGATGCCCCCGGACGCGCAGCACCGCCTCCAGCGCGGTCAGGTTGATCAGGTGCTGTCCCTTGTTGTCCGCCGCCCCGCGCCCGTACAGCCGGTCGCCCTCGGCGGTCAGCCGGAACGGGTGCAGCCCGTCGCGCCACTGGTCGGTCTGGGCGCGCACCACGTCGCCATGGCCATAGGTCAGGACCGTCGTCAGGGCCGGGTCCTCGATCCGCGACCCGATCAGCAGCGGGCCGCCGCGCGGGTCGGGATTGTCGATCAGCCGGCAGTCGAAGCCCAGCCCGGTCAGGCGCGGCACCATCGCCTGCGACAGATAGAGGCCCAGCTCCTCGCGCCGGGCGGGGTCCTGGCTTTCGGTGGGGCGAGCGACCTGGGCAGCCAGATCGGCAAAGAAGCCGCCCTCGTCGAATTGGCGCGTGGCGGCGGCGATGGCGGCGTCGCGGGTCATCGGGGCTCCTCGGGGTGGTATCCGGCCGAAGCCGCGATCAGTCGGGTCGTGTAGGGCTCAGCCCCCTGCCCCGCCCGCAGGCGGTCGGCGGGCAGGATCTCCACGATGCGGCCCTGCTGCATCACGGCCAGCCGGTCGCACATATGGGCGATCACCGCCAGGTCGTGGCTGACCATCAGATAGGTCAGCCCGTGCTCCTCGCGCAGATCGGCAAGCAGGTTCAGGATCTCGGCCTGGACGCTGACATCCAGCGCGCTGGTCGGCTCGTCCAGCAGCAGCAGGCGCGGCTCCGCCGCCAAGGCGCGGGCGATGGCCACGCGCTGGCGCTGCCCGCCCGACAGCTGATGCGGATAGCGGAAGCGGAAGCCCCGGCCCAGGCCCACGTCGTCCAGCAGCCTGACGATGCGCTGGTCGATCCGGTCCATGCCCTGCAGGCGCAGGGTCTCGGCTAGGACGGCATCGACGGAATGGCGCGGATGAAGGCTGGCATAGGGGTCCTGGAACACCATCTGCACGCTGCGGAAGAACGCCCGGTCGCGGCGATCGCCGCGCTGGTCGCGGCCGTCGACCGCGATGCGCCCCGACCAGCCGGGGATCAGCCCGCCGATGGCGCGCAGGATGGTCGATTTCCCCGAGCCGCTCTCGCCCACCAGGCCGAAGCTTTCGCCCGGGCCCACGTCGAAGGCCGCGCCGTGAACGACGGTCTTGCGGTCCGGCTCCTGGCCGAACCAGATGTCCAGATCGGAAACGCTCAGCATCTCAGGGGCCTTTCACCACGGGGTCGCGCCAGCTGTCCTGTCGCTCCAGCACCGACAGGCGCGACACGGGCGCGTCCAGCCGCGGAAGGCTGTCCAGCAGCCCGCGGGTATAGGGGTGCTGCGCGCGGTGCAGGTCGCGCGCGGGCAGCGTCTCGACCACGCGCCCGGCATACATGATCAGCACCCGGTCGCAGAACTGCGCCACCAGGTTCAGGTCGTGGCTGATGAAGATCAGACCCATGCCGCGGTCGCGGACCAGCCGGTCCATGATGTGCAGCACCTCGGTCCGGACCGACACGTCCAGCGCGCTGGTCGGCTCGTCCGCGATCAGGATCTGCGGGTCGGGGGCCAGCATCATGGCGATCATGATGCGCTGTCCCATGCCGCCCGACACCTCGTGGGGATAGCTGTCCATGACGCGTTCGGGGTCGCGGATCTGCACGGCCTCCAGCATCTCCAGGGCCTTGGCGCGGGCGGCGGCGCGGGGCGCGCGGGCGTGCAGGCGATAGGCCTCGATGATCTGCTGGCCCACGGTCATCACCGGGTTCAGGCTGAACTTGGGGTCCTGCATGACCATGCTGATGCGCCCGCCGCGGATGGCGCGCATCTGCCGGTCGGGCAGGTTCAGGATGGACTGGCCCTCCAGCGCCATCCGGGCGGCCTCGACCCGGCCGGGCGGGCGCACCAGGCCCAGGATGGCGCGGCCGGTCATGGACTTGCCCGACCCGCTTTCGCCCACGACGCCAAGGCGTTCGCGGCCCAGGTCGAAATCGATGCCGCGCACGGCCTGGAATTCGCCCTGCCGGGTCGGGAAGGTGACGCGCAGGTCGCGCACGGACAGAAGGGGCTTGGTCACGACTTGTCTCCCTTGGGGTCCAGCACGTCGCGCAGCCCGTCGCCCAGCAGGTTGAAGGCCATCGACACCAGGAAGATCGCGATACCCGGCATGGCGGCGACCCACCAGAAATCCAGGATATAGCCCCGCCCGTCGGATATCATCGCCCCCCATTCGGGCAGCGGCGGCTGTGCGCCGAGGCCCAGAAAGCCCAGGCCCGCCGCCGACAGGATGATCCCCGCCATGTCCAGCGCCACCCGCACGATCAGCGACGACAGGCACAGGGGCCAGATGTGGCGGATCAGCAGGCGCAGCCGCCCCGCCCCCTGCAGGCGCGCGGCGGCGATGAAGTCGGCGTTACGGATGGTCAGCGTCTCGGCCCGCGCCAGGCGCGCATAGGGCGGCCAGGCGGTCAGCGCCAGCGCCAGCACCGCGTTGCCGATGCTGGGCCCCAGGGCCGCGACGAAGGCCAGCGCCAGGATCAGCTTGGGGAAGGCCAGGAAGATGTCGGTCACACGCATCAGCACCTGGTCCACCCAGCCCCCGGCAAACCCCGCCACCGTGCCGATCAAGAGCCCGATGACCGGCGCGATCAGCGCGACCGTGCCCACGATGAACAGCGTGATGCGCGAGCCGTGGATCAGCCGCGAGAGGATGTCGCGCCCCAAGGCGTCGGTGCCCAGCCAATGCGCGGCCGACGGCGGCTGCAGCCGGTCGGCCAGGTTCTGGGCATAGGGGTCCTGCGGCGCGATCCAGGGCGCCAGGATCGCCATGCCGATCAGCAGCGCCAGGATGATCAGCCCGACCATCGCCAGCCTGTTGGCGCGGAAGGTCAGCCAGCCCTGATAGATCGCGCCAAGCCGCGCCTGGCGGCGGGTCTGGGGCGCGTCGGACAGCAGCCAGTCGCGCCGGCTTTCCGGGGGGCGTGTCATGGCGCTCATGTCGACCTCGGGTCCAGGAAACGATAGAGGATGTCGCTGAACAGGTTCAGGACCACGAAGCACACGCCCACGACCACCGTGCCGCCCAGCACCGCGTTCATGTCGCCCGACAGAAGGCCGCGGGTGATGTAGCTGCCCAGGCCCGGCCAGCTGAAGATGATCTCGGTCAGCACCGACCCCTCCAGCAGGGAGCCGAAGGACAGCGCGATGACCGTCACCAGCGGGATCGCGATGTTGCGGAAGGCGTGGCCCCAGATGACGGCGCGTTCGGACAGGCCCTTGACGCGGGCGGTGGTGATGTATTCCGCCGACAGTTGCTCCAGCATGAAGCTGCGCGTCATGCGGCTGATATAGGCCAGCGAATAATAGCCCAGCAGGCTGGCCGGCAGGATGATGTGAGAGAACGCGTCGCGGAACGCGCCCCAGTCCCCGGCGATCAGGCTGTCGACCAGGATCATGCCGGTCACGGGGGGTACCATCCCGTCATAGATGATGCCCTGCCGCCCCGGCCCCCCGACCCAGCCCAGAATGCCGTAGAAGATCAGCAGGCCCATCAGCCCCAGCCAGAAGATCGGCATCGAATAGCCGACCAGCGCCACGACGCGGGCGACCTGGTCGATGACGCCGCCGCGCCGCGCCGCCGCGATCACGCCCAGAGGCACGCCGATCACGACACCGATGAAGGTCCCCAGGGCCGCCAGTTCGAAGGTCGCGGGAAAGACGCGGGCGATGTCCTGCGCCACCGGCTGCCCGGTGGAGATGGAGCGCCCGAAATCGCCGCGCAGCACGTCGCCCACATAGGACAGGAACTGCACGATCAGCGGCTTGTCCAGGCCCATCGCCACATAGGCGGCGTCGTACTGGGCCTGGGTGGCGCGGTCGCCCACCACCTTCAGCACCGGGTCGATCGGCATGACCCGCCCGATGATGAAGGTGACCAGCAGCAGCCCCAGGAGCGTCAGCGCCAGCGACAGGACGGTCCCCGCCACGCGGCGCAGGCGCCGGCGGGTCAGGGCGCGGCGCCGCGACGGTGCGGTCGCGGCGCCGGTCGGATCGGTCAGGGCCATTTATTCGCCCTTCGTCACCTGGCGATACATGACCGACGAGATGGCGCCGCCGCTCCACCAGTTCTGGACGCCGTCGCGCAGGCCGACCTGTTCGATGCGCTGGAACAGCGGCACGATGGGGGCCTCGGCCTGGTACTGGCGCTGGATGTCCTGATACATCGCGGCACGGGCGTCGGCGTCCTGCTCCAGGGTGGCGGCGACGGTGGCCTCGTTCATCTCGGCCGGGACCTCATAGGCGTTGCGCCAGGCCAGCAGGCCCACGGCCGCGGCCTCGTCGCTGTTGTCGGGGTTGTAGGCGAAGGTCGCGGCATTGGTGTTCGGGTCCGAATAGTCCGGGCCCCATTCGCCCAGGAAGATCGGCACCTCGCGGGCGCGATAGGCGTCCAGCACCTGCGCGCCGGTCATCTGTTCGATGTTCAGCGTCAGGCCGACCTGGGCCATCGACGCCTGCAGGGTCTGGGCCACGTCCACGTATTCGCGCAGGTCGCGCACGCGGGTGGTGATGGTGCCGCCCTCGATCCCCGCATCGGCCAGGATCTGGCGGGCCTTCTCGACGTCATAGGTCCAGGGCTGCTCCTCCAGCACGCCCAGATAGCCCTGGGGCAGGAAGGTCTGGTGGGTGACGAACTGACCCTTCAGGAAGCTGCCGGTGATGCCCTCGTAATCGACCAGATGCTTCATCGCCTCGATCACGGCGGGGTTTGACAGCAGCTCGTCCTTCTGGTTCAGGCCCATGTAGAGGATGCGGCCGCGCGGCTCGTCCTGGACGGTGATCCCGTCCACGGCGGCGATGGATTCGACATCCGTCGGCGTCAGGTTGCGCGCAACGTCGATGTCGCCCTGCTCCAGCAGCAGGCGCTGCGCGCTGGATTCTGCGACGTTGCGCACGATCACGCGCTTCATCGCGGGGGCGCCCTGCCAGTACTCCTCATAGGCGGTCAGCTGCACCGCCTCGTTCGGGCGCCAGGCGGCCAGGACATAGGCGCCCGATCCGGCCTCGTTGGTGGACAGCCAGGCATTGCCCATGTCGCCGTCGACCTCGTTGGCCATCACGGTCTCGCGGTCCACGACGCTGGCGATGTTGGCGGTCAGGCAGTTCAGCACGAAGGACGGCGCATAGGGCTTGTCCAGCACCAGCGTCAGGGTGTTGCCCTCGGCGGTGATTCGCTCCTCGACGTTGTCGGCGGTGAAGCCGAACTGCGTCAGGATGAAGGCCGGGGTCTTGTCCAGCTTGACCGCGCGCTGCAGCGACCAGGCGGCATCCTCGGCGCGGACCGGGTTGCCCGAATGGAAGGTCACGTCCTCGCGCAGGGTGAAGGTGATCGACAGCCCGTCCTCGGCCACGACCCATTCGGTCGCCAGGCTGGGCTGATAGCCTGCCTCCGGGTTCAGCGGGTCGAAATCCACCAGCCTGTCATAGGTGTTGTTGTTCACGTCGTTGCCCGAGAACTCGAAGCTCTGGGCCGGGTCCAGGCTGATGATGTCGTCGATGGTATGGGCCACGACAAGCGTGTCGGCGGGCGTCTCGGCAAAGGCCGCGGGCGCAAGCGCCAGGGCCGAGGCCAGCAGAACGGCGCGGGTGGTCAGGTGGAAGGTCATGGCGGATTTCCCTGTCTCTGAACGGCCCCCGCCTTGCTGCGGGGTTGCACGCCGTGCAGCCTGACCCAGAGCGGCGGCGCATTCAAGCGCCTCGTGCCGTCCGCCGCCCCTCAGCCCGCCGCCCCGGTCTTGGGGGCCGCGCGGCCGTCCTCCTCGCGCGCCATCACCTGGCCGCTGACCCGGTTCCGCCCGGCGATCTTGCTGCGGTACAGCATGCGGTCCGCCCCGGTCAGCCACAGGTCGTTCGTGCCGCCCATGTCGCAGCGCCCGGCCGCCACGCCGATGCTGACCGTCACCACCGATGCCGCCGTCGAAGCGGCATGCGCGATGCCCAAGGCCATGACGCCCGCGCGCATCGTCTCGGCCAGGTGCAGGGCGCCGTCCAGGTCGGTGCCGGGCAGGATGCAGGCGAACTCCTCGCCGCCATAGCGCGCGCACAGGTCGCCCGACCGTCGGATGCTGGCCGCCAGGGCCTGCGCCACGGCGCGCAGGCAGATGTCGCCCTCGAGGTGGCCATAGGTGTCGTTGAAGCCCTTGAAATGGTCGATGTCCAGCATCAGCACCGCGATGGGCGCGCCCTCCCGCGCCTGGCGGTGCAGCTCGGCCTGCAGGCGCCGCTCCAGCGCCCTTCGGTTGGCAAGCCCGGTCAGCGGGTCGCGCAGCGCCTGCTCGGCCAGCTGGTCGCGCAGGCGCTTCATCTGGACGTGGTTGCGCACGCGCCGCTGCAGGGTGGCGGGGCGGATCGGCTTGGTGACATAGTCGATGGCACCCAGGGCCAGGCCGCGCAGCTCGGCCTCGTCGTCACCCAGGGCGGTCGCGAAGATCACCGGCACGTCGCACAGCTGCGGGTCCGCCTTCAGCAGGCGGCACAGCTGATAGCCGTCGATGCCCGGCATCACCACGTCCAGCAGGATCAGGTCGGGGCGGCTGGCATGGGCCACCTCCAGCGCCTGCTCGCCCGACAGGGCGAAGCAGATGTCGTAATCCTCCTCCAGCACGGCCGAGACGATCTCAATGTTGGCGGGTTCGTCGTCGATGACCAGGATGGTCGGGCGGCTCTCCATGCTCATGTCCTCAAGGGGCCGAGATCGGCGTGGGGGGCGTCCAGAAGGGCGGCGGCCGCGGCATAGTCCAGCCGCACCAGCGCCTGCCGGACCGGGTGATCGGCGCGGGTCGCGGCATCCAGGTGCAGCGCCTCGGCCAGGCTGTCGAAGCTGGCGCGGGCGGCCATGCTGCGGCGGCGGACCTGCTCCAGCAGATGGCCGCGCAGCCGCTCGACATGGGCCGCCTCGCCGGTGGGCGGCGGGCCTGCGGGCGACGGCGCTGCGGACGCCGCGTCGGGGGGCACGACAGAAGGACCGGCCAGCGTGTCCGCCGCCCCGATCGCCGCAGCCAGCAGCCCGTCCAGCTCCTCCAGCAGGGCGTCGACCGGCTCGACCTCCCCGGCCCCGAGGCAGGCCTCCAGCCGCGAGGCCAGGATCGCGACCAGCGGCAGTTCCAGCGAGGCCGCCACCCCCTTCAGCGTGTGCGCCATGCGATGCGCCTCCTCCAGCCGGTCCTGAGCCACGGCGGCGCGCAGCCGGGCCACGGCGTCGCGGTTGTTCTGCGCAAAGGTCAGGATCAGGCGGTGCAGCAGCGCCCGCTTGCCATTCACCCGCGCCAGTGCGGCCGGAATGTCGAAGGGCGGCAACGTATCGGGCAGATCGCCCGTCGCCGGCCGCCCGGCCGGGGCCGCGGCCTCGACCGGGGGGGGCACGACGCGCATGTGCCGCGCCAGGACCGCGATCAGATGCGCGGGATCGACCGGTTTCGTGACGTGATCGCACATGCCCGCGTTCAGGCAGGCCACGCGCTCCTCGTCATAGGCATGGGCGGTCAGGGCGATGATGGGCAGCCGCGCGGCGTCCCGGCCTTGCCGGATGCGGCGGGTGGCGCTCAGCCCGTCCATCTCGGGCATCTGCATGTCCATCAGGACGGCGGCATAATCGTCGCCCCCCGCCTCGACCATGCGGCAGGCGATCAGCCCGTTCTCGGCGCAGTCGACCCTCAGACCGGCATCGGTCAGCAGGGCGACCGCGATCTCCTGGTTGATGGGATTGTCCTCGACCAGAAGGACGCGCTGCCCGACAAGGGCGAGGGGCAGCGCGGGCGAGGCTTTAGCGGGGGCGGCGGCGCCGGCCTCGGCCGCGGCGTGGCGTTCGGCCAGGCCGGGCAGCTGCTTCAGCGCCTCCAGCAGGCTGCGCGCGTCGATGGGCTTGGCCAGGAACAGGTCGATCGGCTCTCCGGCGGCCTCGGCCATGACGACATCGACGCCATGCGCGGTCATCACCATCGAGGCGGGCCGCCGGCGCAGCGCCATGCGGCGCAGCGCACGCAGCGTCTGCAACCCGTCCATACCTGGCATCTTCCAGTCCAGGATGACCAGGTCATATCCAAGCCCGCGCTGATCGGCGGCCTGCACCATGTCCAGCGCCGCCCGCCCCGACGGCGCCAGGATCACCCGCATCTGCCAGCGCGAGAAGATCTCCTCCAGCATCTTCAGCGCGATGGGGCTGTCATCGGCGATCAGCACCCGCAGGTCGCGGATCGCCAAACAGGGCAGCACGGTCTCGGACACGGCCTCGGTGCCGACGCCCAAGGTGACCGAGACGGTGAAGGTGCTGCCCTTGTCCGGCACGCTTTCGGCGCGGATCCAGCCGTCCATCTGCGTGACGATCTGGCGGCAGATCGCAAGGCCCAGCCCGGTGCCGCCGAAGCGCCGCGTGGTCGAGCTGTCGGCCTGCGCGAAGGGGCTGAACAGCCGCGTCATCTGCGCCTCGGTCATGCCGATGCCGCAGTCGCCGACGGCGATCTCGACGCAGGCGCGTCCGTCGCGGCACTCCGCCATGCGGGCGCGCAGGACGATCTCGCCGTCGCGGCTGAACTTGACGGCGTTGGACAGCAGGTTCAGCAGCACCTGATTCAGGCGCAGCTCGTCTCCTACCAGCACTTCGGGCAAGGCCGGGTCGATCTCCTGGCGCAGGGTCAGGTTGCGGCTGGCCATGATGTCGGCAACCATCTGCACCTGGCAGGACATGGCCGAGCGGATGTCGAAGGGCCGCGCCTCCAGCGTCAGCGCCCCCGCCTCGTTCTTGGAGAAGTCCAGCAGGTCGTTTATCAGCCGCAGCAGCGCGCCGCCCGCGGTGCTGATGCGCGCGACATGCTCGCGCTGGCGCGGCTCCAGCGCGGTGCGCTGGACCAGGTGGCAGAAGCCCAGGATGGCGTTGATCGGGGTGCGGATCTCGTGGCTCATGTTGGCCAGGAACATGCTTTTCGTGCGGTTGGCGGCCTCGGCCTCGCGGGTGCGCTCCTCCAGGGCGGCGCTCTTGGCCACGATCTCGTCGCTCATCCGGCCGATGCGGTCGAAGGACTGCACGACCTTGTCGCTGACCCAGACCAGCACGGCCGTCTGGAACGCCACGATGGCCCCGTGCAGCAGCACCCGCGCCAGATCGCCGTCGGTCGCGAAGACCGCGCTCGGCAGCAGATAGAACAGGACCAGGTGGTGGACGGTGATCGCGGCGGCCGCCATGATCAGCGCCGTGCGGTCGAACCAGGCTAGGTTCAGCGCCAGCACGGCATAGAAGTACATGTGCATGTCCATCTGCCAGCCGTGCCCGTCGAAGACCAGGAGGAACAGCGCCGGTTCGCCCACCAGGGCCACGGCCGACAGGCTGCGTGTCACCGGCGCGGTGCCGTGGCGCGTCCAGATGACGTGATAGATCGCGGCCAGCGCCCCGGCCAGGACCATGGCGCGGATCGGGGACATACTGCCCACCCAGGCCGCGGCCAGCCCGACCACCGGCACATGAGCCCAGAACAGCGTGACCAGCATGCGGCCATAGCGGGCGCGCAGGGCGTTCAGCTCGACGTTCATCGCGCGCCCTCCGGGTTGGCCGCGACGCAGCCCAGATCCGCCGATGCCGGCAGCACCGCCCACGCGCCCAGGGCGCGCGCCCGTTCGGCAAAGTCAGGTCGGTCCGACAGCGCAAGGCTGATCCCCGGCAGCCGGCCAAAGCCCAAGGTCCCCCCTCCGGCGCGATGCACCAGGTCGATCACCGCGCCCGGCGCAAGCCGCGGCGGCGTCACGACCAGGAACTGTCCCGTCGTGCCGGGACGGCCAAGCGTCAACAGGCTGAGCGCCAGAAGGCCCGCGACGGCCAAGGCCAGCGCGGGCAGATGCGGCGTCAGGCGGTGCCGCGGGGATCGGCGCTGCCCGTGGGCCGGGCCGGGGACGGCGGTGTTCGGGATGGTCACGGGGGGGACGGTCACGGGCATGGTCCTGTGTCGGGCGATGGTCCCCGACCCATAGCAACCCGCGTTACGCCCTGTCCGCAGACCGGTAGAATGCAAGTGATTCCAGAACGACGCTGTTCACCGGATACGCATGCGAGGTCAGACGGAACCCCGGCTGGCGCCCGGCATCAGCCCGCCCGGCGGCCTGCCGTCCAATAGGCCGCGACCGTGCTCTGCCCGCGCGCCAGGCCGTGATCGGCCAGGATGCGGCGGGCGGTGCGGGCCTCCTCGGCCTCGGCCGCGAACCAGACATGGCCCTCCGCATCGGGCCGCCACGTCCGCAGCGCCGCGCAGAGGTCGTCCGTCACCGTGACGGCCGGGTCCTCCGCCAGCGGACCCAAGTCCTCCGGGTCGCAGCGCAGAACCGCCGTGGCGCGCCCCGGCGCCAGCCGCATCAGGCGCGCGACGGCGGGCAGCGCGGTCTGGTCGCCGAACAGGTGCAGCCGTCCCTCGGGGCACCAGCCGCCGCCCGGCCCCATCACCCCCACCGTCGCGCCCGGCGCGACCCGGTCGGCCCAGTCGCAGGTCGGACTGTCCGCATGGCGGAAGATCGCGATCTCGATCCCGTCGCCCTGCTGATCGGCCACGGTATAGACCGGCCGGTGCAGCGCGTCCTCGCCCTCGGGCCAGGCCGTGCGGCCGGAGGGACCGACCCGCGGCCAGGCCGCCTGCCGCCCGGCCCGCGGCAGCAGCAGGCGCACATGCAGCCCCCCCTGCCCCAGCCGCGCGGCGTCGGGCCCGGTCAGGTGCAGATGGGTGAAGTTCGCGCCCGATCGCCAGACCCGCGCCACCTGCATCAGCGACAGGCCCGGCGCCAGCGCGCCGACCTCCAGCGCGGTCCAGGCGACGGTCAGGCCGACCTCGGCCATGATCTCGGTCGCGGCCTCGCGGACGATGCCGACCAGCCGGTCCTCGGGGGCCAGGATCTCGATGCGCATGCCGGGGTCCAGCGCGATCAGGCGCAGTTCCGCCCCCCACAGCGTCACGGCCAGGCCCTCCGGCTCCTCGGTCACAGGCAGCGACCAGGCGGCGGCCCGCGCCTTCAGCGCCGCGGCCGCCGCGCCGGATGCGCGGTCGATGCTGCCCTCTGCCCGCCGATTGCGCAGATGCGCCATGGTGCCGTCCCTCTCCGCCTGCCCCGACCTGCATCGAGGGGGTTGCCAAGAAAAAAAGTCAACATTACCCATTCCGACAGGTCCGGGCCGATTGACGAATCCGACAAAACTAGTCAGATAACTCCCGATCCGTCAACATTCAGGTTGCCATGACCCGCTCATTCCGCCCGCTCGGCCTTGCCGGCGCCAGTCTTCTGGCGCTTTCCACCGCACCCGTCCTGGCGCAGGACGCCCAGAACCCGATCCTTCTGGACGAGATCGTGCTGACCGCGACCTCGGACGCGTCGGTGCAGGCGGACGGCTATGTCGGCACCCAGGCCCAGGTCGCCACCAAGTCGAACACCCCGGTCGCCGAGACGCAGCAGTCGATCTCGGTCGTGACCAGCCAGCAGATCGAGGATCAGGGCGCGCAGAACCTGGGCCAGGCGCTGAACTACACCGCGGGCGTGCTGGGCCAGCCCTTCGGCGCGGACCCGCGCTTTGACGCGCCAACCGTGCGCGGCTTCGAGGCGCGGGGGTCGCAATATGTCAACGGCCTGCGCCAGCTGCGTGATTTCGGCGCCCCGGCCTATGAAATCTACGGCCTCCAGCAGGTCGAGGTGCTGAAGGGGCCGAACTCCAGCCTCTATGGCGCCGGATCGCCCGCGGGCATCATCAACCAGGTGCAGAAGCGCGCCCAGGATCGCGACTTCTCCGAAATCGGCGCGGGCGTCGACAGCTTCGACAGCGCGCAGACCTTCTTCGACGTGAACCGCGTGGCCGGGCCCGCGCTGTCCTGGCGCCTGACCGGCATCCTGCGCGACAGCCAGACCCAGATCGAGGACCTGACCAACGAACGCGGCTATCTGGCCGGGGCGCTGCGCTATGCGCCCGACGACGCGACGACGGTGGACGTGATTGCGTCCTATACCAAAGATTCGCCCATCTCGCCGCCGGGCGTGCCCTTTGCCCTGACGCAGTCGGACGATGGCGAGGCGCTGCGCGAGCGCTATTTCGGCGAGCCCGGCTTCGACGACAGCGACCGCGAGATGGCCGATCTGGGCCTCGAGATCAGCCATCAGCTGGACAATGGCTGGACCCTGTCGCAGGGCTTCCGGGTGGAACGGTTCGACTGGACCTATACTGGCCATTATGTCAGCGGCCTGACGCCGGATGGACAATCGGTGACGCGCGGCGCGAACTTCCAGGACGAATCGACCACCGGCGTGAACCTGGACACCCGCCTGTCGAACCGCGTGACCACGGGCAGCGTCACCCATGACCTGCTGCTGGGCCTGGACATCCGCCAGTATGACGCGGACACGACCACGCGGTTCTTCACCGGCCAGCCCATCGACGCCTCGAACCCCGTCTATGGCGGCCTGCCCGATGCGACCGCCTGGTACACCAGCATCAGCGACGTGACGCTGAAGCAGGTCGGCCTCTATGCCCAGGATGAGATCACGGTGGGCAACTGGCGCGGCAGCTTGGCGATCCGCCACGACTGGACCGAGCAGACCGGGACCGAGTTCACCAATTTCGCGGGCGAAAGCACCGTCGATCAGTCCGACAACGCCACGACCGGCCGCGTCGGCCTGGGATATGTCATGGCAAACGGGGTGATGCCCTATGCCAGCTACTCGACCTCGTTCGATCCGACCATCGGCACGGACACCACCACCGGAGAGACGCTGAAGCCCACCGAGGGCAAGCAGTGGGAGGTCGGCGTCAAGTATCAGCCGGCGGGCTTCGACGGGCTGTTCAGCGCCGCGGTCTATGACCTGACGCAGGAGAACCTGGTCCGCAACCTGGGTCAGGGTCAGACCCGCCAGGTGGGCAAGGTCCGCTCAAAGGGTCTGGAGCTTGAGGCCACCGCCGCGCTGAACGCCAGCTGGGACCTGCGCGCCAGCTATGCCTTCAACGAGACCGAGCAGAAGACCGGCCCCGAGGACGGGCTGGAAATGCCCAACGCGCCGCGCCACCTGGCCAGCCTGTGGCTGGACCATGACTTCGGGAACGGCCTGCGTGCGGGTGGCGGCATCCGCCATATCGGCGAACGCAAGGGCGATTTCGCCAACAGCTTCGACTTGGACAGCGTGACCCTGGTCGATCTGGCCGCGACCTACACCCGCGGCAATGTCGAGGCCAGCCTGGCCCTGAACAACCTGACGGACGAGGTCTATCTGGCCAATTGCGGCTCCTTCGGCTGCTATTACGGCGAGGGGCGCAGCGTCGCCGCCAAGGTCGCCTACACGTGGTAGGGTCCGGGGCCATATCGCCCCGGCCCGGCCGCCGCGCCGTCCTGACCGCCGCCGCCGGCCTGATGCTGGCGGCGGCGCTTCCCCTGCATGCGCAGCCCGCCGCGCGGCTGGCGGCGATCGATTGGGCGATGCTGGAGACCGCCGTGGCCCTGGGCCGCATGCCCGTCGCCGCGACCGAGCTGATCCGCTATCGCGCCGATATCGGCACGCCCGCCATCCCCCCCGAAGTCACCGATCTGGGCCTGCGCGGCGCGCCCAACTTCGAGCTGCTGCAGCTGGTCCGCCCGACGCTGATCCTCAGCTCTCCCTATTACACGCAGTTCGAGGGCCGACTGACCGCGATCGGCCCGGTCCTGTCGCTGCCCTTCTTCCTGCCGGAGGAGCCGCCCCTGCCCAAGGCGATGGCCGCGCTGGCCGCCCTGGCGGAGGCGCTGGACGACGCGCCCGCAGGCGCCCGGGCGCAGGCCCGCGCGGAGGCCGAACTGGACCGCATCCGCGACCGCCTGGCCCCCCATGCGGGGCGCCCCGTGGCGCTGGTCGAGATCGGCGATGCCCGGCATCTGCGCGCCTTCGGCTTCGACAGCCTGTTCGGCAGCACGCTGACGCGCATCGGCCTGACGAACGCCTGGACCGAACAGACCGCCTTCAGCTTTCTGGCCCCCGTGCCGCTGGAGCGCCTGGCCGACATGCCCGACGCGACGCTGGTGATCGCCGGACCCGTCCCGCCCGAGGCGCGCCGCGGGCTGGAGCGCAGCGTCCTGTGGCGCGCGCTGCCGCAGGTCGCGGCGGGCCGCGTCCGGCAGCTGCCGCGCATCAACGCCTTCGGCGGCGTGCCCTCCGCGCTGCGGCTGGCGCAGGCGCTGGAGCGGGTCCTGGCATGACCGCGGCGTCGCGCATCGCGCTGGCGCTCGGGGCGCTGGCGGCGGCGGCGCTTTGGCTGCACGCCGCGCGCGGCCTGCCCTGGCCCGCTTGGCCGCTGGACCCCGCGGGCCAGAGCCTGGACCAGATCCGCATGGGTTGGGGGCTGATGCCGCGCGGGGTCGTGGCGCTGCTGGCGGGCGCGGCCCTGGGCCTGGCCGGGGCGCTGCTGCAGGTGGTGCTGCGCAACCCGGTGGCCGATCCGACGACCCTCGGCATCAGCGCGGGCGCGCAGCTGGCGCTGGTCCTGGCCACGATCCACGCCCCCGCGCTGATGACGGGTGGGCGCTGGCCGGTCGCCATGGCGGGCGGGCTGGCGGCCGCGGTGCTGGTCCTGGGCATCGGCGCGCGGCGCGGCTTCGCCCCGGTCACCATGGTCATCGCGGGCATGCTGGTCGGGCTGACCGCCTCGGCCGTGGCGACCGCGATGACGCTGGCGCAGGGCGAATACCTTTTGTCGCTGGTCATCTGGAACGGCGGCGCGCTGGTCCAGCAGGACTGGACCGGGGCGCGCAACCTGGCCCTGCTGCTGGCCGCGGGCGGCCTGGGGGCCGCGCTGCTGGCCCGGCCGCTGCGGGTCCTGTCCATCGGCGCCGAGGGCGCGGCGGGCCTGGGGCTGAACGTCGCGCTGATGCGGCTGGCGGCGGTGACGCTGGCGGTCGTGGTCGCGGCGGGCGTCTCGGCCGAGCTGGGGCTGATCGCCTTCGTGGGACTGGCCGCGCCCGCCCTGGCCCGCGCGATGGGGGCGCGGGGCATCACGGCCCTTCTGGGGCTGTCGCCGGTTCTGGGGGCGCTGATCCTGTCGGTCTCGGACGGGCTGGTGCTGGCCTGGGCCGGCGCGGGCGGAGAGACCTTTCCGACCGGCGCGCTGACCGGGCTGGTGGGCGGCCCACTGCTGATCTGGCTGCTGCCGCGCCTGCGCGGCTCCACCCCGCCGGGGACCGAGGCCGGCGACGGCCCCGCCCCCCGGCTGGCCCGCCCCGGCCCGTGGCTTCTGGCGCTGGCCCTGCTGCTGGTCGTGGCGGGGGCGCTGATGCTGTGGATCGGCCGCGTGCCCGGAGGCTGGGCCGTGCTGGAGCCGCAGGCCCTGGCGGCCTTCCTGCCCATGCGTCTGCCGCGCCTGATCGCGGCGGCGGGTGCAGGGGCGGCGCTGGCGCTGGCGGGGGCGATCCTGCAGCGGCTGACCGCGAACCCGCTGGCCTCGCCCGAGGTGCTGGGCGTGTCGGGCGGCGCGGCGCTTGGCTATGCGGGGGCGGTCTTTGCGCTGGCCACGCCGGGGCTTGCGGCGCAGGGCCTCTCCACCGCCGCGGGGGCGGCGCTGGCGCTGGTGCTGGGCGTGACCGCGCGGCGCGACATGCCGCCCGAACGGGTGCTTCTGGCGGGGATCGCCGTCTCGGCGCTGGCCTCGGCGGTGCTGTCGGCGATGATGGCGGTGGGCGATGCGCGGGCCTGGGCGATCCTGGCTTGGCTCAGCGGGTCCAGCGCCGCGGCCACGCTGCCCGGCGCGCTGGCGCTGGCGGGGCTGGCGCTGGCGGTCTGGGCCGCGGCGCTGGCCCTGTCGCGCTGGCTGGCGTTGCTGCCCCTGGGGCCGGCGGTCGCGGGGGGCTTGGGCCTCGACCCGCGGCGTGCGCGCGTGGTGCTGATCGCGCTGGCGGGCATCGCCACGGGGGCCGCTACGCTGATCACCGGGCCGCTGTCCTTCGTGGGGCTGATGGCCCCGCACCTGGCCCGCCGCATGGGTCTGGCGCGCCCCGCCGATCAGATGACCGGCGCCGCGCTGATCGGCGCGGGGCTGATGCTGGCGGCCGATTTCGGCGCCCGCATGGCGGGCTTTCCCTATGAGCTGCCGCTTGGCCTCTTCGCCTCGCTGATCGGGGCGCCCTGGCTGATCTGGCTGATGACACGGAGACCCGCATGACCCTGTTCCGCATCCGGAACCTCAGCGTCCGCGTGCCGGGCCGCACCCTTCTGGACGATCTGACACTGGACCTGCCCGCGGGCCGGGTGATCGGGCTGATCGGCCATAACGGCTCGGGCAAGTCCACGCTGCTCAAGGTGCTGGCCCGGCAGGCCCCCGGCCGCATCGAGGGGCAGGTCGCCTTCGAGGACCGCCCCCTGTCGGAGTGGCGCGGGCGGGCGCTGGCCCGCAGGCTGGCGGTGCTGCCGCAGACCCTCCCCCCGGCCGAGGGCATGACGCTGGCGGAACTGGTGGCGCTCGGCCGCTTTCCCTGGCACGGCGCGCTCGGTCGCGCCGGCCCCCGCGACCAGGCCGCCATCGCCGCGGCGCTGGACGAATGCGGCGTGGCGGATCTGGCCGACCGGCTGGTCGACACCCTGTCGGGCGGCGAGCGTCAGCGCGGCTGGCTGGCCATGCTGGTCGCGCAGGAGGCGGGCACGCTGCTGCTGGACGAGCCGATCAGCGCGCTGGACATCGCCCATCAGGTCGAGGTCCTGTCGCTGGTCCGCCGCATGTGCCACGATCAGGGCCGCAGTGCGGTGATCGTGCTGCACGAGGTGAACATGGCCGCCCGGTTCTGCGACCACATCGTGGCGCTGAAGGGCGGCCGGCTGGCGCTGCAGGGCGGCCCGGCCGAACTGATGCGCGCCCCCGCGCTGATGCAGATCTATGGCCTGCCGATGCAGGTCCTGACCCGCGACGACGGCCTGCCCGTCGCGATCCCAGCCTGAAGGACGACCCGAATGCGCAGCTTCTTTTCCTATTACCGCCCGTTCCTGGGACTGTTCTGGCTGGATTTCGGCTGTGCGGTCCTGTCGGGCCTTCTGGAACTGGCCTTTCCGCTGGCGGTCACCTGGTTCATCGACACGCTGCTGCCGCAGGGCGACTGGTCGCTGACGGTGGCGGCGGCCGGGGGTCTGCTGGCGCTCTATGCGGTCAATGCGGGGCTGCTGACGGTGGTGATCTACTGGGGCCACAAGCTGGGCATCAACATCGAGACCGCGATGCGCGCCCAGGCCTTCGACCACCTGACGCGGCTGTCCTGGCGCTGGTACGACCGCGCCCGCACCGGCAAGCTGGTGGCCCGCGTCACCCGCGACCTGGAGGAGATCGGCGAGGTCGCCCATCACGGCCCCGAGGACGCCTTCATCGCGCTGATGACCTTCGTGGGCGCCTTTCTGCTGATGTTCTGGATCCATCCGCAGATGGCGCTGATCGTGGCGGCCATCGTCCCCGCGATGCTGGTCCTGGTCATCGTCTATGGCGGGCGCATGACGCGGACCTGGCGGGCGATCTATGCGCGGGTGGGCGATTTCAACGCCCGGCTGGAGGAGGCCCTGGGCGGGGTCCGCGTGGTGCAGGCCTTCGGCAACGAGGCGCATGAGAGCCATCTCTTTGCCGCCGACAACGCCCGCTATCGCCAGGCGAAGCTAGACGCCTATCGCGTCATGGCGGCCTCCAGCGCGCTGCAGTACATGGGCCTCAGGCTGGTGCAGGTCATCGTGATGGTGGTGGGCGCGGGCTATGTCCTGTCGGGCGACCTGACGACCGGGGGCTTCGTGGGGTTCCTGCTGCTGGTCGGCGTCTTCTACCGCCCGCTGGAAAAGATCGCCGCCGTGATCGAGACCTATCCGCGGGGCATCGCGGGCTTTCGCCGCTTTCAGGAGCTGCTGGCCACCGACCCCGAGATCGCCGACAGCCCCGACGCGGCCGAGGCCCCCGCCCTGCGCGGCGAGATCCACCTGGAGGGCGTGGGCTTCGCCTATGAGACGGGCCGTCCGATCCTGACCGACATCGACCTGGAGATCCGCGCCGGAGAGACGGTGGCCTTCGTGGGCCCGTCGGGGGCGGGCAAGACCACGCTTCTGGCGCTGCTGCCGCGGTTCTACGAGCCCACCGCGGGGCGGATCACCGTGGACGGGCAGCCCCTGACCGCGATGCGCCTGCACAGCCTGCGCCGCCAGATCGGCCTGGTCAGCCAGGACGTGTTCCTGTTCGGCGGCACGCTGCGCGAGAACATCGCCTATGGCCGCCTGGACGCGACCGAGGCCGAGATCCGCGAGGCCGCCGCGCGGGCGCAGCTGGACGACCTGATCGCGGGCCTGCCCGAGGGGCTGGACACCGTCGTGGGCGAACGCGGCGTGATGCTGTCGGGCGGGCAGAAGCAGCGCGTGGCCATCGCCCGCGCCTTCCTGAAGAACCCCCCCATCCTGATTTTGGACGAGGCGACCAGCGCGCTGGACAGCCAGACCGAGCGCGAGATCCAGTCCGCGCTGGACGCCCTGTCGGTCGGGCGCACCACGCTGGTGATCGCGCACCGCCTCGGCACCATCCGCAACGCCGACCGCATCGTGGTGATGCAGGCCGGACGCATCGCCGAGACCGGCAGCCATGCCGAGCTGATCGCCCGGCGCGGCCTCTACAGCCGCCTGGCGGCCTGAGGCCCGCGCAGGCCGCCCGCCCGCGACCGGCTGTCACGCAGGCGCGGTCGCGGGCGGGCTTGCAGTCCGCGCGGCCTGCCTTAGGCTGGGTGCATCATCAGCACCCACCCGGAGGATCCCATGCCAGACGGAAGCGTTCCCGCGTCGCGCCGCAGCGTCGTCGTATCGGAGTTCACGAACAGCGTCCTGGACCCGGCCGCGCCCATGCTGGGACCGGTCGAGAACGGCGGCACCATCATCGCCAACACCGCGCCCGGCTGCTGGGGGCCGATGATCACGCCCCGCCTGCGCGGCGGGCACGAGGTCACCACCCCCGTCTTCGTCGTGGGTGCCGAGGTCGGCGACGGCGTGGCCATCCGCATCCGCGACATCACCGTCACCTCGGTCGCGACGGCCTCGGGGCACGACACCTCGCCCGAGGGGTTTTGCCTGGGCGATCCCTATGTGGCCGCGCGCTGCCCGACCTGCGACACCGTCTGGCCCGAGACCCATGTCGAGGGCACCGGCCAGGACGCCGTCCGCTGCGATGCCTGCGGCAACCCGGTGACCCCGTTCGAGATCGCCCACGGCTATACCGTGACCTTCGACGAGACGCGGACCGTGGGCCTGACCCTGCCCCGCGACGCGGCCTGGACCATTGCGCAGGACGCCGACCGCTATGCCGCCCTGCCCGACGGCAGCCGCCAGCATTCCATCCTGACCTTCGCGCCGTCCGACATGCCGGGCACCCTGGTCCGCACGCGGCCCTTCCTGGGACAGCTGGGCACCTGCCCGTCGATGGCCATGCCCGACAGCCACAACGCGGGCGATTTCGGCGCCTTCCTGGTCGGCGCGCCGCATGATTACGCGATCACCGCCGAACAGCTGGCGCAGCACAAGACCGACGGCCACATGGACATCGACGCGGTGCGCGCGGGCGCGATCCTGGTGGCGCCGGTCAAGGTGCCGGGCGCGGGCGTCTACATGGGCGACATGCATGCCGGTCAGGGCGACGGAGAAATCGCGGGTCACACGATGGACGTGGCCGGCAGCGTCACCCTGCAGGTCGAGGTGGTGAAGAACTATCCGCTGGACGGCCCGGTGCTGTTCCCGCTGGCCGAGGATCTGCCGCCGATGGCGCGCCCCTTCTCGACCGCGGAACGCGCCCGCGGCCAGCGCCTGGCCGAGAAATGGGGCGCGGGCCCGATCGAGCCTGTGGCCCCGATCAGCGTCATCGGCACCGCCGCGAACCTGAACGACGCCATCACCAACGGGCTGGAGCGCGCGGCGAGGCTCTTGGGCATGAGCGTCCCCGAGGTCCGCAACCGCGCCACCATCAACGGCGCGATCGAGATCGGCCGCGCGCCCGGCGTGATCCAGGTGACGTTCCTGGCGCCGCTGGCACGCCTGGACGCCGTGGGCCTGGGCGATTACGCGCGCGAACAGTACGACCTGTGATCCCGGTCGCCGCCGCGGCATCGCGGCGGCGACCGTCAGTTGTCTTCGGGAAACATCTTTACTAGTATGGAAGTATGGTATATGCCGGGGATCAACTGATCTCTCACGGTGCCCATGATTCCGATCCGCTCCGCCACCACTGCCCAGCAGGTCCATGACTGGCTGCTTGCCTGCGTGCTGCGGGGCGACCTGCTGCCCGGCGCGCGCCTGTCCGAGACCGAGATCGCGGCCCAGGTCGGGCTGTCGCGCCAACCCGTGCGCGAGGCGTTCATCCGGCTGGCCGCAGACGGGCTGGCCGAGGTGCTGCCACAGCGTGGGACCTATATCGGGCGCATCTCGATGCGGGCGGTGCGCTCGGCGCGCTTCATCCGCGAGGCGGTCGAGGCCGACCTGGCGCGCGAGGTCGCGCGGCTGCGCCCCGACCTGGGCGCGATGGCGGCCGAGCTGGACCTTCAGGCGCAGGCCGATGCCGCGGGCGACGTGCCGGGCTTCATCCAGTCCGACGACCGCTTTCACCGCGCCATGGCCGAGGCCGCGCAGCAGCCCGGCGTCTGGCACGACCTGGAGCGGCTCAAGGCGCAGATGAACCGCATGCGGCACCTGTCGATGCGCGTCTTCGACCGCAGCGCGACCATCGCGCAGCACCGCACCATCCTGGCCGCGCTGCAGGCGGGCGACGCCGATGCGGCCGAGGCCGCGATCCGCACGCATCTGCGCCAGATGCTGACCGAGCTGCCGCAGATGGCGGCCGATCATCCCGATTACTTCACCGACTGAAAGGGTCCCCGCATGCGACAGACCTGGCGCTGGTTCGGACCAGCCGATCCCGTCTCGATCGACGACATGATGCAGGCCGGCGTGCAGGGCGTGGTCAGCGCGCTGCACCACGTCCCCACCGGACAGGTCTGGACCCCGGACCAGATCCGCGCCCGGCAGAAGGCCATCGCGGTGATGCGCGACGGCGCGCCCTCGGGCCTGACCTGGGACGTGGTCGAGAGCCTGCCCGTCTCCGAGGCGATCAAGACCCAGACCGGCGACTGGCGCGCCCATGTGGCGGCCTGGGTGCAATCGCTGCACAACCTGCATGCGGCGGGGCTGCGGGTCATCTGCTACAACTTCATGCCGGTGCTGGACTGGACGCGCACCGATCTGGCCTGGCGGCGGCCGAACGGCGCACGCTGCATGCGGTTCGATCTGACCGATTTCGCGGCCTTCGACATTCATATCCTGGAACGCCCCGCTGCGGCCGAGGATTTCCCCGAACCCCTGCGCGAGGCCGCCGCCCGCCGCTTTGCGGACATGTCCGACGACCGCCGCGCGGAACTGGCCAAAAACGTCGTCTTCGGCCTGCCCGGTGCCGCCGATCACCTCAGCATGGAAGGGGTGCGCGACCTGCTGGACAGCTATGCCCCGGTGACCGACGCGGTGCTGCGCCGCCATTTCCACGACTTCCTGGAACAGGTCGCCCCCGTCGCGCAGGATCTGGGGATGCGGCTCTGCTGTCATCCGGACGATCCGCCCTTCCCGCTCTTGGGCCTGCCTCGCGTCATGTCGACCGAGGCCGATTACGCCGAACGCATGGCCGCGGTGGACCTGCCCGCGAACGGGATCACGCTGTGTTCGGGCTCTCTGGGGGCGCGGCCGGACAACGACCCGCCCAGCATGATGCGCCGCCTTGGCGACCGGGTGCATTTCCTGCATCTGCGCAACGTGCGCCGCGACGGCGAGGCCGTCCCCGACAGCTTCTTCGAGGACGAGCATCTGGGCGGCCAGACCGACATGGTGGCCCTGATCGACGCCGTCCTGGACGAGGAGGCCCGCCGCCGCGCCCAGGGCCGTGCGGATGCCGTCATCCCCATGCGCCCCGATCACGGCCAGGACATCCTGGACGATATCGGTCGCGGCGGTCAGCCCGGCTATCCGGCCATCGGCCGCCTGAAGGGCCTGGCCGAGTTGCGCGGCGTCGAGGCCGCCCTGTCGCGACGCCCCCGCCCATGACCCGCATCCTGTCCATCGGAGAGGCCATGGTCGAACTGTCCGGCGCGGGCCAGCCCGACCTGTGGCGCGCGGGCATCGCGGGCGACACGCTGAACACCGCCTGGTATCTGCGCCGCCTGCTTGGGGCTGACTGGCAGGTGGGCTATCTGACGCGGGTGGGGACCGGGCCCTTTTCGGACCGCGCGGTGGGGTTCATGGCGGCCGAAGGGCTGGACGTGACCCATATCGCCCGCGACCCTGCGCGCGAGATCGGCCTTTATGCCATCACCCTGGCCGACGGGGAACGCAGCTTCTCCTATTGGCGCGACAGCTCCGCCGCGCGGCGTCTGGCCGATGATCCGGCGGTGCTGGCCCGCGCGCTGGAGGGCTGCGCGCTGGCCTATCTGTCGGGCATCACGCTGGCGATCCTGCCGCCGGAGGGGCGCGGGCATCTGATGGATGCGCTGGCCGCGGCGCGGGCGCGGGGCACGCGGGTGGTCTTCGACCCGAACCTGCGCCCGCGCCTGTGGGCCGATGCCCCGACGATGCGCCGCGTGGTGCAGGAGGCCGCCGGGCAGGCCGATCTGGTCCTGCCCAGTTTCGACGATGAGGCCGCGCATTTCGGCGATGCCGATGCGCGCGCGACGCTGGACCGCTATCTGGCGCTCGGGGCGGGGCATGTAGTGGTCAAGAACGGCGGCGGCCCGATCGCGTGGGACGGCACCCATGGCGCGGGCGGCATCGACGACCTGCGCCCCGAGGCAGCCGTGGACACGACCGCCGCGGGCGACAGCTTCAATGCGGGCTATCTGGCATCTTGGCTGGCGCGGCCCGATTGCGGCGCGGCGGTGCGGGCGGGCCATGCGCTCAGCCGGCAGGTGATCCGCCATCCGGGCGCGCTGGTGCGCGCGGCCCTGCCCTCCTGACCCGCGCGGGTCAGGCCACCGCCGCCCGCGCGCCCTGTTCGACCAGCCGCTGCAGCGCGCCCGACAGGTCGCGCACGAAGCCCGCATCGCGGCGCAGCGCCTGCGGAAAGACCTGTTCCAGCGCCATGGCGTTCTGCACCGTGCGGGCCGGGTCGCCGTCCCACAGCGCGGCCAGCCCTGCTGCCATCGGGTCGCGCACGTCGATGGGCGCGCCCGCCTCGTCCCGCCCCGAGGCATAGCGCAGCCAGGCCGCCACCGCCAAGGTTAGGCCCGGCACCGCCCGCCCCGCCGCGCGGCCTTCGGCGATGGTGCCCAGGATGCGCTGCGGCAGCTTCTGGCTGCCATCCATGGCGATCTGCCAGGTCCGGTGCCGGATCGCCGGATTGGCGAAGCGCGCGGCCAGCGCATCGGCATAAGCGGCCAGATCCACCCCCGGCGGCGGGGTCAGCGCCGGGATGATCTCGTCGCGCCACAGTCCCCGGACATAGGCGGCGAAGACCGGGTCCGCGACCGTTTCCGCGATGGTCTGATGCCCGGCCAGATAGCCCAGATAGGCCAGCGCCGAATGGGTGCCGTTCAGCATCCGCAGCTTCATGTGCTCGAAGGGGGTGACGTCCGCGACCAGCTGCACGCCGACCGCGCCAAGGTCCGGGCGGCCCGCGCAGAAGCGGTCCTCGACCACCCATTGCCGGAAGGGTTCGTGCATCACCGGCGCCTCGTCGCGCGCGCCGGTCAGCGCCTCCAGCCGGTCCAGATCGGCGGGCGTGGTCGCGGGGACGATGCGATCCACCATGGTCGCGGGAAAGGCGCCGTTGGCCGCGATCCAGTCGGCCAGGCCCGGGTCGATCCGCCGCGCCAGGTCCAGCACCACGCCACGCACCACGCGGCCGTTCTCCGGCAGGTTGTCGCAGCAGAGGACGGTGAAGGGTGCCAGGCCCCGCGCGCGGCGCAGCGCCAGCGCGCGGACCAGAAAGCCCGGCGCGGATCTGGGCAGGGGGCTGTCCAGATCGTGCCGGATGTCGGGATGATCGGCGTTCAGGCGGCCCGTCGAGGGCTCATGGCAGTAGCCCTTCTCGGTCACGGTCAGGCTGACGATGCGGACGGATGGCGCGGCCATCGCCTCCAGCACCGCCTGCGGGTTCTCGGGCGCGACCAGCACGCCCTGCAGCACGGTCACGACCTGCGGGGTCTCTCCCTCCGGGCCCAGCTCCAGCGCGGTATAGGCCCAGCCCTGCGGTTCCAGCCGGTCGCGCGTGCCGGGCGATTGCAGCGAGACGCCGATGATGCCCCAATCGCCGCCCGAGGCCGCCATAGCCTCTTGGACATAGATCGCGCCATGCGCGCGGAAGAACGCGCCCAGGCCCAGATGGACGATGCCCGCGGGCGCGTCGGAGGGGGTGCGGTGCAGCCTATCGGGCAAGCCAGCCTCCGTCGACGTTCAGGATCGCGCCGTTGACATAGTCCGATGCGGGTGCCGCCAGGAACACCGCGGTCTGGGCGATGTCCTCGGGGCGGCCCCACCGGCCGGCGGGGATGCGCTCCAGGATGGCGCGGCTGCGGTCGGGATCGGCGCGCAGCGCCTCGGTGTTGTTCGTCTCGATATAGCCCGGCGCGATGGCGTTGACGTTCAGCCCGCGCCCCGCCCACTCATTGGCCATCAGCCGGGTCAGCCCCGCCACGCCATGTTTCGACGCGGTATAGGACGGCACCCGGATGCCGCCTTGGAAGGACAGCAGCGAGGCGATGTTGATGATCTTGCCCCGCCCGCGCGGTAGGGCGGCGCGCGCGAAGGCCTGGCAGGTGAAGAACAGCGCCTTGGCGTTCACGTCCATCACCGCGTCCCAATCGGCCTCGGAGAAATCCACCGCGTCGTCGCGGCGGATGATGCCCGCGTTGTTCACCAGGATGTCGATGGGCTGGTCCGCGAAGACATCGCGCGCCGCCATCGGATCGGCGAAATCGAGCGTCAGCGACCGGCCCGACCCCATCAGCGCCACCGTCTCATCGCAGTCGCGGCGACCGCTGGCGATGACCTCGGCCCCGGCCTGGGCCAGGGCCACGGCGATGGCCCGGCCGATGCCGGTATTCGCGCCGGTCACCAGCGCGGTGCGGCCCGCAAGGGAAAAGGCGCTCACCGCAGGTCCCCCGGCTGGATGAAGTCCATGTCAGTGTAATCGACATTGTCCCCCGCCATCGCCCAGATGAAGGTATAGGCGCCGATGCCCGCGCCCGAATGGATCGACCAGGAGGGCGACAGGACCGCCTGTTCGTTGGCCACAAAGATGTGGCGCGTCTCCTGCGGTTCGCCCATCAGGTGCAGCACGCGCGCCTCGGGCGCCATGCCGTGATAGAGATAGGCCTCCATCCGGCGGTCATGGACATGGGCGGGCATGGTGTTCCAGACCGACCCTTCCAGCAGGGACGTGTAGCCCAGGACCAGCTGGCAGCTTTCCATGACCAGCGGGTGGATGAACTGCATGATGACGCGCTTGTTCGAGGTCTCGGTCGCGCCCATCTCGACCTTCTTGGCCTGATTGACGGTGACCAGCCGGTGCGGCAGCGCGCGATGGGCGGGGGCCGAGGTGATGTAGAACCGCCCCTGCCCCGAAAAGGTCACCGCCCCCGCGCCCATGCCCAGATAGAGCACGTCGCCATTGGCCATGTCCCAGCCCTGGCCCGCGGCCTCGACCCGGCCCGGCCCGCCGATGTTCACGATGCCCATCTCGCGGCGGTCGAGGAAGCTGGAGGTGCGGGTCTCGGCCACCGCATCCAGGACCAGCGATGCGCCGGCCGGCACCGCGCCCCCCAAGACGAAGCGGTCGTAATGCGTGTAGGTCAGCCGGATCTGCCCTTCGGCGAACAGCCCCTCGACCAGGAAATGCTGCCGCAGCCGGGCGGTGTCCATGCCGCGGGCGTGGTCGGGATGGATCGCGTGGCGCGTCTCGACATGGGTCATCGGGGGTCCTTTCACAGAAAATCGTCGCGGCGGGGGGTGAAGCTGTCGATCAGCACGCCCTCCTCCAGACACAGGCAGCCGTGGTCGGCGCCCGAGGGGATGATGAAGGCGTCGCCCGGCCCGACCTCGAAGTCGCGCTCCGCGACGGTGAAGCGATAGCGGCCCGACTGGACATAGGTGGACTGCACATGCGGATGGCTGTGCAGCGCGCCCCGGTCGCCCGCCGCGAAGGCGAAGCGGACGACCATCAGCTCCGGCGCATGGGCCAGGACGGTGCGGACGGGACCGGTCATCGGAACAGCGAGGGCAGCCACAGCGACAGCGCCGGGATGTAGGTGACCATCATCAGCGTCGCGAAGGCCGCCCCGTAGAAGGGCCAGATCGTCCGCATCGCCTGCCAGATGCTGATGCGCCCCACCGCGCAGCCCACGAACAGCACCGCGCCCACCGGCGGCGTGCAGAGGCCGATTCCCAGGTTCAGGATCAGGATGACCCCGAAATGCACCGGATCGACGCCGAAGGCGGTGGCCACGGGCAGGAAGATCGGCGTGGTGATCACGATCAGGGGCGACATGTCCATGAAGGTGCCTAGGATCAGCAGGATGATGTTCATCAACAGCAGGATGACGAGCGGATTTGACGACACGCTCTGCAGCAGCTCGACCAGTTGGGCGGGGACGCGCAGATAGGCAAGAAGCCAGCCGAAGCATGCCGCGCAGCCGATGACCAGCAGCACCATGGCGGTCGTGCGCACCGCGCCCTTGGTCGCCTCGACGAAGTCGGACCAGGACAGGCTGCGATAGACCAGCGTGGTGATCAGCAGCGCATAGACCACCGCAACGTTCGACGATTCCGAGGCCGTGAACAGCCCAGAGCGCACGCCGCCGAAGATGATCGCGATCAGGATCAGCCCCGGCGCGGCCGCGACAAGCAGCGTGCCCAGCATGCGCAGGCCGGGAAAGGGCTCGGTCGGATAGCCCTTCTTGCGCGCCACCCACCAGGCCGCGACCATCAGCGACAGCGCCAGCAGAAGGCCCGGCACGATGCCCGCGGTGAACAGATCCGCGATGGACAGGCGTCCTCCGGCGGCGATGGAATAGATGATCATGTTGTGGCTGGGCGGCACCATCAGCGCGATGATCGAGCTGACCACGGTGATGTTGACCGCGTAATCGACATCGTATCCGCGTTCCTTCATCTGCGGCACCATCAGCCCGCCCACCGCGCTGGCATCCGCCGCGGCCGAGCCCGAGACGCCGCCGAACATCAGGCTGGCCACGATGTTCACCTGGCCCAGGCCGCCGCGCATATGCCCGATCATCGCCCCGGCCAGCGCGACCAGACGGCGGGCGATGTCGCCCCGCACCATCAGGTCGCCTGCGAAGATGAAGAACGGGATCGCCATCAGCGCAAAGACCGAGATGCCCGAATTGAGGCGCTGGAACACCACCACCGGCGGCAGGCCCATGTAGAGGACCGTCAGAAAGCTGGCGACGCCCAGGCAGAAGGCCACAGGCGTACCGATCAGCAGCAGCGTAACGAAGCTGCCGAACAGGATCCAGAGTTCCATGGGCTCACTCTCCCTTCTGCGGACGGGGCAGCGCGCCGTCCAGGCCATCGCGCGCCGCGATACCGTCCTGCGTCCCGTCGGCCGCATCATCCATGTCGCCGAAGCGCATCGTCCTGAGGCCCGCCGCGCGGCGCAGGATGCGCTCGACCGAGAACAGCATCAGCAGCACCCCGCCCCCGATCAACGGCGCAAAGTCCCACAGCCGCGAGATGCCCAGGCCCGGAACCACGCCCGACGCGGCCCGCGCCGCCAGCTGCCAGCCGAACCAGGCCATGCCAAAGCCGAAGCCCGTGACCACCAGGTCCGACAGAGTGTGAAACCACGGCCGCCAGCTTGCCGGGACGACCATCAGGCCCACGTCGAAGGACAGGTGATAGCCCTCCTTGACGCCCACGGCGGCGCCCAGGAAGATGAACCAGCCCATCAGCATCACCGCCCCCGGCTCGGCCCAGAACAGGCTGGACCCCATCAAGTAGCGGTAGAAGACCTGGGCAAAGACAAAGGCGGTCATCAGGACCAGCCCCGTCCCCGCCAGCCACAGGGCCGCCTGCGCCACCGCGCCGGTCAGGCTGGCCAATCGGATCATGCCGTCGCGCATCGCGCGTTCCCCCAAAAGAAATGGCCGCCCGCGGGGATCGCGGACGGCCGGGTCGCTCACTCGGTCGCGCGGATGCGCTCGACCAGGTCCTGGGCCTCGGGGCTGGTCGCGTATTTCTCGTAGACCGGGGCCATGGCGTCGATGAAGGGCTGCTTGTCGATGTCGCGCACGATCTCGGCGCCCGCCGCGATCACCCGCTCCTCGGAAGCCGCCTCGGCCTCGGCCCAGAGCTGACGCTGCGTGGTCGCGGAATTGCGCGCGGCCTCGCGGATCACGGTCTGGTCCTCGGGCGTCAGCTTGTCCCAGCTGGCCTTGGATATCGCGACCAGTTCGGGCACCATCAGATGCTCGTCCAGGGTGAAGTACTTGGCAACCTCGGCATGACCCGAGCTGTCGAAGCTGGGAAAGTTATTCTCGGCCCCGTCGATCACACCGGTCTGGATGGCCGAATAGACCTCTCCATAGGGCATGGGCGTCGCGGTCGCGCCAAGCGCGGCCATCATGTCCACGAAGACGTCGTTCTGGATGACGCGGATCTTGAGGCCCGCCAGATCCTCGATCGTGTTGATCGGGCGCTGAGAGTTGTAAAAGCTGCGCGCGCCGCCGTCGTAATAGGCCAGCACCACCAGATCGCGCTCCTCGAAGGCCGCGCCGATCTCCTCGCCGATGGGGCCATCCATGACCGCGTGCATGTGGTCCACGTTGCGGAACAGATAGGGCAGCGAGAAGGTCTGCGTCACCGGCACGATGTCGTTGAACGTGCCGAAGCTGGCGCGGACCATGTCGATCACGCCGAACTGGGTCTGTTCGATCGTGTCACGCTCCTCGCCCAGCTGGGCCGAGGGGAAGACCTCGATGCAGATGCGGCCGTCGGTCTTTTCTAGGACCTCCTCGGCCATGGCCTTGACGCCCTCTACGGTCGGATAACCGTCGGGATGGGTGTCCGATGACCGCAGGGTGATCTCGCAGGCGGCGGCGAAGCTGGCCGAGGCCAGCAACGCGGCAAAGGTCGTCGTCAGGAACTTCATCTTATCCTCCCAGTGTGAAGCTCAAAGCCTGTAGGCCTCCTTGGCCAGGCCATAGGTCAGCAGCCCGGCCAGTTCGGGCGCCTCGTCCTCCGCGAGGCGTCCCGTCGCGACCAGGGTCGCGAGCCAGGCACAGTCCACCCGCCGCGCGACATCGTGGCGCGCGGGGATTGAACAGAAGGCGCGGGTGTCGTCGTTGAACCCCACGGTGTTGTAGAAGCCCGCCGTCTCGGTGGTCATCTCGCGGAACCGGCGCATGCCCTCGGCGCTGTCGTGGAACCACCAGGCGGGGCCAAGCCTGAGACAGGGCCAGACGCCCGCCAGGGGCGCCAGCTCTCGGGCATAAGCGGTCTCGTCCAGGGTGAACAGGATCACCCTCAGGCGCGGGTCCATGCCCATCGCGTTCAGCAGCGGGCGCAGGGCGGTCACGTAATCGGTGCGCCCGGGGATGTCGAAGCCCTTGTCGCGGCCGAACATGGCTAGCACGCCGTCCGAATGGTTGCGGCGCGATCCGGGATGGATCTGCATGACCAACCCGTCCTCCAAGCTCATGCGCGCCATCTCGGTCAGCATGTGGCCGCGGAAGGCGTCGGCCTCCTCGGCGGTGCAGCCGCCGCGCAGGGCCTTGGCGAACAGCGCCGCCGCCTCGGCCCGGGGCAGGTCCTCGGTGCGGGCGCTGGCATGGCCGTGGTCACTCGAGGTCGCGCCATGCGCGATGAAGAAGGCCCGCCGCGCCCGGTGCGCGTCCAGATAGCCCGCCCAGGTGGCCGTGTCGAAGCCCGTCTGCTGGCCCATCAGCGCGACATTGTCGGCGAACCCGGCCATTTCGGGGTCGATCACGCCATCGGGGCGATAGGCGGTGATCACCCTTCCCCGCCAGCCGCTTTCCCGGATCATCGCGTGCCAGCGCAGATCGTCGGTCGCCGCCTCGGTCGTGGCGATGGCCTCGATGTTGAAGCGCTCGAACAGGGCGCGGGGGCGGAACGCGGGGCGGGCCAGGCAATCGGCGATGTGGTCGTAATAATGGTCTGCGGTTGCCTCGGACAGGCGACGGTCCAGGCCGAAGACATGCTGAAAGCTGTGATCCAGCCACAGCCGCGAGGGCGTGCCCCGCAGCAGGTGGTAATGCCGCGCGAACAGCCGCCAGATGCGCCGCCCATCCGTCTCGGTCGCGCCGCCATCCACGCGCGGCACGCCCAGATCGGTCAGCGCCACCCCCTGCGAACACAGCATGCGGAAGACGTAATGGTCCGGCGTCACGAACAGCTGCGCGGGGTCCGCAAAGGGCTGATCCTCGGCGAACCAGCGCGGGTCGGTATGGCCGTGCGGCGACAGGATCGGCATGTCCCGGATTTGATCGTACAGCGCGCGCGCCAGATCGCGGCTGCGCGGATCGGTCGGAAACAGGCGGTCTTCATCCAGCAGGGCCACGCGGTTCCTCCGACTCACTTGCCAGTGCACTAGTCGTCTAATATGCTAGTTTACAGGATGCGTCAACCGAGGGAACCGCCATGCCGCTGCCGGATCTGGACAGCCTGCCGCCGATGCAGGACCTGCGCACGACATCGGTCACCGACCAGATCTTCGAGACGCTCTATGCGCGGGTGGTGAACCTGACGCTCCCGCCCGGCGCCAAGCTGTCCGAGGCCGAGGTCGCGGCCCAGATGGGCGTGTCGCGCCAGCCGGTGCGGGACGCCTTCTACCGGTTGTCGCAGACGGGCTTCATCCAGATCCGCCCGCAGCGCGCGACCACCGTCACCCCGATCTCGGTCGAGGCGGTGATGCAGGCCTATTTCATCCGCAGCGCGCTGGAGCAGGCGACGATGCGGGTGGCGGCGCTGCGGCTGCAGCCGCAGGACTGGGACGGGCTGGACAGGCTGATCACGCTTCAGGAACAGGCCAGCCGCGCCGATGACCGCGGCGCCTTCCACGCGCTGGACGACCGGTTCCACCACGACATCTGCGCGGCGTCGGGGATGGATTTCGTCTGGAACCTGGTGCGCGACAACAAGGGCCACATGGACCGGGCGCGCTATCTGTCGCTGTCCTACGGCGCCTCGACCGCTTGGCTGGAGCATCGCGAGATCCTGACCGCGCTGCGCGCCCGCGACCCCGATGCCGCCGCCGCCGCCGTTCGCGACCATCTGGCCCATATCCAGGACATCCTGGACCGCCTGCGCGTCGATCAGCCGGGCATCCTGGACTGACCCACCGCCATCGCCCGAAAGACCGCCCCATGACCCTGCCGCCCTCCCTGCCCCGCCACCCCGAAGGCGCGCCCGACGCGATCCGCCTGAATCCCGCCGACAGCGTGGGCATCGCCCTGCGCCCGTTGGAGGCCGGAGAGCGCGCGCTGGACACGCCGCTGACCGAAGCCATCCCGCGCGGGCACAAATTCGCGCTGACCGCGCTGAACCCGGGCGATGCGGTGGTGAAATATGGCCAGATCATGGCGCAGGTGACCGCGCCCATCGCGCCGGGTCAGCATGTGCATGTCCACAACATCGCCATGGCCGCGACCCATTCGCATCAGGCCGACCAGCGCGGCCAGTTGCCCCCGCCGCCCGCGCGCACGACCTTTCAGGGCTATCTGCGGCCCGACGGGCGGGTGGGGACGCGCAACTTCATCGGCATCCTGGCCTCGGTGAACTGCTCCTCGACGGTGTGCCACGCCATCGCGCAGGCGGCGACGCGGGTGCTGGGGCCGAAATATCCCAACATCGACGGCTTCGCGCCCATCGTGCATGACCAGGGCTGCGGCATGGTCAACCAGGGCGAGGGGTTCGACGTGCTGGTGCGCACGCTGAAGGGCTATCGCGACCATCCCAATTTCGGCGGCGTGCTGATCGTGGGGCTGGGCTGCGAGGTGAACCAGCTGACCCTCTATCAGCCCACCGACTGGACGCGCGAACGCTTCCACAGCTTCAACATCCAGGAGGTCGGCGGATCGGCCTCGGCTGTCACCCGCGCGCTGGAGCTGCTGGAGCCGATCGCGGCCGCCGCCAATGCCGACCGGCGCAGCACGCAGCCCGTCAGCGCGCTGACCCTGGGCATGCAATGCGGCGGCTCGGACGGGTTCTCGGGCATCACCGCGAACCCGGCGCTCGGCGTGGCCTCGGACCTGCTGGTCGCCGCGGGCGGCACCTCGATCCTGTCCGAGACGCCCGAGATCTATGGTGCGGAACATCTGCTGATCGCGCGGGCGGACCCCGCGACGGGCGCGCGCATTGCGGGGATGATCGACTGGTGGCGAGATTATGCGGACCGGAACGGCGCGTCCCTGGACAACAACCCCTCGCCTGGCAACAAGAAGGGCGGGCTGACCACCATCCTGGAGAAATCCCTGGGCGCGGTGGCCAAGGCGGGCATGGCGCCGGTCGCGGGCGCCTTCGCCTATGCCGAACGCATCGCGGTGCCGGGCCTCGTCTACATGGACAGCCCCGGCTATGACCCCGTCGCGGCCACGGGTCAGGTGGCGGCGGGGGCGAACCTGATCGCCTTCACCACGGGGCGCGGATCGTGCTTCGGGGCCAAGCCCGCGCCCTCGATCAAGCTCGCGTCCAATTCCGACCTCTATGTCCGCATGCCCGAGGACATGGACATCAACTGCGGCACCGTCGTCGACGAGGGCGTGCCCCTGGCCCAGATGGGGGCGCGGATCTACGACCTGCTGCTGGACGTGGCCTCCGGCCAGCACACGCGGTCCGAGGATTTCGGCTATGGCGACAACGAGTTCGTCCCCTGGAGGATCGGCGCGGTCCTCTAGCGCAGCGCGGCCTCGGCCGCCTCGCGGATGGCGCGCAGCGGGTGGCGGACGCGCGGGGCCATCGGCAGGACCTCGCCCCCCGCGGCATAGCCCCAGGGCTGCAGCGCCGCCTCCTGCGCCGCGTCGAGCGGGCCGTAGGCATAGTCGCGGTTGCCGTCGCGCACCGGCTCGGCCCCGGTGCCCGGCGGCAGGTCCAGGAATGCGGCCAGTGCGGCGCGATGCGCGTCCGGGCGGGCCACGAGGTCCTCATAGCGCAGCACCATGACCGCGTGCAGATGCGCCAGATCGGCCTCCAGCTGCCGATGCGCCGCGATCCAGTGGTCGATCATCGCCGCCGCGGGCATCTCCACCCATTTGGCGACCGCCGCCGCGACCGCCTGCGGGTGGCGCATCACCACCACGAATTGCGACAGCGGGAACAGCTGCTGGTAAAGCCGCATCCGGGTCAGGTTCACGGGCGACTTCTCGACCCGCCAGGACCCGGCATCGAACCAGGGCGCCCAATCCGCCTCCAGCCGCAGCCGCGTCTCCAGCCGGTCGTGACGGCAGCCCTCGACCAGATGCTGAGCGGGATCGGTCGCGAAATGCATGGGGCGCCCGTGCAGGGCCGTATGCGCGATGGCGCCCTGCAGATAGACACCCTCGTTCTCGGGGACGGGGGCCGAGCGGATGGCCGCGACACCCGGCAGATCGCCGATCAGCCGCGCTGTCAGCGATGTGCCCGAACGGTGCAGACCGCCCACGAAGACATAGCGGTGCGCGGGCCTGTCCGGGGTCATGTCGCGCTCCGATCGGGTCGATAAATCTAAATCAATGGGTTCAGTCGGGACCCGTCGCGGGTCCGGCGTCGTTCATCCCGCAGAAAGATCATCCCGCAACGCTTATCTCAAGTGGAAACGACCATGCATGTCATGCATGTCGCCCTTGGCGGCTGCCTCAAGGCACCACCGGTCAGCTATGGCGTGACCGAAGATACCGGTGGCCATATCGCCTATGTGCTGGGGGCGGCCCAGGCCCAGGCGCGGCGGCCGGACGTTCGCGCCGTGTCCATCGTCACGCGGGCCTTTGCGGACCCGGCGCTGGACCCGGTCCATGACCGCGCCGAGGAAACCCTTGCCCCCGGCTGCCGTATCCTGCGGCTGCGCACCGCGACGACGCGCTATCTGGCCAAGGAGGCGCTGGAGGCCGAGTTGCCCGCCCTCACGCAGGCCTTCCTGCGCCTGCTGGCCGACGGGCCGCGACCCGACGTCATCCATGCCCATTTCGCCGACGCCGCCGAACTGGCGCAGGCCGCGCATCGGGCCTTCGGCATTCCGTGGCTCTATTCCAGCCATTCGCTGGCCCTGGACAAGTCGCGCACCCTGGGCGGCGCGCCGGATGCCGCGCTGGACCGCCGCATCGCGCGCGAGCGTGCGGCCATCGGGGCCGCCCATGGCATCATCGCCTCGTCCCGCGACGAGGCGGAGTGCCAGATCCCGGCCTATAACCCCGGCGCCGAGGGGCGCGTGCATCGCGTGGCCCCCGGCGTGGCCGCGCGGCCCGCGGGTAATGCGGAGCGTGCCCGCGCGCTGATCGCGCCCTTCCTGCGGGATGCGGAGCGGCCGGTCATCCTCGCCGTGGCGCGGCCCATCGCCAAGAAGAACCTGGCGGCCCTGATCCGCGCCTATGCCGGCGATCCGGCGCTGCAGGCGCGGGCGAACCTGGTGATAGTGGCGGGGCTGCGCGACGGATTGCAGGACGGCTGCCCGGACCGCGACCGCGTGATGACGGAACTGTTCGACCTGGTGGACCGCCATGATCTCTGGGGGCGGGTGGCCCTGCCCCGGCGGCATCGGCCCGCCGACATCGCGGGTCTCTATGCGCTGGCCGCACAGGGCGGCGTCTTCGTGAACCCGGCCCTGCATGAGCCCTTCGGCCTGACCCTGATCGAGGCCGCGCAGGCCGGCGTGCCCGTGGTCGCCACCTGCCACGGCGGCGCGTCCGACATCGTGGCCAGCCTGGGGACCGGCGCGCTGATCGACCCGGCCTGCCCGCGCTCTATCGCGGCGGGGATCACGCGGATGCTGGACCATCCGCAGGGCGCGCGCGAGGCCGCGACCCATGCGCGGAGTCTTTATGACTGGGATGGCTGGGCGGCGGCGGTGCAGCGGGTGATGACGGGTCTGGCGCAGCCCGACCCGGTGATCGCCCGCCCGTCGGGGCTGCTGGCCTGCGACATCGACGGCACGCTGACCGGCAGCCGCGCCGGGGCGGCACGCTTCGGCGATTGGGCCGCAGGGCGCGACCGGGGGTTGATCCTGGCGGTGGCAACGGGGCGGTCGGTGACCGAGGCGCGCCGCATCCTGGATCAGTGGCGCCTGCCCCGCCCGGACCTGATGATCACCTCGGTCGGCTCGGAGATCTGGCGGTGGAGCGGCACGGCCGGCCTGACCTGCTGCCCCGATTACGCGCGGCTGATCGGCGCGGACTGGGACCGCGACGCGCTGCTGGAGGTGCTGCGCCCGATGGGCTTGACCTGGCAGTCCGCGCAGGATCAGCGCCGCTTCAAGCTGTCGCTGCTGGGCGACGCGCAGGTGGCCCGGCGCATCGGCGCGGCCCTTGCACGGCACGGGCTGGGCGCCCGCGTCATCCATTCGCATGGCCGCCTGATCGACGTGCTGCCGCGCCGGGCGGGCAAGGCCGCCGCGATCCATTTCGAGGCGCGCCGCCTTGGTCTGACGCCCGACGCCTGCACGGTGGCGGGCGATAGCGGCAACGACCTAGACATGCTGCTGGGCTTTCGCCGCGCGATCATACCGGCCAATGCGCTGGCGGAACTGGCCTCGGTCCGCCACGCCTTCCGCAGCCGCCTGCCCCATGCGGCCGGCGTGCTGGACGGGTTGCGCCGCCTGAACGCGGAGGCCACCCACACCATCGCGGCGGAGTAGCGGGATGCGCAGACCCATCGGATATTTCGTGCATCATCAGGGTCGTGGCCATGCCGAACGCTGCGCCGCGGTCGTCAACGCGCTGCCCGCCGACCGCCCCGTCACCGTCTTCTGCGCCCGCGACGACATCTTCCCGCCGCTGCGCGAGGGCGTGACGATCCGCACGATCCCCAGCCTGTTCGAACCCCCCGCCGACCGCCCCGCGACCGACTGGATCGCCACCCCCGACACGCTGCATTGCGCGCCGGTGGGCTGGGCCACGATCCGTCAGGCCATGGCCGTCATGGCGCAGTGGTTCCACGAGGCCGACCCCGCCCTGATGATCAGCGATGTCAGCGCCGAGGTCGCGCAGCTGGCCCGCATCTGCTCGGTCCCGCATGTGAAGGTGCTGCAGCACGGCGATCGCGGCGATCCCGGGCACATGGCCGCCTATCGCGGGGCGGCGGGGCTGCTGGCGCCGTTCCATGCCGATCTGGCGCAGCCCGACTGGCCGGACTGGATGCGCCAGATGACCTTCCACGCGCCGGGTCTGGGTGTGCATCAGGCCCTGCCCGACGGGGCGGCGGCGCGGCGGCGCCTTGGGCTGGACCCCGACCGCCCCGTGGCGGTCGCGGTCAGCGGCGGCGGCGGCAATGGCTGGGCCGACGCGCCCTTCGGCGTCGCGGCCCGCAGCATCCCCGAGATGGACTGGATCGTCATCGGCCACATCCAGCGCGATTGGCACGCGACGCTGCCCGCGAACCTGCGGCTGGCCGAGTGGGTGGACAATCCGCTGGATTATCTGGCGGTAGCGGACGTGATCCTGTCCTCGACCGGGAACACCACCTGCCAGCAGGCGCTGGCCGCCGCCCGACCGTGGATCGTGGTGCCGGAATGGCGCTATTTCGACGAACATCTATGCAAGGCCCGCGCGCTGGCCGATGCGGGGGCGGCGCTGCACCTGCCGATGCTGCCCTCATCGGCCCATCGCTGGCGCGAGGCGCTGACCCAAGCGCGGGCGATGCACGACCCGGACCTGCAGCGCCGGCTGGCGGGACGGGGCATGGCCTCAGCCACCGCCGCGTGGCTCGAATCCCTCGCGGCCCGCCTGTGGGACGAGGCCGCCCCCCCACACACCCAGAAGGACTTTGCCGCATGACCACCGCCTCTGCCCTGACCATCGCCGCCGGCCGTGCCGAGCATCTGCGCAACGTCATCCGCGGCTTCGACGCCCAGACCGTCCCGCCGGTCGAGATGATCGTGGCCGTCATGCAGGACGCCCCCTATGACGACCTGCCCCGGACCCGCTTTCCGGTGCGCCAGGTCATGGTGCCGCCGCGCGACGGCCAGCTGCCGCTGGCGGCCGCCCGCAATGCCGCGGCGGCGGCGGCGTCGGGCGACGTGCTGGTCTTCGTGGACGTGGACTGCATCCCCGGTCCGGGCCTGATCGCCGACTATGTCGCCGCCGCGCGCCCCGGCCAGGGGCTGATGATGGGCGAGGTGCTGTACCTGCCCGACGGCGCCCTGCAGGGCGGGATCGACGCGGGCCGGTTCGACCGCATGGGCGTGCGCCATTCCGACCGGCAGGCCCCGCCCCCCGAGGGGCTGCGCGCCTGCGAGGATTACCGCTGCTTCTGGTCGCTGAACTTCGCGCTGCACCGGGCGGACTGGGACCGGTCGGGCGGCTTTGACGAGGGCTATCTGGGCTATGGCGGCGAGGATACCGATTTCGGGCGCGGCCTGTCCGAGCGCGGCATCCCGATCTGGTGGATGCGCGGGGGGCGGGTCTATCATCAGTACCACCCCCATTGCATGCCGCCGATCCACCAGATCCCGTCGGTCATCCGCAACGCCGACTACTTCGCCAGCAAATGGGGGCATCGCACCATGGAGCACTGGCTGCATGCCTTCCGCCTGATGGGCCTGATCGAGAACGGCGCCCAGGGCCTGCGCATCCTGCGCCAGCCCAATGATGCCGATTTCGCCCTGTGCCGGCAGGAGCCGCACATGCCCTATGCCAACACCCGCCGCGTCCTGGACCGCCTTCAGGGCATCGCGGGGCCTGAGCGTCACGACCCGGCGCGCATCCGCGAGGTCGAGCGTCAGCAGGCCGACATGCTGGCCCGGCGCGCGGGCTAAGCCGTGGCGCTGGACATCGGCATCGTCGCGCATCTGCGCCATCCCATCGCAGCGCCCTTCATGGGCGGGATGGAGGCGCATGCCTGGCACCTGGCCCGCGGCCTTCAGGCGCGCGGGCACCGGGTCGCGCTCTATGCGGCGGGCGACAGCGATGCGCGGTTCGACCTGCGCCCGCTGATCGCGCGGCATTACGACCGCGACTATCCCTGGCACGACTTTCACGGGACCGAGGTGCTGAACGCGCTGCTGGACCGCGCCTTCGAGGGCTGCAACGCGGCGCTGGAGCGCGCGGGGCATGACGTGGTCCACAACAACAGCCTGCACCGCTTTCCCCCACGCCATGCCCATGCCCGCGGCCTGCCGATGCTGACATCGCTGCATGTGCCGCCCTTCGAAGGCCTGCGCCGGGCCGCGCAGGACAGCATTTCGCCCTGGTCGCGTTTCACCGTCTGTTCGGACCAGCAGGCCGGGATGTGGTGGCCGGACGGGATGCCCGAGGGCGCGACGGTGGTGCCGAACGGGATCGACCTGGACCTGTGGCCCTTCGTCCCGACGGGCAACGGCGAGGCGGTCTGGGCCGGCCGCATCACCCCCAACAAGGGCGCGCATCTGGCGCTGGAGGCCGCGCGGATCGCGGGCGTGCCGCTGACCCTCTTCGGCAGCATCGAGCATCGCGACTATTTCGAGGACCGGGTGCGGCCCCTTCTGGGCGAGGGTCGGCGCTATGGCGGGCACCTGGCGGGACCCGCGCTGGCGCAGGAGATGGGGCGCGCCTCGGCCCTGCTGTTCACGCCCCTGTGGCAGGAGCCCTTCGGCCTGGTCGCGATCGAGGCGATGGCCTGCGGCCTGCCGGTCGCGGCGACGCGGATCGGGGCCACGGCGGACGTGATCGGCCCCTGCGGCGCCTATGCCGAACCCGATGACGCGGCCGGTCTGGCCCGCGCCCTGCACGCCGCGCTGCGCTTGCCCCGCCGCGAGGCGCGGCTGCGGGTCGAGAGGCTGTTCAGCCTGGACGTCATGCTGGACCGCTACGAGGCGCAGTACCGCTTGGCCATGGCCGCGGCCCCGGTGGCGGTGGCCTGAGGGCGCGCCCCGCTTTCGCCCCGGCCCGTTCTGGCCTAAAAGGCGGCTCCGGCTGGCTGGATGGGGCTGATGAAGACGCAATCCTCGAGCGATATCGCGCAGGGCGCGGCGCGGCGCAACCTGGCCTATCTGGGCCGGATGCGCTGGATCGCGGTGGCGGGGCAGCTCTTGGCCATCTGGGGCACGGTCGTGCTGCTGGACGTCGCCCTGCCGTGGCGGCAGATGCTGCCGGTCGTGGCCTTCCTGATCCTGCTGAACCTGGTCTCGGCCTGGCGGCTGCGGCGGGGACAGACCATCACCGATCTCAGCGTCGCGGCCGAACTGCTGATGGACGTAGCCTGCCTGACGCTGCTTCTGTACCTGTCGGGGGGTGCCACGAACCCCTTCGTGTCGCTGTTCATCCTGCAGGTCATCCTGGCCATCGTCCTGCTGCCCCGGCGCCATGCGGCGGCGATCCTGCTGGCGACCGTCGCGGCCCATGGCTGGCTGACGGGCAACGGCGTGCCGATGGAACTGCCGCATCTGTGGCACGGGGACGGGCCCAGCTTCCTGAACCTGCACCTGCAGGGCATGTTCCTGTCCTTCCTGCTGGCCTCGGGTCTGCTGACCTGGTCGGTGACCCGCATCACCGCGAACCTGCGCGACCGCGACGCGCAGATCCAGGCGCTGCGCCAGCAGATGCTGGAGGAGGACCACCTAGTCCGCCTCGGCCTTCTGTCCAGCGGCGCGGCGCATGAGCTGGGCACGCCGCTCACCACGCTGGCGGTCACGCTGGACGACTGGCAGACGCTCGGCGCGCCGCAGGGGGCCGCGTTGGAGGAGAAGCTGGCCGTGATGCAACGCGAGCTGTCGCGCTGTCGCCAGATCGTGTCCGAGATGCTGCTCTCCTCCGGGCAGGAGCGTCTGGAGGAGGCGCACGGGATGCGTGCGCGGGCCTTCCTGGAGGAGGCGATCCAGGGGCTGCGCCTGCCCGTCCGGGTCCGCGTCGATGCGCGCTGCAATCCGGTGATCATGGCCGACCCGATGCTGGAGCAGGCGGTGCGCCAGCTTCTGGACAATGCGGTCGAGGCGGGCAGCCGCGCCATCCGCATCACCCTGTCCCCCGACGGGCCGGATCAGCTGGCCCTGGTGATCGAGGATGACGGGCCGGGCTTTCCCGCCGACATCCTGGCCGATCCCGGCCAGCCCTTCCTCAGCTCGCGCGACGGCGTCGGGCGCGGGCTGGGCCTCTATCTGACCGGCAATGTCATGCGCCGCCTGAACGGCGAGATGCGGCTTGCCAATCTGGCGGGCGGCGCGCAGGTGACGCTTCTGCTGCCGATCCTGGAGGATGCGACATGACCCGGACCCTGCTGATCGTCGAGGACGACACCGCCCTGGCCGCAACGCTGATGGAGAGCTTCACCCGGCGCGGGTACCGGGTCCGTCATGCCGGATCGACCGAGGAGGGCATCGCGCTGGCCGAGGGCGATCCGCCCGACCTGGCGCTGGTCGATCTGAAGCTGCCGGGGCGCAGCGGGCTGGAATGCGTGCAGGCGCTGGCCGCGATGGAGCTTGCGCAGCGGATCGTGGTGCTGACCGGCTTCGCCAGCATCGCCACCGCCGTCGAGGCGATCAAGCTGGGTGCCGCGCATTACCTGGCCAAGCCCGCCACCACCTCCGAGATAGAGGCGGCCTTCGCGCGCGAGGCGGGGGACGCCTCCGTGTCCGTCACCGCGCGCCGCACCAGCCTGCGCACCCAGGAATGGGAGACGATCCAGGCGACGCTGCGCGACTGCGACTTCAACATATCGGAGGCGGCGCGGCGGATGGGCATGCACCGCCGCACCCTGGCACGCAAGCTGGCCAAGCCGCCGATCGGCTGAGCGTCACGCCCGTTCGGGGCGGTGGATGAAGACCAGCAGGAAGGCGAGCCCCGCCGCCATCGCGAACCAGGTCAGCGCATAGCTGAGATGGCTGTTGGGGAAGGATACGACCGTCAGCCCGCCGATGGGCGCGCCCTGCCCCGTGCCGCGATCCAGATCCAGGAACCACGGCGCGACGGGGGCAAAGCCGCCCGCCTGCGCGATGGCTTGGGTGTCGCGCGAGAACCAGCGCCCGGCCTCGGGGTCGTTGTCGCGCAGGAAGGCCCCGCCCTCCTGGCTTGCGCGCATCAGGCCGGTCAGGACCTGACCGGGCCCGTCCGGTGCGGGCGCGTAGTCATCCGTGGCATCGGCCGCGACGAAGCCGCGATTGACCAGCAATTGCCAGCCCTGATCGGTGCGGAACGGGGTCATGACCCAGAACCCGCTGCCGAAATCGGTGACCGCGCGGACCAGCGTGTCCGGCCCCGGCGCATAGACGCCGGTGACCGTGACGTGGCGGTATTCGAATTCCTCGCCGGGTTCGGTCGTCGCAGGGGCGGCGACCGGGGGGGCGGTGACGGCGGCCTCGGTCCGCGAGATCAGGTCGCGCTTCCACTCCAGCCGCTGCACCTGCCAGACCCCCAGGGCCAGGAAGATCAGCACCAGGACCGCCCCCGGCAGGACAATGCCCCACCGCAGCGGCGCCCACCGCCCCACCATGTCAGGTCCCGAAGCCCGACAGCTGCGGCATGCCGTCATGGTTCATCTGGGGCATCATGTTGGCGTTCATGTTGTGCATGACCCAGAGCGATCCGGCCAGGATGATGACCACGACGACGGCGGTGAAGATCAGCGCCATCATCGTCCAGCCCTCATCCGAGCGGGCGTTCATGTGCAGGAAATAGACCATGTGGACCACGACCTGGATCGCGGCGCAGGCGATGACGATGCCGCCGGTCAGGAGGCGGCTCTCGAACCCGCCGGCCATGACGATGGCGAAGGGGATCGCGGTCAGGATCACCGCCAGGATGAAGCCGATCGCATAGGAGCGGTAGCTGCCGTGGTCATGCCCGTCCGGGTGATGGACATGGGCGGCGTGATTGGCATGGGTCGGGTTGGCCATCAGATCATCCCCAGCAGATAGACGAAGGTGAAGACGCCGATCCAGATGACGTCCAGGAAGTGCCAGAACATCGACAGGCAGGTCATGCGCCGGATGTTCGCGCCGGTCAGCCCGTGCTTCCTGATCTGGACCATCAGGGTGACCAGCCACAGGCAGCCGAAGGCCACGTGCAGCCCGTGCGTGCCGACCAGCGCGAAGAAGGACGACAGGAAGGCCGAGCGCTGCGGCCCCGCGCCCAGATGGATCAGGTGCTGGAACTCGTAGATCTCGACCGCGAGGAACGCGAGGCCCAGGGCCAGGGTCACGCCCAGCCACATCATCGCCGGACCCTGCCGCCCCGCCAGCGTGGACAGCATGGCAAAGCCGAAGGTCAGCGAGGACAGCAGCAGGAAGGCGGTGTTGATGGCGACCAGATGCAGCTCGAACAGGGCCTGCGGGCCGGGGCCCGCGGCATAGCTCTGGCCCAGGACCCCGAAGACTGCGAAGAGGACCGCGAACATCAGGCAGTCGCTCATCAGGTAGATCCAGAACCCGATGGTGGTGGAGGCCCCCTCCTCGTGGTGGTGGGGGCTGGTGTCCCAGTACTGGACGTCGGTTGCGGTGGTGGTGGTCATCATGTCCTCCGATCAGGCGCGCAGGGCCGCCAGCTGGCGGTCGCGGGCGGCCTCGGTCCGGGCAACCTCTTCGGCCGGGATGTGGAAGTCGCGGTCATAGTTGAACGTGTGGGCGATGGACACGGCGATCAGGCCCAGGAAGGACGCCGCCGCCAGCCACCAGATGTACCATACCAGCGCAAAGCCGCAGACCGTGGCCAAGGCCGCCAGGATCACCCCCGTGCCGGTGTTGCGCGGCATGTGGATGGGCAGATAGGTGGCCTTGGGGCGGGTCTGGCCGACCTGCTTCATGTCGCTCCAGGCGTCCAGGCCGTGCACGACCGGGGTGAAGGCGAAGTTGTAGGCCGGCGGGGGCGACGAGGTCGCCCATTCCAGCGTGCGCCCGTCCCACGGATCGCCGCTGTCGTCGACCAGCGCCTTGCGCCGCCAGATCGACACGCCGAACTGCATGAACATCGCCGCGATGCCGCCCGCGACCATGGCCACGCCAAGCCCCGAGATGGCGAACCAGATCCACAGGTCCGGGTCGTCGAAGACCCGCATCCGGCGCGTCACGCCCATCAGGCCCAGGATGTAGAGCGGCATGAAGGCGAACCAGAAGCCCACGACCCAAAGCCAGAAGCTGATCTTGCCCCAGAAGACGTCCAGCGTGAAGCCGAAGGCCTTGGGCCACCAGAAGTTGATGGCCGCGAACAGGCCGAACAGCACGCCGCCGATGATCACGTTGTGGAAATGCGCGACCAGGAACAGCGAGTTGTGCAGCACGAAGTCCGCCGGCGGCACGGCCAGCAGCACGCCCGTCATGCCGCCTACGGTGAAGGTCAGCATGAAGGCCACCGTCCACATCATCGGCAGGTCGAAGCGGATGCGGCCGCGATACATGGTGAAGATCCAGTTGAACAGCTTGGCCCCCGTGGGCACCGAGATGATCATGGTCGTGATGCCGAAGAACGCGTTGACCGACGCCCCGGACCCCATCGTGAAGAAGTGGTGCAGCCACACCAGGTAGCTGAGGACCGTGATGCAGACGGTCGCATAGACCATCGAAGTGTAGCCAAACAGCCGCTTGCCCGAAAAGGTCGCGGTGACCTCGGAGAAGACGCCGAACAGCGGCAGGATCAGGATGTAGACCTCCGGGTGTCCCCAGATCCAGATCAGGTTCACGTACATCATGGCGTTGCCGCCAAGGTCGCTGGTGAAGAAGTTGGTGCCGACATAGCGGTCCAGCGTCAGCAGGACCAGCGTGACCGTCAGCACCGGGAAGGACGCCACGATCAGCACGTTCGTGCAGAGCGCGGTCCAGGTGAAGATCGGCATCCGCATGTAGCCCATGCCCGGCGCGCGCATCTTGATGATGGTCACCAGCAGGTTGATGCCCGACAGGGTGGTGCCGACACCTGCGACCTGCAGGCCCCAGATGTAGTAGTCGACGCCGACCCAGGGGCTGAACCCGATGCCCGACAGCGGCGGGAAGGCCAGCCAACCGGTCTGCGCGAACTCGCCCACGAACAGCGAGGCCATGATGATGACCGCGCCGCCCGCCGTCAGCCAGAACGACAGGTTGTTCAGGAACGGGAAGGACACGTCGCGCGCGCCGATCTGCAGCGGCACCAGATAGTTCATCAGGCCGGTGATGAAGGGCATCGCCACGAAGAAGATCATGATCACGCCATGGGCGGTGAAGATCTGGTCGTAGTGATGCGCGTTCAGGTAGCCCTCGGACCCGTTGAACGCCAGAAGCGACTGGAGCCGCATCAGAATCGCGTCCGAGAAGCCCCGCACCAGCATCACGAGGGCCAGCACCATGTACATGATGCCGATCTTCTTGTGGTCCACGGATGTGAACCATTCATGCCAGAGATAGCCCCAGAGGCGGTACTTGGTCAGCACCGCCAGAAGGCCCGCGCCGGCGATCGCGACGACGACGAAGGTGACCCAGACGATGGGGTCCTGGGGGATTGCGCTGAGGTTCAGACGGCCAAGAAGAAAGGTCGTGCTGTGGTCGATCGTGGCCATGGTTTTCGTCCTGTCTCTCGGCTCAGAGCTCGTCGGCGCGCTGCGGCAGTCCGGTCAGGACCGGCGCCTGCGGGCGCAGAATGTCTGCCAAGCCGGTGCCCGGTTGGGGCAGGCTGTGTCCGCGCATCGGCGCGGGATTGATGGGGTTCGGCGGCAGGTCGGCGCGCAGCGTCAGCATCAGCTCCTCCTCGGCCGGCGTGCACAGGCCGGTGACGTAGAAGGGCTGCCACCCCAGGGTGGGCGCGCGGTCGCCGCGACGGATGTCGCCCTCGGCCGCGCTGGCCTGCATGTTGGCGGTCCCCGCCAGGCCGATGCCGCCCTGCGCGTCCAGGGCCATCATCTCGGCCATGCACATCTTGCCGTCCTCGACGCACAGGTTCACCACGCGCGAGAACAGCTGCGGATCGACGCTGCCGTACTGCATGGGGGGCACGTTCTCGGAAGGCTGGGCCAGCGCCAGGTACTCGGTGCGGTCCAGGCTCTCCTCCGCCTCGCGGGTGCGGGCGGCCCAGTCCTCGAACTCGGCCGCGGGCACGGCATTCGCCTTGAAGCGCATCCCCGAGAAGCCCGCGCCGGAATAATGCGACGACATGCCCTGGAACGTGCCCTCGGTGTTGAAGATGCCGTGCAGCGTCGTCTCCATGCCGGGCATGGAGTAGATCATGCCGGCCATCGACGGGATGTAGAAGGCGTTCATCACCGAGGACGAGGTCAGGCGGAACTCGATCGGGCGGTCCACCGGCACGACCAGCTCGTTGACGGTCGCGATGCCCTGCTCGGGATAGATGAACAGCCATTTCCAGTCCAGCGAGACCGTCTCGACCACCAGGGGGGTCTGACCCTCCTCCAGCGGCCTGTCGGCCGAGATGCGCTGGATCGGGCGATAGGGATCCAGGTGGTGCGTGCCCACCCAGGTCATGGCGCCGAGCGCGATGATGATCAGCGCCGGGATCGCCCAGATGACCAGTTCCAGCTTGGTCGAGTGGCTCCAGTCCGGGGCATAGCTGGCCGACCGGTTCCGCTCGCGATAGCGCCAGGCGAACAGCGCGACCATCACCAGCACGGGGATGATGATGATCAGCATGATGCCCGTCGCCCAGACAAGAAGGTCGCGCTGCTGAGACGCGATGTCGCCGGTCGGCGCGAGGACCTCGGCCTTGCAGGCCGGCAGGAGCGTCAGGGGCAGCAGCCACGGGGTTCGCTTAATTATCCGCATCATAGCTTCGTCAATCCGGGTCATTGGCACGGCCATCTGCGCGCCGGGTGATTCGACACAGGGGGTCGAGACGTGGGTCTGGACTGCAGGTAGCGCGCCCGGGCGCCCGGCGGAATTGGACAAGTTGACCTATGACAACTTGTCCAATTTCCTTTCCCGCGCGTTGCAGGCAAGGCACTATCTCATATGGCGCGGCCCGCGTCGATGCAGCAGCTAGCAGGAGGCGTCTTGCCATGGCGACGTCAACCCATACCGGTTCCCGGCTCAACACCGGTCAGGACGCGGACGACCATCACGTCTCGCCGTCCGACATCGCGGTCGGCGTGATCATCGGCCGCACCTCGGAGTTCTTCGACTTCTTCGTCTTCTCCATCGCCTGCGTGCTGGTCTTTCCGGCGCGCCTGTTCGGGTTCCTCAACCCGGTGCAGGGCACGCTGGCCTCGTTCGTGCTCCTGGCGCTGGCCTTCGTGGCGCGGCCGGTGGGCACGGTCATCTTCATGGCCGTCGACCGCGCGATCGGCCGCAAGGGCAAGCTGACGGCCGCGCTGTTCCTGCTGGGAACCTCGACCGTGGCAATGGGCCTGGTGCCCAGCTACGACACGCTCGGCTGGTGGGCCATCGGCATCATGGCGGTCCTGCGGATCGGTCAGGGCCTGGCGCTCGGCGGGACCTGGGACGGGCTTCCGTCGCTGCTGGCACTGTCGGTCAGCCGCGAGAAGCGCGGCTTCTACGCGATGATCCCGCAGCTGGGCGCGCCCATCGGCCTGGCGGTCGCGGCGCTGCTCTATGCCTATCTGCTGATCAACGTCTCGGCCGAAGAGTTCGTGGACTGGGGTTGGCGCTACCCGTTCTTCGTGGCCTTCGCGATCAACGTGGTCGCGCTGTTCGCGCGCCTGCGCATCGTCGCCTCGCCCGAATTCGACGAGATGCTGAACTCCAGCGAGCTGCGCCCCTCGCGCATCCGCGCGGCGCTGCGCGAGGACGGGCGCACCATGGCCCTGGGCGTCTTCATGCCGCTGGCCAGCTTCGCGATGTTCCACATGGTCACGATCTTTCCGCTGTCCTGGCGCTATCTCTACTCCGACAACCCGCCCGAGGCGGTGCTGTACTCGCTGCTCTGGGGTTCGCTGGCGGGGCTGCTGTCGATCATCGCCTCCGGCTACATCGCCGACGCGATCGGCCGGCGCCGGCTCCTGGTGCTGGGCGCGTTGGGGATCGGCGCCTTCGCGATCCTGGGCCCGCTCCTGCTGGCGGCCGGGCGCGAGGGCGCGACGATCTACATCGTCCTGGGCTTCACGCTGCTGGGTCTCAGCTTCGGCCAGAGCTCGGGGGTGATCGCGTCGCTCTTCGGCAAGAAGAACCGCTATACCGCCTCGGCGCTGGTCGCCTCGCTCTCCTGGATGATCGGTGCGGGCTTCGCCCCGCTGACCGCGCTCTCCATGTCCAGCGCCCTCGGTCTCTGGGCGGCCGGGATCTATCTGGGCTCCGGCGTCATCTGCACCATCGTCGCGATCCAGATGTCCCGCCGCGGCGACATGGAGATCACCGACGAGTGACGTCCGCAGTCCCCGGCGCCGGACGGCGTCGGGGGCCGGCTCGCCTGCCAGTCGGCACGACGCCTGATGGCAGCGATGAGGTCGCCGACACCCGTCGTCGGCTTGGAACATGAAGCGCCTTGAACCGCGCAGGGCTTGCCGGAGGCCGGCTGTGGTTCGTGATTCGGTTCTGTCTTCAGCTTCCAGAGCGGCGGAGAAGTTGGCTTCTGCTTTCGCTGGTGGGATATTCCCGATGGCCTCACGCTGGCGGGGCTGTTGAACAAGTTGAACCATTTAGGTGTCGCGCATTCAACGCTCTCGAAGCTGCGCCGAGGACCACGGCGACGGATCACGTCGGACTTGGACAGGCCGTGAATGGCCTGGGCCAAGATGTTGTCGAAGCTGTCATTGACACTGCCGGCACAGGGTCCGATGTCAGCTTCGCCCAGCCTTTCGGTGTAGTGAATGGACAGATGGTGCAAGTCGCGGTCGTCGTGATGGCCCAGCCGAATGGCCGTTTTCTGCCGCAGGTTGTGGACCGCGTGCTCGAGGGTATCCAAAACGAAACCGGCCAAGACGGACGTTCTGGCGCGCCGGCCGACGATCTTGCGAGCATAGGCATCAGTGAAAAAGGCGACGAGATATGCTCGAAATTTGGTGACGCTTGATCAGGCGGCAGCTTGAATGTGGCGGACGCCGTCGCGGAACTCAACCCCGCTGATGACCTCTGGCAGGC
>NZ_JBYLFR010000020.1:0-55773 GCF_057748165.1 Paracoccus sp. NIOT.M2S5SZ12
CAGCCGAGGTCGCCCGCGTCGCCTGAACCTAAAGGGGAAAGGGGAAGTCACGCCTCAAGCCGCCTTTCTGCAACAACGCCCGTGCGTTCACCGCCTCGGCCTCACCGGCCAGCTGGTTGCGCTCGATCGTGGCGCCGCGGAAGGTCTCGACGGCGCGCGCCATCGCGCCCAGCTCGTCCCGGCGGGTCAGGCCCGGCGTCTCGGCGGCGGTATCGCCGCGGGCCAGCCGATCCATCATCGCGGTCAGCGCGCGGATCGGACGCCCGATGCTGCGCGACAGCGGCACCGCGCAGGCGACCAGCGCCAGCACTAGCAGCCCCGACCACAGCGCCCCGCGGCGCATCTCGGCCATGAAGTCGGTGTTCAGGTCGTCCACATAGAGGCCCGCCCCCACAATCCAGCCCCAAGGCTCGAACATGCGGGTATAGGACAGCTTGGGCTGCGGCTCTCCGCCTGACAGGCGCTCGACGTGATAGTCGGTGAAGCCGCCTCCCGCCTGCGCGGTCTGGATCATCGCGCGGATATGCAGCTTGCCGTGGGCATCGGTCGCGTCCCAGGCCATCGTGCCTTCGCGCGACAGGTCGGGATGCATGATCCGCAGCCCGCGCGGATCATAGATGAAGACGTAATCGCCGTCGCCATAGCGGATCGCACGCGCGGCCTCGCGGGCGCGATCCTGCGCTTCGGTCACGGTCATCGCGCCCGATTCGGCCGCTTGGGCGAAATGCGCCAGGATGCTGGCGGCGCTGTCGACCTGCACCGCGATCATCGCCTGCCTGTCCTTCCACATCGCGCGGTGCAGGCCCTGCAGCTGCAACGACATGGCCAGCACGCTGAGCAGCACCGCGACCCCGATCATCAGGGTCAGTTTCCGTGAAATTCCAAAGCTCATCCCGCCGTCCTTCGCGCTGTTCCCCTGCCGGAGTAGCGCGCAACCGTGAAGATTCGGTTCACGCGGGCCGGGGGCTCAGGCGGCGGCGACGGCCTCGGCGCGGCACAGCATGCCGAACAGGTCGCGCGGATCGTCGGGGTCGGCGATCATGTCCAGCTGCTGGAACAGGCCCGTCCCCTGCAGGCGGGCGTGGATGTGGCGCAGGGCGCTGAAATCCTCGATGGCAAAGCCCACGCTGTCGAACAGCGTGACCTGCCCCGCGTCGCGGCGCCCCGTGGCCTGGCCGGTGATGACCTGCCACAGCTCGGTCACGGGGTGGTCGGGGTCCAGCTGCTGGATCTCGCCCTCGATCCGGGTCTGGGGCGGATATTCGACGAAGATCCCGGCCCGGTGCAGGATCGCGGGGGCCAGTTCGGTCTTGCCCGGACAGTCGCCGCCGACCGCGTTGATGTGGACGCCGCCGCCCACCATGTTGTCGGTCAGGATCGTCGCGTACTGCTTGTCCGCGGTGCAGGTGGTGACGATCTGCGCGCCCAGGATCGCGGCCTCGGCGGTGTCGCAGGGCACGACGCGCAGCCCCCGACCGGCCAGGTTCGCCACGCATTTGCGCGTCGCCGCCGGGTCGATGTCATAGAGGCGGACCTCCTCGATGCCGCAGACGGCCTTCATGGCCAGCGCCTGGAACTCGGCCTGCGCGCCATTGCCGATCATCGCCATCACCCGCGCGTCGCGCGGGGCCAGCCAGCGGGCGGCCATGGCGCTGGTCGCGGCGGTGCGCAGCGCGGTCAGGATCGTCATCTCGGACAGAAGCACCGGATAGCCCGTCGCCACATCGGCCAGGACCCCGAAGGCGGTGACGGTCTGCAACCCGCGGCGCATGTTGCCGGGATGGCCGTTCACATACTTGAACCCGTATTGCTGCCCGTCGGAGGTCGGCATCAGCTCGATCACGCCGATGTCGGAATGACTGGCCACGCGGGGCGTCTTGTCGAATTCGGGCCAGCGGCGGAAATCGGCCTCGATCGCATCGGTCAGCTCGACCAGAAGGCGCTCGATCCCGACATGGTGGACCAGCCGCATCATGTGATCGACGCTGACGAACGGCACGAGTGCCTGGCGGGAGGGCGGGGTCATCATTCGGCTCCTTCGACGTCACGGGCCGCGCGGCAGTCGCTGCGCGGCATCCTTCTGCGTCAGTATGGTGCGCGGATCGGGATGGATTCAACTGGACGTTCCGCCAATCCGGCAGCATTATCGACCGGATCGAATAGGGTGGCGTGTCGAAATGGACGATCTGGATCAGCGCCTGATGGCGGAACTACGCCGCGACGGGCGCGCCTCGGTGCAGCATCTGGCCGACAGGCTGGGCGTCAGCCGCGCGACGGTTCGCGCGCGCATGGCGCGGCTGCATCAGGATGGCGAGATCCTGGGCTTCACTGCCGTCACGCGCGGCGATCTGGCGGATGCCCCGGTCCGCGGGCTGATGCTGATCGGTATCGAGGGCCGCGGCGGCGAGCGGATCATGGCGCGCCTGTCGGGCATGGCCCAGGTGACCGCGGTGCATTCCACCAACGGCCGGTGGGACCTGGTGGTCGAGATTTCGGCCCAGTCCCTGCCGGAGCTGGACGAAGTCCTGCGCCGCATCCGCAACCTGGACGGGGTGGTGAGTTCGGAGACGAACCTGCTCCTCTCCTCGCGGCGCGCCTCGTCACGGTGGAGTTGAACGGCCCGACCACGTCATGGTGATGGAACGCCGCAGGGTGGGCGACGTTGCGGCTGTGGCGAGATGCACCGGATCGGCGAAGACCGGACCGAGCGGCTGGATATCGGCCCGCGCAGCTGTGGGTCATCGTGACCGCGCGCCCCAAATATGCGTGCCGTCGGCGCGCCGAGGACGTGTCCCAGGCCCAGGCACCCGCGCACCTGATCGAGGGCGGCCTGCCCACCGAGGGCGCCCTCGCGCATGTGCTGGTCAGCAAGTGTGCCGATCACCTTCCCTTGTGCCGCCAGAGCCAGATCCTTGCGCGCGCAGGCATCGAGCTTCACCGCAGCACGCTGGCCGATTGGATTGGCACCGCCGCCTTCCACCTCGGCCCGGTGGTCGATCGGCTGAGCGAACACCTGAAGATGTCGAGCAAGCTGTTCATGGACGAGACGACCGCACCCGTGCTCGATCCTGGCCGAGGCCGGACGAAGACCAGCTACCTCTGGACTTTGGCGCGCGATGACCGCTCATGGGGCGGGGGCGATCCCCCCGGCGTGGTCTTCACCTATGCGCCCGATCGTGCAGGCAAGAACGCAGAGCGCATCTTGCAGGGCTTCGACGGCCTTCTGCAGCTGGATGGCTATACCGGCTACAACCGCCTGACACGTCCGTCCCGGACAGGCTGCGCACCGATCACTGTTGCCCATTGCTGGGCGCATGCCTGACGCAAGCTGAAGGATATCTTAGACCGCGACGGATCCGAGATCGCAGCCGAAGGTCTGTGCCGGCTTGCCGAGCTTCACCGGATCGAAGCCGAGATCCGCGGCATGGGCCCCGGCCAGCGGCTGCTGGCCCTTCAGGCGTGCACTGCGCCGCTGGTCGCCGCTTTTGGCGAATGGCTGCAGGCGCAATGCCGGCGCGTATCGATGAAGTCGCGCCTCGGCGAAAAACTGGCCTATATCCACCGTCACTGGGACGGGCTGCAAACTTTCCTGCGCGATGGTCGCGTCGAGATCGACTCCAACTGCGTCGAGAACCTGATCCGCCCGATCGCCCTGACCCGCAAGAATGCAGTCTTCGCTGGCCATGAAGAGGGCGGTCGATCCTGGGCGCGCATCGACTCCCTGATCACTGAAAAGATCAGTGGCACCGAGCCCTTTATTACCCAAAGGCAATTTCGGAGGCAGTGGCCGCCGGTCACCCATAAGCAACGATCGCGGCGATCTGCTGCCCCGGAACTTCAAGCCTTAACGCTGAAAGCAGGTGCGGCGTCACCGCCGCTTACGGATAACCGACCTCCGTGCCACCCCGCTCAAGTGTCAGCAGACGGCGGCCATCTCCGCGTCACCCTGAAGGTCCAGCCCTCGGGCGGTGGGCGGCTGCCAGCTGGGCGAGCTGTCCACCGCGCCTTGGGCACTGGTTCCCAACTGGGATCCGCCCGTTCCGCCGCTCCACCCGGTCGTTCCCGCGTTCTCCGCCGCCGTGGCGTCGTCCGTGGCGTCAGGCTGCGTTGCCGGTTCGGCCAAGGACTCGGGGGCGGGACAGTCCGGCGTCTCGGCGACCCTGGCGGTCTGTGCCCAAGCCGCCGGGGCGGCCAGCAGTGCGAGGGACAGCAAGGCTGCGCTGATGGGGTTTCGAAGCTGAACGGACATGGGCTGACACCTCGGCTGACTACCTGCGCACCAACACCCGATCGGCGGCACGGGTTCCGGCGCTCAGAACTCCATCATCCGCGGGGTCACCGCGCGGCGCCCGGACTCCGCGACCGACAGCGGGTCCGGTCGTCCGACGGGCTGGGCGCGCGGGACGGGACGGATCGCCGCCTCGAAGCGGAAGCTGGTCAGCGCATCGCCCAGGATCCCGGCCTGGTTCTGCAGCGAGGCGGCGGCGGCGTTCGTCTCCTCCGCGACAGCGGCGTTCTGCTGGGTCACCTGGTCCAGATGGTTCACCCCCGAATTGATCTCGGACAGCGCGGTCGACTGGTCGCCCACGGCTAGTGCGATGGCCGCGACCTGCTCGGAGACCTCGCGCGCCTTGGTCAGGATCTGTTCCAGACTGCCTCCGGTCCGCGTCACCAGCCCCGACCCGCTGCGGACATGCTGCGAGGATTCCTGGATCAGCCCCTTGATCTCGCGCGCCGATTCGGAGGCGCGCTGCGCCAGCCCCCGCACCTCGGAGGCCACGACTGCAAAGCCGCGCCCCGCCTCTCCGGCGCGCGCCGCCTCGACGCCCGCGTTCAGCGCCAGCAGATTCGTCTGAAAGGCGATGTCGTCGATGACCGTGATGATGCGGTTGATCTGCTCGGCCGATGCCTCGATGCGGCCCATCGCGGCCATGGCCTCGCCCACGATGCTGCGCCCCTCCTCGGCGATGGCGCGGTTGTCGCGCGACACGGTCTCGGCGGTGCGCGCCAGATCGGCGGTGGAATGCACGCTGGCGGTCAGCTCGGTCAGGGCTGCGGCCGATTGCTCCAGCGTCGCGGCCTGCGTCTCGGCGCGCGCCGCCAGATCCTGCGCGGCGGAGGTGATCTCCTCGGAGCCGCCGCGGACCTGATGGGCGACATCGACGATGCGGGCCATGGTGGCACCCAGATCGGCCACCACGCCGTTGAAGGTCCGGCGCAGCGATTCGTACTCCTGTGGGAAGGGGTCGTGCGCGGGGTTGGGGATATTCGCAGTCAGATCGCCCGCCGACAGCCGCTCAAGCCCGGTTGAGATGTCGGTCACGATGCGGGCCTGACGCCGGGCCTGAGCCTCGGCCTCGGCGGCGGCGGTCTCGCGCAGCGCTGCGGCGGCGGCGCGCGCTTCGGCCGCGGAGGCCAGACCATCGCGGAACTGTTCCAGGTTGCGCGCAATCGAGCCGATCTCGTCCTTCAGATCGGTCCCCGGAATCGGGCGGTCGTAGCGTTGACAGGCAATGTCCTGCATCGCGTCCTCGACCGCCTGCAGCGGGCGCAGCGCTCGGCGCGTGGTCCACAGGATCAGCCCCGAGGCCACCAGCAGCGCCAGCACCGTCAGCGCCACCGCGACCATGAGCTCGTGGCGCAGCAGCGCGTCGATCGCGGTCATCTCGACCCCGGCATAGAGGACGCCCGCCACCTGCCCCGCCCCATCGCGCACCGGCACGTAGAGCGTCAGATAGGGCTGTTCCAGAATCGTCGCCGCCCCCTGATAGGTCTCTCCGCGCAGCATGGCGGCGTGGACGGGGCCCGTTGGGTCCAGCGACGTGCCCACCGCCCGCGTGCCGTCCGGGCGCTTGACGTTGGTGGTGACCCGCACGAACTCGGCCTTGGCCGCATCCCACCGGAAGATCGTCACCGTCTCGCCGGTCTGGGCGCCGACCGAATCGACCATGGCGTGATCCATCTCGGCGGGGATCGCGTCCCAGACCACGTCGGTCACGATCCGGTCCTCATCGACCTCCGAGGAGAAGCCGGGCATGGCCGTCTCCAGCTCGTGGCTCAGCACGCGCAGGGTCACGCGCTGCGCGCTCTGGGCGTTCTCGATCAGGCTCTCGCGCTGCGACAGGCTGAGCGTCGTGACCAGCACGGCGGCCAGGATCGTCATCAGGCACAGGCTGGTGGCGGTGAGGGTCTGCCTGAGGGTCAGGCGCGGCACGGCGGTCATGGCAGGGCTCCGATGGAAGGTCCAGGGCGCGAGGCTAGCGCCAAGTTGCTAACGCCCGGTTACCGTCGGCGCTTGACGCCCCACCCCGGCCTCCCTTAGGCAGCCAGCCTTTCCCGGACAGGCAGGAGCGCGGACATGGCAGGGCATCACGCCACATTGGGCATCGACTTCGGCACCTCGAACAGCGCGGCGGGGCACGCGCCCGACGGCCGGCCCGTGCTGATCGCGCTGGAGCCGGGCGGGGTGACCATGCCCACGACGGTCTTCTTCGACGCGGCCGAGCGGCGCCTGCTGACCGGGGCCGCGGCCAATGCGGCCCTGCTGGAGGGGCGCGAGGGGCGCTTCATGCGCGCGCTGAAGCGGGTCCTCGGCACGGCGCTCCTGCACGAGCCGCGCCGCATCCTGTGGGAGCGGGTGACGCTGGCCCAGCTAATCACCCGCTTTCTGGCCGAGCTGCGCGAGCGGGCCGAGGCGCAGACTGGCCTGACCTTCCGCCATGCGGTTTCGGGGCGGCCGGTCGTGTTTCACGCCACCGACGATCCGCGCGAGGATCAGGCGCTGGAGGACCTGCGGGCCTGCTATCTGGCGGCGGGCTTCGATTCGGTGGCCTTCATGGCCGAACCCGAGGCCGCGGCCCTGGCCGCCGGGGCGGGTCGGCAGCCCGGCATGGTCAGCCTGATCGTCGACATCGGCGGGGGCACCTCGGATTTCGCCCTGATCGAGGCGCGCGACGCCGGCCCCGCGATCCTGGCCAGCCACGGGCTGCGCCTCGGCGGGACGGATTTCGACCGCACGCTCAGCCTCGATCACGTGATGCCGCTTCTGGGCCGCGGCGGCACGCTGCGCCGCGCCATGGGGCCGGGCCTCGATCCGGTGCCGAACGCGCTCTATGCCGACCTGGCCACATGGGAGCGCATCCCCTTCGTCCACACGTCCCAGAACCTGCGGCTGGCCGCCGAGATGGCGCGGCTGGCGACGCAGCCCGCGCCCATGGCCCGGCTGGTCGCGCTGCTGGAGGAGGAGCTGGGCCATGACGTGGCCTTCGCGGTCGAGGACGGCAAGATCGCCGCGAACGCACGCGACGACGGCGCACGGGTGTCGCTGGCGATGCTGGAGCGGGGCCTGGCCGCCCCCCTGCCCCCCCAGGCCCTGGCCGAGAGCCTGTCGCGCCACGCGGACCCGCTGCGCGAGGCGGCGCTCGCGACGCTGGCGCGCGCGGACCTGGATGCCGCGCGCGTGGACGAGGTCGTCTATGTCGGCGGCTCCAGCCTGATGGCGGTGGTCCCCGAGACGATGCGCGCCCTGTTCCCCGCGGCGCGCCACCTGACGCACGAGGTCTTCACCGCCGTGGCGGACGGTCTGGCGCTGGCGGCCTCGGGGCGCGGCTTCAGGTGATCCGCAGGACGCTCAGCGACGGCTCCGCCCGGCGCATGGCGACGCGCAGCCGCGCCATCAGATGCGTGCGCACATAGGTCGCGTGAAAGCGCGTGGGCGCCCGAAGCTCCAGGCACCCCCCCTGCCCGTCCGGCGCCACCGCCTCCAGGGGCGCGATCCAGGCCTCGAACAGCGCCGGGTCCTCGGCGCTCAGCTGGGCGCGGATACGCGCCCAGACATGGCCGCCCTCCTCCTGCCGGCGGAAGGGCACGACATTCGCGCGTGCCGCGGGCGCCTCCTGGCCGGCCATGCGCGCCACGAAATCCTCGCCGACGTTCGGCCAGGCCGCGCGGCTGTCCAGCAGCATCCGCTCCAGGTCGAGGCCCAGCACCGAGACCCGGCCCCGCGCCCCCTGCCGCTTGACGGTGACCCAGCCCAGCTCACGCAGCCGCGCCATGTCGCGCTTGACGGTCCGTTCGTCCACGCACCACAGCCGGGCGATCTCGCGCTGACCCACGCACAGTTCGTCGCGCTGCCAGTTGTAGCGGCTGGTGATGAGCGCGATCAGCCGCAGAACCAGCCGCTGCCGATGGCCATCCGAGGCCAAGGCATGGGCGGTCAGGGCCGACAGGAGATCGTATTTCCGTGCCGCGGCCTCCCGGCCCACGGGTCGCATCACCTGCATCGTCGCTCCTGCCTGCCGGGGGTCCCGGGTCCTGTCCCGATCGGGTGGGAAGGTCCTGCTCGCCAACGCCTTTCGCCGATCTGTCCGCATTAGCGTCCTGATCGGCGATTCTGTCAAGCAGATAGGCGCACCAGGCCCGGGCCCTGCCCGATCACAGTCTGAAATTCGGGTATCATTGGTATAGGGGGCCATCCAGGACGTCCCGCATTCCGGCTCGAATGTCCCGCAATCTGTCGTGGGCGAGGTCAGGCTGTCCCCCAATCCGCTGCGCGCAAGGTGCCGTTCGGCGGGGTCGGCCCGCCTCCCCTCCCAAGGCCGATTCGGCCAACGGAGGCTGGGGCGCGGCCTTATGCGGATTCAGTGAACAACTCTTTTGCCAAAGACGCAACTTCGGCGTAAAAGCGGAAGAGACAGGAAACAGCGTCCGCAAGAAACAGGCATTCGATGTATACCCATGACGACCTGGCCCGGCTGCAGGCCCAATCGCTGAAGATGCAGGGATGGATCCGGCGGCAGACCTTCAGCCCCGCCAACGAGAAGACGCTGCGCCGCTTCTCCTCCTGGGAGGTGGCGGAGCTGATCTTCCGCATCAACCAGTCGACCTTCCGGGGCAAGCTGGCGGCCGACCCGAACCTTCCCCTCGGGGAAGTCGAGGAGGACGGCCGCCAGCGCTGGTTCAGCCTGGAGGAGGTCAACGAGCTGCGCCGACGGATCCGCGTCGGCAAGAAGTCCCTGATGCCCCCGCGCCCGGCGGGCAAGCGTGCCTTCCGCGCGGCCATCGCGAACTTCAAGGGCGGCGCGGGCAAGTCGACGGTCGCGCTGCATTTCGCCCATGCCGCGGCGCTGGACGGATACCGGGTGCTGGTGGTCGACTTCGACCCGCAGGCGACGCTGTCCCATTCCATGGGCCTGAACGACGTGGGCGAGGACCACACGGTCTGGGGCATCATGGCCCGCGACCTGGAGCGCGAGACGGACCGCATGAACAGCGCCAGCGCCGGGGCCGAGAGCGGGACCGCCCTGCCCCAACGCAAGCTGCCGGCCTCGATCCGCGACATGGGTCTGGGCACGCTGCGGCCGGCTGACTTCATCAAGCCCACCGCCTGGCCCACCATCGACATCGTGCCCAGCTGCGCCAACGCGGCCTTCGTGGAGTTCGCCAGCGCCCAGTACCGGCACCTGAACCCGGAATGGACCTTCTTCGGGGCCGTGTCGCGCTTCCTGGACAGCCTGGCGGACGACGCCTACGACCTGATCCTGTTCGATTGCCCGCCCGCCATCGGCTATCAGTCGATGAACGCGGTCTTTGCCGCGGACATGCTCTATATCCCCTCGGGGCCGGGCTACTGGGAGTATGACAGCACCACGAGCTTCATCGGCCAGCTGGCCGAGGCGCTGGAGGATCTGTCGCACGGGTTCGAGAACTTCCCCACGGGGAAGATCGCCCTGCCCAAGGCCTTTGCCGACATCCGCTTCCTGATGACCCGCTACGAGCCGTCGAACGAGCTGCACCAGGCGATGTTCGGCGCCTTCCGCCAGGTCTTCGGCGAGCGTCTGGCGGCCAACCCGATCGAGCTGACCCGCGCGGTGGAACAGTCGGGACGGTTCCTGTCCTCGATCTATGAGATCGACTATCGCGAGATGACGCGGGGGACGTGGCGCCGTGCGCGGGCCACCTTCGATCAGGCCTATGAGGAATTCCGCGGCCATGTCCTGGCCGCCTGGACCACGCTGGAGGACAAGCAATGAGCCGCAAGCGCCGGATGTTCGACATCGACCTGCCCCAGGACGACGCGGCCGAGACCTTCCCCGCGGGGAAGGACGCGCGCCGCGGGCCGATGGCCGCGGCCATCACCGAGACCGCCGAATCCGCGCGCGACCGCGCCGCGATCGAGGCCCGGATCCGCGCCGAGAATGACGCGCTGGCGCAGGAGCACGTCCGGCTGAAGCGGGCCGGGTTGATCACCGACCTGATCCCGCTGGAGATGATCGACACGACCAAGCTGATCCGCGACCGCCGTCCGGTCGCGGATTTCGACCTGGCCGAGCTGGTCGCCTCGATCCGCGAGATCGGCCTGTCGAACCCGATCCGGGTCGAGCCGGGCGAGGGCGGGCGCTATGAGCTGATCCAGGGCTTGCGCCGGCTCTCGGCCTATCGGCAGCTGCTGGAAGAAACGGGCGATGCCGAGGCCTGGGGGCGCATCCCCGCAGGCATCGCCGCGCGCGGCGACCAACTGGAGGCGCTGTATCGTCGGATGGTCGATGAGAACCTGGTCCGAAAGGACATCTCCTTTGCCGAGATGGCGCAGTTGGCGGTGCATTACGCGATGGACCCGCTGACCCGCGAGACCGACCCGGAGAAAGCCGTGGCGATCCTGTTCAAGTCGGCGGGCTATCAGAAGCGCAGCTATATCCGGAACTTCATCCCGGTGGTCGAGCGGTTGGGTGAGGTTCTGATGTATCCGCAGGAGATCCCGCGCGCCCTGGGCCTGGCCCTGTCGCAGCGGCTGGAGGAGGTGCCGGGCCTGGTTCCGGCGATCCGGACGGAGTTGAAGGACTGGGACACGCGCTCGATCACCGACGAGCTGGCGGTCTTGCGGCGGTTCGCGGGGCAGGGGGGTGATGACGCGCCGGAGGGCGAGGCGCCGCGTCCCCGCGCGGCGGGACCGCAATCCGCGGCCCGCGCCCGCACGACGTTCCAGCTGGCACGCCCGCAGGGCAGCGCGAAATGCACGGCCGCCAACGGTCGGCTGGAGATCCGCCTGCCGCGCGACTTCTCGGCCATCGACCGGCGGCGCCTGGAGGCCGCGGTGGCCGCGATGCTGGACCAGATCGAATGACCTTCCCCGTGGGGAAGCCCTGATACCATGACCTTCCCCGCGGGGAAGGTCATTATGTCTTTGATAAGTAACGTCATTCCGAAAGGGACCAGCGCACAGCGCCCTTGCACAACGTGCAAATCGGCGCTAGCACGGGGAACACACCCCCCGGTCATCAAGGTCCGCCATGTCCCCCGACGAATCCCCCCTGCGCGGCATCGCGCTGAAATGCGCCAGTGTCACCGTCTTCACGCTGATGGCGGCGCTGATCAAGGCGACCGCCGACGAGGCGCAGATCCCGCCGGGGCAGCAGGTCTTCTTCCGGTCGTTCTTCGCGCTGCCGGTGATCCTGGGCTGGCTGGTCCTGCGGCGCGAACTGAGCGTCGGGCTGCGCACCGCCAATCCGATGGGGCATCTCTATCGCGGGCTGGTCGGCACGGCAGCCATGGGGCTGAACTTCTGGGCGCTGGCGCTGCTGCCCTTCCCCGAGGTCACGGCGATCGGCTTTGCCGCGCCGCTGCTGGTGGTCATCCTGGCGGGCATGTTCCTGGGCGAGAACGTCCGCGCCTTCCGCCTTGGCATGGTGGGGCTGGGCCTGGCGGGGGTGCTGATCGTGCTGTCGCCGCAGATCCAGGCCGGCTCGGCGGGCGATCCGCTGCGCATGCTTGGCGCGGTCGTGGCGCTTGGCGGGGCAGGGGCGGCGGCGCTGGCGCAGATCTTCGTGCGCCAGCTGGTCCAGGTCGAGCGCACCTCGGCCATCGTCTTCTGGTTCTCGGTCACCTCGACGGGGCTGTCGCTGCTGACGCTGCCCTTTGGCTGGGTCATGCCGGGGCCGGGCATCCTGGGCCTGCTGGTGCTGACGGGCCTGATGGGCGGGCTGGGGCAGATCCTGCTGACCTCAGCCTATCGCCATGCCGATGCCTCGGTCGTGGCGCCCTTCGACTATCTGGCGATGCTCTGGGCGGTGATCCTGGGCTGGGCCGTCTTCAGCGAGGTGCCGGGGGCGGCGGTCCTGGGCGGCGCGGCGCTGGTCATCCTGGCGGGCATGCTGATCATCTGGCGCGAGCATCAGCTGGGCCTGGAGCGCCGCCGTCAGCGCAAGGCCACGCCCCCCGCCTGAGGCGCCGACAGGCTGCCCACCACGGCGACCAGGTCGCGGAAGCGTTCGCCCTGGACCAGCACGTGGTCGGTCATCGCCTGCGCCGCGCCGCAGGCATCCCCCGCCGCGATGGCTTGGGCGATGCGGCGATGTTCGGCCAGCGAGTTCGCCACCCGCCCCGGCGATTGCAGCTGCCGCCGCCGATAGGGTTGCAGGACGGCCTGCAGGCGCAGCGTCTCGGCCTCCAGGAAGGGGTTGTGGGCGGCGCGATAGATCGCCTGATGGAAGGCGGTGTTCTCGGCATAGTAGCGGTCGGGGTCGTGGCGCGCGCCCTCGCAGGCGGTCAGGGCGGTGTCGATGCGGGCCAGGTCCTGCGCATCGGCCCGCCTGCAGGCCAGCCGCGCGCAGAAGGATTCCAGCTCGGCCATCAGCTCGAACCGGTCCATCAGCTCGGGCACGCCCAGCTTGGCCACGAAGGTCCCGCGTTTGGGCTGCACGATCAGCAGGCCCGAGGCCTCCAGCGCCTGCAGCGCCTCGCGCACGGGGGTGCGCGAACAACCGTAGTCGCGCGCGACCTGATCGGGGTCGATCTGCTGGCCGGGGGTCAGGCGCCCGTCCACGATGGCGTTTTCCAGGGCAAGGCGGATGCGCTGCGCGGTGGGAAGGGTCATGTCGGCACCTGTTCTGTCCTGCATTTCACCGCAGCACTTGCAAAAAGTCCATCATCGCCGTTGTTGTATACATCAGAGATGAATTAGTGTATATCAACGGCGGGGAGGATCATCATGGGCAAGCAGAGACTGGGATTCCTGTCGGACTTCGTCGAGGCGATCACGCGGCGCAAGCGCGGCGGCGAGGCCGAGACGCTGAAGGCGCTGGCGCGCCCCGCATCCGAACGCGCGAGGGTGGCCTCGGCAGTGCTGATGGGGCGGATCGGGGATGCGGCGCGGGTCGCGGTGGCCGAACAGGCGCTGTCGGCCTATGCCGAGCTGGACGCCCAGGAGCGGCTGGCGTTCTTTCGCAGCCTGCGCGACGATCATGGCGTGGATGCCGACGCGATCCGGGCGGCCTATGCCGCGTGGGACGCCCGGCCCGATGCCGCGGGCGTGGCGCATCTGTTCGAGGTGGTCGAGCCTGCCCGCCAGACCCTGCTGCGCCGGTTGAACATGGCGCCCGGCGCGACGCTGCGGCTGGTGCGGATGCGTCAGGACCTGCTGGCCGCGATGCGCGTGGAGCCCGATCTGGCACCGATCGACCAGGATTTCGCGCATCTGTTCGCCAGCTGGTTCAACCGCGGTTTCCTGACCATGCGCCGGATCGACTGGAACGCGCCCGCCGCGATCCTGGAAAAGCTGATGGAATACGAAAGCGTCCACCAGATGCAGGGCTGGCCGGACCTGAAGCGGCGGCTGGCCGACACTGACCGGCGTCTCTATGCGTTCTTCCACGCCGCCACCGGGGACGAGCCGCTGATCTTCGTCGAGGTCGCGCTGACCCAGGGCATGCCCGACGCGATCGGCCCGATCCTGACCGCGCCGGATGCGCGCGAACCGGCGGCGGCGGACACGGCGGTCTTCTATTCGATCAACAACAGCCTGCCCGGGCTGAAGGGCGTCAGCTTCGGCAACTTCCTGATCAAGCAGGTGGTGGCGCAGCTGTCTGCGGACCTGCCCGAACTGCGCTGCTATGTGACGCTGTCGCCGGTGCCGGGCTTTGCCGCCTGGCTGGCCACGCAGGACGATGCGGCGGAACTGCGCGACGCCCTGGCCGCGGGCTGGGACGATGACGCGGTGGCGACGCTGCGCCCGCAGGTCCTGGCCTGGGGGGCGCGCTACATCGCCCAGGCCAAGGCGCGGGGCGGGCTGCCCGCCGATCCGGTGGCGCGGTTCCACCTGGGCAACGGGGCCTGCGCGCATCGCCTGAACTGGCCCGCCGACCTTGCGCCATCGGCGCTGAAATCGGCGCATGGGCTGATGATCAACTATCTCTATGAACTGGACCGGATCGAGGACCGGCACGAGGCCTTCGTGCGCGACGGCGAGGTGGCGCTTGGCGCCCAGATCGCCGAGGCGCTGCAGGCGTGACGACATTGACGGAGGAGACGGACATGCAGACCATCCACGACCATTTCATCCAGACCGCCGAGGTGATGCAGGGCAAGACCCTGTTCGAACGCCCCGGCCAGCCCGACATCAGCTTTGCGCAGATGCGCGGCATGGTCGAGGCGCTGGCGGGCGCGCTGACCGCGGCGGGCGTGGCGCCCGGCGACCGCGTGGCCGTCCAGGTCGAGAAATCGCCCGAGGCCATCGCGCTGTATCTGGCGACGCTGCAGGTGGGCGGGATCTTCCTGCCGCTGAACACCGCCTATACCGGGGCCGAGATCGACTATTTCATCGGCGACGCGGCACCGCGGCTGTTCGTCTGCGACCCCGCGCAGCAGGCGTCGCACGCGCACCGGGCCGGGGACGCGCTGGCGGTGCTGACGCTTGGCGCGGACGGGCAGGGGACGCTGGCCGAGCGAGCCGCCGCGGCCACCCCGCGCGAGGACGCGCATCCCTGCGGGCCGGACGACCGGGCCGCGATCCTCTACACCTCGGGCACCACGGGGCGGTCCAAGGGGGCGGTGCTGACGCATGGGAACATGGCCTCCAACACCGAGGCGCTGCTGGAGCATTGGCGGTTCGATGCGAACGACCGGCTGATCCACGCGCTGCCGATCTTTCACACGCACGGCCTGTTCGTGGCCGCCAACATGGCGCTGGTCGCGGGCGCCACGATGATCTTCCTGACCAGGTTCGACGCCGAACAGGCGATCGACCTGATGGACCGCGCCACCGTGCTGATGGGGGTGCCGACCTTCTACACCCGCCTGCTGAAATCGCCGCGCCTGGACCGCGAGACGACCGCGAACATGCGGCTGTTCGTGTCCGGGTCGGCCCCGCTTCTGGCGGAGGATCACCGCGCCTTCACCGAACGGACCGGGCATCGCATCCTGGAACGCTACGGCATGACCGAGACCTGCATGATCACCTCGAACCCCTATGACGGCGATCGCATCGCGGGGGCGGTGGGCATGGCGCTGCCCGGCATCGCCGTGCGCATCACCGACCGAGAGACCGGCGCGCCGGTCGCGCCCGGAGAGATCGGCCTGATCGAGGTCAAGGGGCCGAACGTCTTCGAGGGCTACTGGAACATGCCCGAGAAGACCGCGGCCGAGTTCCGCCCCGACGGGTTCTTCATCACCGGCGATCTGGGCACGATCCAGGAGGACGGCTACCTGCGCATCGTCGGCCGCGACAAGGACCTGGTGATCTCGGGCGGCTACAACGTCTATCCCAAGGAGGTCGAGGAGGCCATCGACGCGCTGCCCGGCGTCCTGGAAAGCGCCGTGATCGGCCTGCCCCATCCCGACCTGGGCGAGGCGGTGACCGCCATCGTCGTGCCGAAATCGGGCAGGTTGGACGCGGACGCGATCCGCGCCGCGCTGACCGGTCTGGCGCGGTTCAAGCAACCCCGGCAGGTGATCGTCGTCGACGCCCTGCCGCGCAACGTCATGGGCAAGGTGCAGAAGGCCGAACTGCGCAAGGCGCATGCGGGGCTCTATTCGCAGGCCATGGCCTGACATCCGGCCGACCGCGCGCGTCGAGGAGGGCGCGCGCGGATCATCGGCCCATCAACGGGAGGAAATCATGATCATCTACGGAGTCGCGGCCCTGGCCGCCTGCCATCTGGCGGGCGTCATCCTGGGCGACCTGCTGGGCGTCATCCTGGGCGTCCGGTCCAACGTGGGCGGCGTGGGCTTTGCCATGCTGCTGCTGATCCTGGCCACGGACTGGATGCGCCGCACGGGGCGCCTGCCGGTCCTGACCGAACAGGGGGTGCTGTTCTGGTCGGCTATGTACATTCCCATCGTGGTGGCGATGGCCGCCCAGCAGAATGTCGTGGCGGCGCTGGCGGGCGGTCCCATCGCGATCATCGCGGGCGTCGGCGCGACGGTGGCCTGCGTGGCGCTGGTCCCGGTCGTGGCGCGGATCGGCGGGCAGGACCGCCCCCTGCCGCCCCTCATGGCGCAGGAGGCGTGACGTCATGGAGATGATCGCAACGATCCTGGCCAAGAACGGGCTGGTCTTCGCCTTCGTCGTGGTGGGCGTCGTGATGTGGCTGTCCTACCAGCTGTCGGACCGGCTGTCGGCGGGGCGGCTGCACGGCTCGGCCGTGGCCATTATCATCGGGCTGGTGCTGGCCTGGATCGGCGGTGTCACCACCGGTGGCGACAAGGGTCTGGCCGATGTGCCGATGTTCGCGGGGATCGGCCTGATGGGCGGCGCCATGCTGCGCGACCTGGCCATCGTGTCGACCGCCTATGGCGTCGACATCCGCGAGATCCGCAAGGCCGGGGCCGCGGGCGTCGTGTCGCTGGCCCTGGGGATCTTCGTGTCCTTTGCGGTGGGGGCGCTGGTGGCGGCGGCCTTCGGCTATACCGATGCGGTCAGCATGGCCACGATCGGCGGCGGGGCCGCGACCTATATCGTGGGTCCGGTGACCGGCACCGCCCTGGGCGCCAGTTCCGAGGTCATCGCGCTGTCCGTCGCCGCAGGCCTGCTCAAGGCGGTGCTGGTGATGATCGGCACGCCCTTCGTCGCACCGCTGATCGGACTGAACAACCCGAAATCGGCGATGGCCTATGGCGGGCTGATGGGTACGACCAGCGGCGTCGCGGGCGGTCTGGCCGCCACAGACAAGCGCCTGGTGCCCTACGGCGCGATGACGGCCACCTTCTATACGGGGCTGGGCTGCCTGATGGGGCCGTCGGTCATCTACCTGATGCTGCTGGCCGTGACCGGCGGCTGAGGCGTCGCGGCGTCACCCGCCGGTGACGCCGTTCTCCAACCGGGCAAAGGCCGTCATCACGACGCGTTCCGACCGGTCCAGATAATCGGCCAGCCGGGCGGCGGCGGCCTCCATGTCGCCCTGCTGGACCAGCTCCAGGATCGCGCCGTTCTCTTGCAGGAACGGCGCGTGCAGCTGTTCGGGACTGTCCAGCAGCCCGAAGGCCAGCCGCAGCTCCGCCATCGCCTGCGCGAAGAAGGCCGTCAGACGCGGGCTATCGGTCAGCGCCACGATGGCCGCGTGAAACGCCATGTTCGCGCTGCCCACCCCGCGCCAGTCGCCGGCCTCGCGCGCGATGCGGGCCTGGGCCACGCATTCGGCCATGCGCAGCGCCGCCGCGTGGCGGGGCCAGGCCTGGGCCAGGGCCGGCACCTCGATCAGGCGGCGGACGCGATAGATGTCCAGCACCCCCGCCATCGTCGGCACCGCGACCGAGACGCCGCGATTGGGCGCATGGGTCAGCAGCCCCTCGCGCGTCAGCAGGCGGAACACCTCGCGCAGCGTGTTGCGCGACACCGACAGATCGGCGGCCAGCCGCGCCTCGGACAGGCGCTGGCCGGGGCGCAGATGCCCCGCGACGACGCGCGCGCGCAGCCGGGCGGCCGTGTCCTCGGCCAGGCCGGACGGGCCGGGGGCGGCGGCGGGATCGGTCTCGGAGGGAATCGGGTCGGTCATGGGTCGTCCTGTGATGCAGGGACGATCATGGCGGCGGGGCAGGGGCAGGGCAAGCCGTCCGCTGCCCCATTTATGGGCAGATTGCCCGGCATGATGCGGCAGATTGTTGAACAAAACACACCGAACTGTCATATAATCGTTGACGGATCACGAAAACGTGGCAGGCTGGCTGCAACGACAACAGTCCGACACGGGGAACCATTCATGACCACCGACCGCAGCGTCGCGGCCGCCAGCCTTCGCGGAGGCCTTCTGGCGGCGATCTTCCTGATGGCGACATCGGCCATCGGGCCGGGCTTCATCACCCAGACCGCGACCTTCACGGCGCGGATGGGATCGGCCTTCGCCTTCGCGATCCTGGCCTCGATCCTGATCGACTTCGTGGTCCAGCTGAACATCTGGCGCATCACCGCCCTGACCGGAAAGCGCGCGTCCGAGACCGCGAACGCGGCCATTCCCGGCGCGGGCTATCTGCTGACCGCGCTGGTGGTGATCGGCGGTCTGGCCTTCAACGTGGGCAACATCGCGGGCGGCGGGCTGGGCCTGAACGCCATGCTGGGCCTGGACCCCAAGATCGGCGGCGCGATCACCGCGGTGCTGGCCATCGCGATCTTCCTGTCGCGGCAGGCGGGGATCCTGCTGGACCGGGCGATCATCGGGCTGGGCATCGTGATGATCCTGCTGGTCCTGTTCGTGGCCGTGCAGTCGAACCCGCCCGTGGGCGAGGCGCTGCGCCAGACGATCTGGCCCGACACGATCGATTTCGCCACCATCACCACCATCGTCGGCGGCACGGTCGGCGGATACATCACCTATTCCGGCGCGCACCGCCTGCTGGACAAGGGCCTGACCGGCCCGCACAATCTGGCCGCCGTCACCCGCGCGGCGCTGACCGGGATCGCGGTCACGGGCGTCATGCGTTTCGTTCTGTTCCTGGCGATCCTGGGCGTTGTCGCGTCGGGCGTGACGCTGGACCTGTCATCGCAGGCGGCGAACCCGGCGGCGCAGGCCTTCCAGGCGGCGGCGGGCGATTGGGGGATGCGCGTGTTCGGCGTGGTCCTGTGGGCGGCGGCGCTGACCTCGGTCATCGGGGCGGCCTATACCTCGGTCAGCTTCCTGGACGTGGTGGGCGTGCGCAGCGATGCGGCGCGGTCCAGGGCGACGGTGGGGTTCATCGCCTTCTCGCTGGCGGTGTATCTGGCACTCGGCACGGCGCCGGCGGCGATCCTGGTCTTCGTGGGCGGCTTCAACGGGTTGATCCTGCCCATCGGCCTGACGATCTTCACCTATATCGGCTATGCGCGGTCCGACCTGATGGGTGGGCACCGCTACAACCGGGTGCTGCTGGCACTTGGAGCCATCGTCTGCGCGCTGACCTGGTACATGGGCGCGCGGTCGGTCACCACCATCTTTGCCTTCCTAGGCGTGTAAGGAGGATCCATGCCAATCGACCTGAACAGCGACCTGGGCGAGGGCTATGGCCCCTGGACCATGGGCGACGACGCCGCAATGCTGGACATCGTCAGTTCCGCCAACATCGCCTGCGGCTTTCACGCGGGCGACCCGGCGGGCCTGCTGTCGGTGCTGCGTCAGGCGGCGGCGCGGGGTGTCGCGGTGGGGGCGCATGTCAGCTATCCCGACCGCGTGGGCTTCGGGCGGCGCAGCATGGACGTGGCGCCGGACGACCTGACCGCCGATGTGATCTATCAGATCGGCGCGTTGCAGGGTCTGGCGCGGGCGGCGGGCACGCGGGTCACCTATGTGAAGCCGCATGGTGCCCTGTATAACACCATCGCCGGTGATGCGCGTCAGGCCGATGCGGTCATCGCGGGCGTCAAGGCGGTGGACCCGTCGCTGGTGCTGATGGGTCTCGCCGGTGCGCCGGTGCTGGAGCGGGCGCGCGCCGCGGGCCTGACCGTGGTGGCCGAGGCCTTTGCCGACCGCGCCTATACCGCCACGGGCGCGCTGGTCTCGCGCAAACAGCCCGGCGCGGTCCTGCACGACCCCGACCTGATCGCCGCGCGCATGCTGCGTCTGGCGACGGAGGGCGTGCTGGAGGCCGAGGACGGCAGCACGCTGCGCCTGGAGGCCGACAGCATCTGCGTGCATGGCGACAGCCCCGGCGCGGTGGCCATCGCCGCCCGGGTCCGCGATACGCTGGTTGCGGGCGGGGTCAAGGTCGCGCCTTTCGCCGGGGGTGGGGCATGACTCCGCATCAGGCGCGGCTGGCCGCGCGGCAGGGCGTGGTGCGCCCGACCTCGGGTCAGGCCCCGGGCTTTACCCAATGCAACATGATTTCGCTGCCCCGCGATTGGGCTTGGGATTTCCTGCTGTTCGCGCAGCGGAACCCCAAGCCCTGCCCGGTGCTGGACGTCACCGATCCGGGCAGCCACCGCACCGTCATGGCGCCCGAGGCCGACCTGCGCACCGACATCCCCCTCTATCGCATCTGGCGCGACGGGGTGCTGACCGAGGAGGTCACCGACGCCACCGCCCATTGGGCGGAGCATCCCGATCTGGTGACCTTCCTGATCGGCTGCTCCTTCACCTTCGAGGGCGCGCTGATGGCGGCGGGCATTCCGGTCGCGCATGTCGATCAGGGCTGCAATGTGCCGATGTTCCTGACCGACCGCGAGTGCCGCCCGGCGGGGCGGATGTCGGGGCGGCTGGTGGTCTCCATGCGCCCGATCCCCGCCAACCGCGTGGCCGAGGCCGCGATGATCTCTGGCCGCACCCCCGCCGTTCACGGCGCCCCGGTGCATGTGGGCGCCCCCGAGGCCTTGGGCATCGCGGACCTGCAGCGGCCCGATTTCGGCGATCCGGTGCCGGTCGGTCCGGGTCAGGTGCCGGTCTTCTGGGCCTGCGGGGTGACGCCGCAGGCGGCGGTCATGGCCTCGCGCCCGCCCTTTGCCATCACCCATGCACCGGGGCACATGTTCGTCACCGACGTGCCCGAAACGCGGTGGCAGGCATGACCCGCATCCTGCCCATCGGGCCGCGCGCCTTTCTGGTCGAGCTGGCCGATCTGGACGCGACGCTGGCGCTGTTCGACGCGCTGGCGGCCGATCCCGTCGCAGGCGTCTCCGAGATCGTGCCCGCCGCCCGCACGCTGATGGTCACGACGGAACCCGGCGTGGCGGCCGATGCCGCGCTGGCCCGCGCCGTGCTGGCCCGCCAGCCCGCCCCGGGCACCGCGCCCGCGCCCCGTGCGACCGAGACGGTCGAGATTCCCGTGACCTATGACGGCGAGGACCTGGCCGAGGTCGCGTCCCTGATGGGCCTGACCACGGACGCGGTCATCGCCGCCCATCAGGCCGCGACCTGGCAGGTGGCCTTCTGCGGCTTTGCGCCCGGCTTTGCCTACATGACCTGTGCGCACGCGCGGTTCGATCTGCCCCGCCGCCCCGCGCCGCGCACGAAGATCCCGGCGGGGTCGGTCGCGCTGGCCGGGCGGTTCTGCGGCATCTATCCGCAGGCCAGCCCCGGCGGCTGGCAGCTGATCGGCCGGACCGAAGTGCCGATGTTCGACCTGACCCGCGACGTGCCCGCGCTGCTGCGCCCGGGCGTCCGGGCGCGCTTCGTGACCGGGTCCGCGCGGGTGCATCCGGTCGCGGTCCCCGAGCCCGCGCCCGTGACCGGGCTGCGGGTGGTCCAGACCGCCTTCCCGATCCTCGTGCAGGATGCCGGGCGCATGGGGCAGGCGGGTCAGGGGGTCAGCGCCTCGGGCGCGCTGGATCTGGGCGCGCTGCGCCGCGCGAACCGCGCGGTGGGCAACCCCGCGGGGGAGGCCGCGCTGGAGATCACGCTCGGCCCCGTGCGCCTGCGGGCGGAGGTGGCGATGACCCTGGCCCTGACGGGGGCCGCGACGGCCCGCGTGGGCGGGCGGGCGCAACCCGTGGCCTTCGCGCTGGATGCGGGGGATGAGGTCACCATCGACCCGCCCGCCCAAGGCATGCGCAGCTATCTGGCGATCCGGGGCGGGTTCGACGTGGACCCGGTGCTGGGCTCCTGCGCCACGGACACGCTGGCGCAGATCGGGCCCGCGCCGCTGATGGCGGGCGATGCGCTGGCCCCGGCGCGCCGCGCGGCGGGGGCGGTGACCGATCCCGGCCCCGGTCCGGACCTGCCGCAGGCGGGGACGGTCGTGACCCTGCCCGTGACCCTTGGGCCGCGCACCGACTGGTTCGATGACGCCACCGTGCAGCGGTTCCTGGCGCAGGACTGGACGGTCACGCCGCAATCCTCGCGCGTGGGCATCCGCCTGTCGGGCGAGGCGCTGACCCGCGAGGACGCGCGCGAACTGCCAAGCGAGGGCACCGCGACTGGCGCGATCCAAGTGCCCCATTCCGGACAGCCGGTGCTGTTTCTGGCCGACCACCCGCTGACCGGCGGCTATCCGGTCATCGCGACGCTGCACCCTGCGGCGCTGGACCTGGCGGGACAGCTGCCGCCCGGCACGCGCATCCGCTTTGCCGCCGACGCCCCTTTTGCCGATATCGACCCGGAGGCCCCTGATGTTTCGTGACACCCCCCTGACCCCGATCCGCCGCATCCTGATCGCCAACCGTGGAGAGATCGCCCTGCGCGTCATCCGTGCCTGCGCGGACGAGGGCATCGAATCGGTGGCGATCTATGCCGATCCCGACCGCGACGCGCCCTTCGTGCGCGCAGCCGATCAGGCCTGGGCGCTGGAGGGGCATCGCCCCGCCGACACCTATCTGGACGCGGCCAAGGTGCTGGCCATCGCCGCCAAGGCCCGGGTCGACGCGATCCATCCCGGCTATGGCTTCCTGTCGGAGAACGCCGATTTCGTCCGCGCGGTGCAGGATGCGGGCATCCTCTGGATCGGGCCCGACCCCGACGTCATCGACGCGCTTGGCGACAAGATCCGCGCCCGCGAGATCGCGCAGGCCGTGGGCGCGCCGCTGGTCGCGGGCAGCCCCGGCCCCATCGCCAGCGGGGCCGAGGCGCTGGCCTTCGCCCGCGAACACGGCCTGCCGCTGGCGATCAAGGCGGCCTTCGGCGGCGGCGGTCGCGGCATGCGCGTGGCCCGCGACCTGGCCGAGGTCGAGGAGCTGTTCGACGCCGCCACCCGCGAGGCGGTCACCGCCTTCGGTCGCGGCGAATGCTATGTCGAGCAGTTCCTGGACCGCCCCCGCCATATCGAGGCGCAGGTGCTGGCCGACCGGCACGGCACGGTCAAGGTGCTGGGCACCCGCGACTGCTCGCTGCAGCGCCGCAACCAGAAGCTGGTCGAGGAGGCGCCCGCCCCCTTCCTGACCGACGACCAGCGCGCCCGCATCCATGACAGCGCCCGCGCCATCTGCGCCCATGCGGGATACAGCGGCGCGGGCACGGTCGAGTTCCTGCTGTCGGCCAATGGCACGATCAGCTTCCTGGAGGTGAACACCCGCCTGCAGGTCGAACATCCCGTGACCGAGGAGACGACCGGCATCGACATCGTCCGCGCGATGATCCGCGTGGCGCAAGGCGCGCGGCTGACCGACGACGGCGTCCCCGAACCCATCGGCCACGCGATCGAGTTCCGCATCAATGCCGAGGACCCGGGCCGGGGCTTTCTGCCCACGCCCGGCCCGATCACGCTGTGGTCGGCGCCCGGCGGCATCGGCGTCCGGCTGGACAGCGGGGTCGGGCAGGGCGGCCAGGTCGCGGGACAGTTCGATTCGATGATGGCCAAGCTGATCGTGACCGGCCCCGACCGCGCCACCGCCATCGCGCGCGCGCGCCGTGCGCTCAGCGAGTTCCGCATCGAGGGTGTGGCATCCGTCCTGCCCTTCCACCGCGCGGTGCTGGAGGCGCCCGAATTCATCAAGGACTTCGCCGTCCACACCCGCTGGATCGAGACCGATTTCGCGGACCGCCTGGCCGCCGCGGTTCAGCCCGCGGGCCGCGTGACCCCCGCCCCCGATCAGCCCATGCTGCGCCTCGCGATCGAGATCGACGGGCGGCGGCATGATCTGGCGATCCCGCAGGGGCTGCTGGCGGCAGGGGCGCCCGCAGCCCCTGCGCCGGAGGCGGTGGCCGCCGATCCGGGCGACGTCACCGCGCCCGTCGCGGGCACCCTGTCGCTGTGGCAGGTCGAGGACGGTGCGACGGTCGAGGCGGGTCAGGTCATCGCCGTCATCGAGGCCATGAAGATGGAGACCCGGATCGAGGCCCCGCGCGCCGGACGCCTGACCCGTCTGGCCACCGAGGGCGAGACCCTGGCCCATGCCGCCCCGGTCGCCCGCATCGAGGCCTGAGGCCCCGCGCCCTGTCGCAGCCGTGATCGGCTGCGACCGCATTGCCGATTGCCGGGCGCGGGTTCGCGCAGTAGCGCAGGAGACATGACCGACCGCATCGCCCGACCCATCGGCCCCGTCCTGATCCTTGACGACATCCGCGACGGGCGGATGCATCTCTCGGCCCTGTTCGTCATTCCGGGGGACGACGCGCCCGCGCCACTGAATACGCCCGACGGGTCGGTGGCATCGGTCCTGCTGGACCGGACAGGGCAGGGGGCGGTCTGGCGCGCGCGCTTCGATCTGCCCGCCGATCGCGGCTCGGTCTATGACTGGGACGGGCAGCGCTTCGACGTGGCGGGCGATCTGACCGGGGATCTGCGCCTGGCCTTCGTGTCCTGCAACGGCGAGGAGGTCGGCGATCTGGACCGCGAGGGATCGGAACGCAATGCCATGTGGTCGCGCCTGCGCGACGATCACCGCCGCGAGCCCTTCGCCCTGCTGCTGCATGGCGGCGACCAGATCTATGCCGACGAGGTCACCCACGGCCATCCGCTGAGCGACGGATGGCCCGACGATCTGCCCGACGCGCCCTCGGACGCGGCGCTGGCCGACCTGGCGCGGCACCTGCGCGAGGGGTTCTGGGCGCGCTATCTGGCGATCTATGCCGCACCGGAACTGGCCTGGCTCGCCGCGCGCGTGCCCTCGCTGATGCAATGGGACGACCACGACATCTGCGACGGGTGGGGCTCGCTGCGCCGCTCGCGCACCGAATCGGCCGTGGGCCGGACGCTGTTCGCCGAGGCGCGCGCCGCCTGCCTGCTGTTTCAGCACGCGGCGGTCGACGGCGACCTGCCGCCGCGCTTCGCCGATCCGGCCGGCGGGCATCTGGGCTGGCGGTTGCGTCTGCCCGGCCTGCGCATCCTCGCGCCGGACCTGCGGTCCGAGCGGCAGCGGCGGCGGATCATGGGGCCGGGGGGCTGGGCGATGATGCGCGACGAGGCCGCGCGCCCGGCCGAAGGCCACAGCTTGCTGATCTCCAGCGTGCCGCTTCTGGGTCCGCGCATGTCGCTGTTCGAGGCGGCGATGATCGCCATCCCGCGCATGCAGAAATACGAGGACGACCTGCGCGACCAGTGGCAGAGCCGCGCCCATCGCCGGGAATGGCAGCAAATGCTGGCCCTGATGCGCGATATCGCCCAGGCCGACGGCCATGCCGTGACCTCCGTCTCGGGCGAGATCCACCTTGCGACGCGCGCCACGATGGACCTCGAAGGCGGGCGCCTGCTGCATCAGCTGGTCGCTTCGGGCATCGCGCATCGGGCGCCGCCCGCGGCCTGGGCGCGCACCCTGGGCGCGCTGTCGATCCTGGGCGAGGACCCGCTGCCCGGCCACCCGATCCGCATCCGCCCGCTGCCCGGCCAGCGCAGCCGCTATGTCGCGGAACGCAACTATCTGACGCTGACGCGGCGCGACGGATCGTGGCAGGGCCGGTGGCATCTGGAGCGGTCTGGGGTGACCGAACCCCTGGCGCTGGACTGAGCGGACCTGCCCTTCAAGGCTATTTTCACACGTTGCGGTTGTTGCTAGACTGCATGGTGTGAAAGTTGTTCGTGTATGAGGTTCCGATGAAGCATCCGTTGGCCCATGGCTGGCCGGATCCCCTGCCTGTCCTGGCCCGCGCCGAGTTCACCGTCGACATGCTGCGCAACCTGTGCGTGGTGTTCGAGGCCGCCGCCGGCGACGACCCCCTTACGATCGAGATGTGCGACCGCGGGGTCTGGGCGGTGACGCCCGACGGCCACCGCCTGTTCATCGGCCGCAGCCCCGGACCCTTGCCCTACGACGCCTGACGGGTTGCTTTTTGTCAGGCCGGGGAACGCCCCGGCCCGCCGGTCATTGACCTCCGAAGGCACGTCCGGGGGATGATCGACATGATACAGGGCGCGCGCGACCGCGACCGATGGGGGCCGGTGCGCGGCGACGACGGGTGGCGGTTCCGTCTGTGGGCGCCGTCCGCCGACAGGGTCGATCTGCTGCTGCATGGTCGAACCCTGCCCATGACGCGTGGTGATGACGGGTTCTGGACCGGCTATCATCCCGCGACGCCGGGCGCGCGCTATCTGTTCCGCGTGGACGGTCGGACGATGCCCGACCCGGCCAGCCGCCTGCAGGCGGGCGGCGTTTCGGATGCATCGGTGCTGCTGCAGCTCCCCGCGCCGCGCCCTTGGGCCGGGCGGCCTTGGCATCAGGCGGTCATCTGTCAGCTGCATGTCGGATGCTTCACGCCCGAAGGCTCCTTCGCGGCGGCTCCGGCGCGGCTGCCGGGGCTGGCCGCGCTCGGCTTCACCGCGATCCAGCTGATGCCGGTGGGACAGTTTCCCGGTGCGCGGGGCTGGGGCTATGACGGGGTGCTGCCCTTCGCGCCCCATCCCGCCTATGGCAGTCCGGGCGATCTGCAGCGCCTGATCGCCGCCGCGCATGACTGCGGAATGATGGTGATCGTCGATCTGGTGATGAACCATTTCGGCCCCGAAGGGGCGTGGATGCACCATTCCGCACCCGAGTTCTTCGACGCCGACCGGCACACGCCCTGGGGGGCCGCGATCGATTTCTCCCGTCCGGCGGTGCGGGCCTTCTGGACCGAGGCCGCGCTGCACTGGCTGCGCGGCTACGGCGCGGACGGGCTGCGGCTGGATGCGGTCCACCAGATCAAGGGGCCGGGTGCTGCGGACTTCCTGACCGGGCTGGCCACAGAGGTCGCGCGGCTGACCCCCCGCCGCCACCTCATCACCGAGGATGACAGCAACACCCCCGACCTGCGCGAGGCGGGCTATGACGCCAATCTGAACGACGACTTCCACCATGCCGTCCATGTCGCCCTGACCGGGGAATCGCACGACTATTACGCGCCCTTCGCGGTCGATCCGGTGGCCGATCTGGCGTTGGCGCTGCGGCGGGGGCAGGTCGAGCAGGGCCAGCCCCGCGCGGGCCGCGACAAGCCGCGTGGCAGGTCCTGCGACCACCTGCCCGGCACGGCCTTCGTCAATGCGATCCAGACCCATGACCAGATCGGCAACCGCGCCTTGGGCGAACGCCTGCTCAGCCTTGCGGACCCCGATGCGGTGCGGGTTGTCTATGCCCTGCTGCTGGTCGCGCCCTTCGTGCCGATGGTCTTCATGGGAGAGGAGCGCGGCGAGACCGCGCCCTTCCTGTTCTTCGCCGATTACGACGGCGGTCTGGCCCAGGCCGTCCGCGACGGCCGTGCGGCCGAATTTTCCTGGGAGGACGCCGATCCGCCCGATCCGCTGGACCCCGCGACCATGGAGCGATCCAAGCTGGGCTGGGCCGAGGATGCCCGCGCCCGCGACTGGATGGACCTGACCCGCCGGGCGCTGGCCTTTCGCGCCGCCCACGTCGCGCCCCTGATGGCGCAGGGCCGGGCCGAGGCCAGCGTGACCCGCGACGGGCCGGGCCTGATCCGGGCCCTGTGGCGCTTTCCGGGCGGCGGCGCACTGGCCCTGTCGCTGGCGCTGAACCAGCCCGATCCCACGCCGCTGCCCGATCCCGACCTGACGGTCGGCGCATCCGGCGACCGTTACCGTCTGACCGTGAAGGCCCTTGCATGATCCCGACCATCCCGACTGCCACCTGCCGCATCCAGCTGCGCGACGGGGTGGATTTCGCCGCCCTGACTGCGCGGCTGGACCAGATCGCCGCGACCGGCGTGTCGCATCTGTACCTGTCGCCGATCTTCGCCGCGACCGAAGGCTCGACCCACGGATATGACATCATCGACCCGACGCGGATCGATCCGGCCCTGGGCGGGCGGGCGGGCTTCGACGCGCTGGCGGATGCGGCCTCGGCGCGGGGTCTGGGCATCATCCTGGACATCGTGCCGAACCACACCGCCTTCTCGGTCCAGAATTTGTGGCTGGCCTCGGTGCTGCGCGACGGGCGGGGCAGCGGCCATGCGCGCCATTTCGACATCGACTGGCAGGCCGGTCCGCTGGTCCTGCCTTGGCTGGCCGAACCCTTCGAGACGATGCTGACCGACGGCGCCTTCCGCGTCGCGGACGGGCATTGGCATGTCGGCGATCTGGCGATCCCGCTGGCGCCGGGCAGCGATGCCAGCGACGACCTGCGCGCGGTCCACGAGGCGCAGCACTGGCGGCTGGCCCATGCGACGCGGCAGCGCGACGGGATCACCCATCGCCGGTTCTTCAACGTCACCGACCTGATCGGCATGCGGGTCGAGGACGGCGTCGTCTTCGACGATACGCATGCGCTGATCCTGGAGCTGGTCCGGTCGGGTCAGGTGCAGGGGCTGCGCGTCGATCACGTCGACGGGCTTGCCGATCCGGCGGGCTATCTGCGGCGTCTGGCCGAGGCCCTGCCCGGCACCCCGGTCTGGGTCGAGAAGATCCTGACCGGAGACGAGGCGCTGCGCCCCTCCTGGCGCAGTGTCGGCACCACCGGATACGAGGCCGGGCGTCTGATCACCCGCATGCTGACCCCGGCCGAGGGGCTGGCCGCGCTGGACCGCGCCTGGCGGCAGGCCACCGGCCCGGCCGAGCCCTTTGCCGAGGCCTTGCGCGCGGCCAAGCACGAGGTCCTCGACAACGAGCTGGCGGCCGAGCGGCGGCAGCTGGCGCGGATGGCCGGCATCGCGCTGGCCCCGGTGGACGCGGTCGATCCCGGCCCCGAGGCGCTGCGCGAGGCGGTGACGGCGCTGCTGGTCGCGATGCCGCGCTATCGCACCTATGTCACCGAGGCGGGCGCGGATGCCGACGACCGCGCCCTGATCGCCGCGGTCGCGGACCGCGCGGCGGCGGATCTGCGCGACGATGCGGTTCTGCGCGCGCTGGCCGCGCTCTGGACGCAGCCCGAGAATGCCGCGCAGCTGGCCTTTGCGGTGCGGTTCCAGCAGGTCTCGGGGGCGCTTCTGGCCAAGGCGCAGGAGGATACCGCGGGCTTTCGCTGGACCCGCTTCCTGCCCGCCAACGAGGTCGGCGCCGAACCCGACGAGGCCACGATCACCGCCGCCGAGGCGACGCGCGCGATGGCCGCGCGGCGGCCGGGCGACATGGTGCTGACCTCCTCGCATGACAGCAAGCGGTCCGAGGACGCCCGCGCGCGCATGATCGCCGCCGCCCATCTGCCCGAGGACATGGCCGCGCTGGACCGTGCCGCCGCCGCCCTGCCCGAGGCGCGCGACGTCCCGCCGCGCTGGCGCTGGTACATGGTGCAGACCGCGATGGCCATGTGCGACGCGCCCGAGGCCGCCGACCGCCTGGCCGCCCATGTCGAGAAGGCCATGCGTGAGGCCAAGGAGACCAGCTTCTGGACCCGCCCCGACGAGGATGCCGAAGCGCGCCTGGCGGGTCTTGGCCGGGCACTGCTGGACGGCTGGCAGGCCGCGCGGCCCGATGCGCTGACCCGGCTGCTGTGGCGGGGCGACGCGCTGATGCTGGCGCAGCTGCTGATCAAGGCGGTCATGCCCGGTTTTCCCGACCTCTATCAGGGCACGCAGGACCGGTTCCTGGCCCTGACCGACCCCGACAACCGTCGGCCCGTGGACTGGGACGCGCAGGCCGCCGCCGCGGGGCGCGACGATGCGGGGGGCGTCAAGGCCCGCTGGACGCCGATCCTGATGCGCCTGCGTCGCGAACGGGCGGGGTTCCTGGAGCGCGCCGACTGCACCGTGCGGATGGAAGCGGGCGGGCTGTCGCTGCTGCGACGGGCCGATGGGCGGCATCTGGGCGTCAGGCTGGACCTGCCCGGTGGATCGGCAGGCCAGCCGCAGGGACAGGCGATCCTGCACTGGACCGGGCCTGACGGCTGCCGCGTCTGCCTGACGGAGGGGCAGGGGCCGGCACGCGACGATTGATTTTTGACGCGCGGCGGAACAACAGCCGGTCGCAGCGGTTCGACAGCGTCACACCGGAAGCGGTGGCCGCAGGGCCACGCTCCGGTCAAACCCAGCAAGGACATCGCCGTGTTCCCTGACCTGCCCTCGTCGCCCCTCCGGACCGATCACGCTCACATCGCTGCGGTGCTGCTGCTGGCCGGCGGCAAGGGCACGCGTCTGCATGATCTGACCGAACGCGACAGCAAGCCTGCCGTGGCCTTTGCCGGATCGAACCGGATCATCGACTTCGTCATGGCCAATACGGTCCGCGCGGGGCTGCGCCGGATGCTGGTCGCCACGCAATATGCGCCACGCAGCCTGCACCGCCACCTGCCCGAGCGGTGGGGCGGCCAGTTTCCCGACGGGGGCCTGATGCTCTGCGACGGGCAAGAGCGGTTCATGGGCACCGCCGACGCCGCGCGCCAGACCTGGACCGCGCTGGAGGCGATGGGCGGGCGGCACATCCTGGTCCTGGCGGCGGACCATGTCTATGACATGGATTATGGCGCGCTTCTGGCCGCGCATCGGGCTTCGGGGGCGGCGGTGACCGTCGCCGTCGACACGGTGCCGCTGGCCGAGGCGCGGGGCTTTGGGGTGATGCAGGCCGATGCGTCGGGCCGCATCCTGTCCTTCGCGGAAAAGCCCGCCGACCCCGCCCCCATGCCCGGCGATCCGACGCGTGCGATGATTTCCATGGGCATCTACGTCTTCGACCGCGACTGGCTGCGCGAGGCGCTGTTCGACCGCCCGACCGAGGCGATGGATTTCGGCCATGACGTCATTCCCGATGCCGTGGCCCAGGGCGTCGCCGCCGCTTGGCGCATGCCCGCGGGTCCCTCCGGGCAGGCCTATTGGCGCGATGTCGGGACGCTGGATGCGCTGCGCCGGGCGCAGCTGGACTTCGTCGCGGCAGAGCCCGCGCGCCTGCCCTTCGCCTGCCCGGCCTCGGACTGGTATCTGGGGCGCGGCAGCATCGCCATGCCCGGCGCGACCGTTCCCGTCAGCGCACGCCTGACCTGCACCATCGTCGCCCCGGGAACCCAGGTCCCGCCGGGTCTGGTCACCGGAGAGGACGCGGCCCAAGACGCGCGCTGGTTCACGCGCACGCCCGCAGGGACCGTCCTCATCACCCAGGCCATGCTGGATCGCCGCGCGGCCCACGCGCAGATCCGCCGCTCCGTCACCCCCCCTCCCGTCAGAAACCGAGGCCTTCATGCATGATCTTCCCCCCCCTGCCTTCGATGCCAGCCAAGCGCGCTCGGACATCCTAGGCGCCGAATTCCTGGGCGAGGGGACGAATTTCGCACTGTTCTCGGACCATGCCACCAAGGTGGAGTTGTGCCTGTTCACCGCGGACGGGCAGACCGAGACGCACCGCCTGCCCCTGCCGCTGATGGAGGGGGGCATCTGGCACGGCTACCTGCCCGGCATCATGCCGGGACAGGTCTACGGCTATCGCGTCCACGGCCCCTACGCCCCCGAGGAGGGGCATCGCTTCAACCCCAACAAGCTGCTGCTGGACCCCTATGCGCGCGCCCTGTGCGGCGAGATCATCTGGGACGACGCGCTGCACGGCTATGTCGTGGGCGAGGATGACCTCAGCTTCGACGAACGCGACAGCGCGCCCTTCATGCCCAAGGGCGTCGTCGTGGACAGCCAGTTCGATTGGGACAGCGACCGCGCCCTGCGCACCCCCTGGCCGCAGACGGTGATCTACGAGGCGCATGTGAAGGGCGTGACCATGCAGCATCCGGACATCCCGGAGGATCTGCGCGGCACGTTCCGCGGTCTGGCCAGCAACGCGGTGATCGACCACCTGAAGGCCACCGGCGTGACCGCGATCGAACTGCTGCCGATCCACGCCTTCGCCAACGACCGCTATCTGGTGGAGAAGGACCTGTCGAATTACTGGGGCTATTCGACCCTGTCCTTCTTCGCGCCGCAGGGACCCTATCTGAAATCGGGTCAGATCCAGGAGGTCAAGGAGGCCGTGCGCCGCTTCCACAAGGCCGGCATCGAGGTCATCCTGGACGTGGTCTTCAACCACACCTGCGAAGGGTCGGAACTGGGTCAGACCCTGTCCTTCCGGGGCATCGACAACGCGAGCTACTACCTGCTGGCCGATGACAGGCGCCACAGCTTCGACACCACCGGCACCGGCAACACGCTGAACGTCGCGCATCCGATGGTGCTGCGCATGGTCATGGATTCGCTGCGCTACTGGGTGCAGGTGATGCATGTGGACGGGTTCCGCTTCGACCTGGCCTCGACGCTCGGGCGCGAGGCCAGCGGGTTCGAACGCGACGGCGCCTTCTTCAACGCGATCCGCCAGGACCCGGTCCTGTCCGGCGTCAAGCTGATCGCCGAGCCGTGGGATATCGGCGAGGGCGGCTATCAGGTCGGCGGATACCGCTGGCCCTTCCGGGAATGGAACGACAAGTTCCGCGACGACACGCGCGGCTTCTGGCGGCGCGATCCGGGCCTGCTGGGGGCGATGGCCGAGCGGCTGTCCGGGTCGCCGGTGCAGTTCGACCACAGCAACCGCCCCGCGACCAGCTCGGTCAACTTCGTGGCGGCCCATGACGGGTTCAGCCTGTGGGACACGGTCAGCTTTGCCGAAAAGCACAACGACGCCAATGGCGAGGACGGCCGCGACGGGCATGACCACAACATCTCGGACAATCTGGGGGCCGAGGGGCCAACCGAGGATGCGGGCATCATGACCGCCCGCGTCCGCCGCGTGCGGGCCATGCTGGCCACGGTGCTGCTGTCGCAGGGCGTGCCGATGATCCTGGCGGGGGATGAGCTGGGCAATTCGCAGGACGGCAACAACAACGCCTATTGCCAGGACAACCCCATCAGCTGGCTGGACTGGACCGCCGCCCGCCCCGAGATCCGCGACGCGGTGGCGGCGCTGGCGGCCTTCCGCAAGGAGTTCGGCCTGGCGCGCAGCCGCTTTGCCGGGGTCGATGGGGGTCCCCAGATCGCGTGGCTGCATCCGCGCGGCGGCGCGATGGAGGAGGGCGACTGGTCGGATGCCGAGCTGCGCATCCTTGGGCAGCAACTGACCGGCGATGACGGGCCGGACGTGCTGATCGTGCTGAACGCGGGCGATGCCGGAGAGTTCGCCCTGCCCGAAGGCGACTGGCATCTGCGCATTGACACGGCCCGCGACCGGGTGGACTGCGACGAGACCGTCAGCGGCGTCCTGCCGCTGGATTGGCAGAGTGTCGTGGCGCTGACACGCCGCTGAGCGAGGATCGTTCCCATGGACGGAGGAGGAGAGATGACCGGGATGCACCGTTTCGACCGCATCCGTACCCGCGCCCTGATGCTGTGGGAAAGCGAGGGCTGTCCCGAGGGCCGCGAGGCCGAGTTCTGGGACCGGGCCGAGGCCGAGCTGTCGCGGGCGGCCCGGCGGTCGGACAGGCGCGTGTTCAACGATCTTGCCGATTGTTGAGCATCGGCGTATTCAACAGTCTGACCAACTGTTGAGCACGCCATGCGCCATCACTCCGCTTTGGCCCACGCGGCCTATCACGACCTGCTGCGATCCCTCCGCGACGAGGGGATCAGGGATTTGCGTGGCACGCCCACGCTGATCCGCCGGCAGGGACGCGGATACTGGTATGACAGCTTTCGCGTCGGTACGCAGGTCCGCAAGCGCTATCTGGGCGAGGACGGCCCCGACATGGCCGCGCGCATGCAGGCGCTGCGCGAGGACAGGGCGCCCGCCGAACAGCGCCGCCGCGACCGCGCGCGGCTGGTGCGCCTGCTGCGCGCCGAAGGGTTTCTGGGGCTGGACCCGACCAGCGGCAGCCTGATGGCGGCCCTGGCGGCGGCGGGGGTGTTCCGGCTTGGCGGCACCATCGTCGGCACGCATGCCTTTCGCCTGTACGAGGGCGAGCTGAACCTGGCCCTGTCGCTGGAGCAGACGGCGCAGACCGACGACCTGGACATCGCCAGCTTCGAGCGTCTGTCGCTGGCGCTGGAGGATGCGGCGGCGCCGCCCGTGCAGCAGGTCTTGGCGGATTTCGACTTTGCGCCCGCGCCCAGCCTGGAACCGGGCCGCACATGGCGCTGGCGGCAGACGCAGGGCACCGCGCTGGTCGAGTTCCTGACGCCCGCCTTCGGCGCGGAGGGACTGCGCGACCTGCCCGCGCTCGGGGTGCAGGCGCAGGCGCTGCGGCATCTGAACTATCTTATCGCGGAGCCGATCCCGGCGGCGATCCCCTATCGCAGCGGGGTCCTGGTGCAGATCCCGCGCCCCGAACGCTTTGCCATCCACAAGCTGATCCTGGCCGAGCGGCGGCAGGGCGCGGACCGGCTGAAGGCCGCCAAGGACCGCGCGCAGGCCGCCTGCCTGATCGAGGTGCTGGCCCGCGACCGCCCCGAAGACCTGGCCGAGGCGCATGAGGACGCGCTGACGCGCGGCCCGCGCTGGCGCGAGCGCATCGCGGCCAGCCTGGCGCGCCTGCCCGACACGGCGCGGCGGCTGGCCGCGCTCAGCCCTTGATGCCGCCCGCGGTCAGGCCCGACACCACGCGCTCCTGGAACAGCACGATGAGGATGGCGACCGGCACGATGCCCACCACCAGCGCCGCCGAGATCACCGGCCAGGGAAAGGCGAACTCTCCCTGATAGAGCTGGATGCCGACGGGCAGGGTGCGCAGGCCGGGGTTCGAGTTGAAGGACAATGCCAGCAGGAACTCGTCCCAGGCATTGACGAAGGCCAAGATGCCCGCCGTGAAGACGCCGGGCGCCGACAGCGGCACGACCACCTTGAACAGCGCGCCGATCCGCGTGCAGCCGTCGATCATGGCGGCGTTCTCCAGGTCGCGGGGGATGTTCTCGAAGAAGGACACCAGGATCAGCGTGCAGACGGGCAGCGACAGCACCGTGTAGGGCAGCACCAGCGCCGTCCAGCTGTTCAGCAGCGACAGGGCGCGCATCGTCTCGAACAGCGGCACCAGCAGCGTGACCAGCGGGAAGGTCGAGACCGCGATGATCGCCGACAGGATCAGCCCGCGATGGCGCAGGTTCAGCCGCGCGATGGCATAGGCCGCCAGCACGGACACGACCAGCGTCAGCATCGTGGACAGGATCGCCACCATGAAGCTGTTGAACAGGAACAGGTGCAGCGGCTGGTCCGAGAACGCGGTGATGTAGTTCGCCAGCGTCGGGCCATGCGGCAGCCAAGTGATGGGCCGCGCGGTCAGCTCGGCCTCGGTCTTGAGCGAGGTGAACAGGATCCACAGCGCCGGGAACAGCCCGTTGACCAGCAGGATCGCGGCCACGATCAGGCGCAGGGCCGCGCCGGAGAGCAGGGAGGGGGCAGGCGTGGCGGTCATGGCTCAGCCTTTCATGCGGATCATACGCAGGTAGACGACCGTCACCAGCATCGACAGCAGGAACATCACCACCGCCAGCGCCGAGCCGTAGCCCAGGTCCAGGAAGGACACCGTGTTCATGTGGATGTACATGGCCAGCGTCGCGGTCGACCCGCCCGGTCCCCCGGCGGTCATCGTGTAGGGGATGTCGAAGGTCTGCAGCGCGGTGATCGTGCGGAAGATCAGCGCCACGATGATCGACGGCTTCAGGAGTGGCAGCGTGATCTCGAAGAACTGGCGGACCTTGCCCGCGCCGTCCACGTCGGCCGCCTCGTAGAGAGAGCGCGGGATCGTCTGCAGCCCGGCCAGGATGATCAGCGCCATGAAGGAGGAGGTCTTCCAGATGATCGTCAGGCAGATCGCGGCCATCGCCCAGCCCGGAGAGTTGAACCAGATCACCGGCTGAAGGCCCAGCCTGACCAGCACGTCGTTCACGACCCCGTATTCCGAATGGAAGAACCACGCGAAGATCAGGCCCGCGAAGGCCAGAGGCAGCGCCCAGGGGATCAGCAGCGAGAGGCGCACCGGCCATTTGCGCCGGAAGGGCAGGTTGGCCATCAGCGCCATGGCCAGCCCCATCACCAGCGCGCCGGGCACGGTGACGACGGTGATCAACATCGTGTTGCGGAAGGTGGTCCGGAAGGTCGGATCCTCCAGGATCAGGGCGAAGTTTTCCAGCCCCACGAAGCGGGCGGGCAGGCCCGAGGTCAGCGACAGGTCGAACAGGCTGGTGTAGAACAGCCGCAGCACCGGATAGACGACGATCAGCAGCACCAGCAGCACCAGCGGCGCCAAGAGCATCGCCGCCAGGCTGCGGTCGCCGGGATCGGTCAGCCACGAGAACCGGGCCTTGCGGGGCGTGGACATCATCGCCTCTCCTGGTTGGGACGGGGGCGACCGGCGGCGGGGCGCCGGTCGCGGAAGGTCAGCGCAGGACGCGCGTCAGCCGGGCGCCGATCTCGGCCACGCCGTCGGCGGGGGCGGTCACGCCGGACATCACCGCGTTGAAGGTCGTACGGATCGTCTCGCTGACCTCGGCATAGCGGGGGGTGACGGGGCGGGGGCGCGCGGTCTCCAGGACCGGCAGCGCGTCCGAGAACCACGGCACGGCGGCCAGCACCTCGGGGTCCTCGAAGACCTGCGGGAAGGCGGGCATCAGCGAGCCGTTGATCGCGGCATATTCGGCGACCTCGGGGCTGGAGAGGTACTTGATCAGCGCCTCGGCCTCGTCGGGATGCTCCGAGAAGGCCGAGACCGCCCATTGCCAGCCGCCCAGGCAGGTCACCTGCTCGCCACCCTCCATCGCGGGCAGGCGCGCGACGCCGACCTTGCCCGCGACCTCGGATTCGTCGCCCTGCGCCTGTGCCCAGGCATAGGACCAGTTCACCGCGAAGACCGCATCGCCCGCCTGGAACTCGCGCCGGGTGTCGTCGGTCGCGACCTCCGAGATGTTGGCCTTGGCGGTGCCGTCATCGGCAAAGCCCTTCCACAGCGCCATGGACGCGGTCGCGGCCTCCTCGTCCAGCGTCAGGCGGCCGTCCTCGACCAGGTTGCGGCCCTGGCTCCAGTAGGGGAGCAGGAAGGTGCAGACCGCGCCCTCGATCGCCTTGGCCTGGAAGCTGAGGCCCTGCAGATCGCCGTCGCCCTCGCCCTCCAGCACGGTGCGGGCGGCTGTGCGCAGCTCCTCCCAGGTGGTGGGCACCGACAGGCCGTACTTCTCCAGCAGGTCGGTGCGGTAATAGAGGAACATCGCGTCAGAGAAGGCGGGGAGCGCCACGACCTGGCCGTCCACGGTGTTCGCCTCGGCATAGGCGGGCAGGTAGGCTGCCATGTCCACGTCGTCGATCGGCACCGACCAGCCCGCGGCCGCGAACTGCGCCGGGCGCACCACGTCCAGGATGACCACGTCCAGCGTGCTGTCGCTGGCCGACATCACGGTGTTCAGGTACTGGCTCTGGGCCTCGGAGGTGTTGCCGCCGGTCTCGATCGTGACGGTGACGCCGGGGGTCTGCTCCTGATAGCGGTCCAGCACCGCGCGCCACATCTCGGGCTGGTGCTGGCTGGAGATGAAGATGTTCAGCTCGACCTCCGCCATGGCGGCGGCGGGCAGCAGCAGCGCGCCCGAAGTCAGCAGCGCGGTCAGCGTCGTCGTTTTCATGTGGTCCTCCCTGGTGGTCCTGTTGCCCGGCGGCCCGCGCTCAGCGCAGCGCCTGCTGGGTCCGGGCGTCGAAAAGATGCAGATCGCCGGGCGCGATGCTCAGCGCGATGCGGCTGCCGGTCTGCGGATGGGTCTTGGGGTCCAGCCGCGCGGTCAGCACCGCGTCGCCGATGCCCACATGGGCCAGCGTGTCGGCGCCCAGGGGCTCGACCACCTGGACCGTCGCGGCAAAGTCGACGCCCGCCCCGTGGCCGGCGCGGATATGCTCGGGGCGCATGCCGATGATGACCTCCTGCCCCTCGGCGGGGACGCCCGCGACCTGGCGCAGGTCCAGCGTGACGCCGTCCGCGCAGCGGGCCTGACCGGCCTCGATCCGGCCGCGCAGGAAGTTCATCGCGGGCGCGCCGATGAATCCGCCGACGAAGACGCTGGCGGGGCTGTTGTAGACCTGGTCCGGGGTGCCCACCTGTTCGATCACGCCGCCGCGCAGGATGACGATGCGGTCGGCCAGGGTCATCGCCTCGACCTGGTCATGGGTGACATAGAGGATGGTGGTGCGCAGCGCCTGGTGCAGCTTCTTGATCTCGGTGCGGACCTGGCCGCGCAGCTGCGCATCCAGGTTCGACAGCGGCTCGTCGAAGAGGAAGACCTGCGGCCGGCGCACGATCGCGCGCCCCATCGCCACGCGCTGCCGCTGGCCGCCCGACAGCTGTCCGGGGCGGCGCTCCAGCAGGTGGCCGATGCCCAGCATCGCGGCCGCCTCCTCGATCAGCCGGTCGGCCTCGGCGCGCGGCACGCCGCGGACCTTCAGGCTGAAGCCCAGGTTCTCGCGCACCGTCTTGTGCGGATAGAGGGCATAGTCCTGAAACACCATGGCGATGTCGCGCTGGCGCGGCTGCAGGTCGTTCACGACCGTCCCGCCGATGCGGACCTCGCCCGAGGTGACGGGTTCCAGCCCCGCCAGCATCCGCAGCGTCGTCGACTTGCCGCAGCCCGACGGCCCGACCAGCACCACGAACTCGCCATCCGCGATCTCGAGGTCCAGGTCCTTCACGATGTGAAGCGACCCGTAGCTCTTGTTCAGCTTCCGGAAACTGACCGCCCCCATATGGCTGACCCCCCTTGCATTCCCGCCCGCGGCGCATCCTCCTGCGCCCGGATCGTCGGATGGTAGCGGCGCGGTCGGGCGACCGCAAGCATTGTCCGACAGGCTCCGTCAGGCTAAAATTTTTCTAAATCAATTTGCTAAACCGCCCGCCCCTGTCCGTTTTCCGCAGGCGGCGGATCGCGGCGCGGTCCTGTCGGTCCCTGCGGGCGGTTGTCGCGCGGGCCGGGATGCGGCAGAACCGCCCCATCCCGCAGGAAGGACGCCCGATGCAGACCCCGCCTTGCCCCCTGGCGCTGGCCCGCGCGCTGGAGCTGACCGCGCCCGGCTTCATCATCACCGTCTATGGTGACGTGGTCGTGCCGCGCGGCGAGGTGCTGTGGATGGGCAGCCTTCTGGACATCTGCGCCCGCGTGGGCTTCGGGGAGAACCAAGTGCGCACGGCGGTCTCGCGGCTGGTCGCCTCGGGTCGGCTCAGCGGAGAGCGGCAGGGGCGGCGCAGCTTCTACCGGCTGGCCGATGCCGCGCGGGCCGAGTTCGGTCGCGCCACCGCGCTGCTCTATGCCGCCGCGCCGCCGCCGCAGGGCTGGCTGCTGCTGACGCTGGACGAGGTGCCCGACGATCTGCGCCGCACCCATCACCTGGCCCCGGTGGGCGGCGCCTGCTGGCTGGCGCCCGACCGGGGCGCGCTGCCCCCCGGCGCGCGGGTGGTGATGCGGGTGCGCGACGACAGGGACGTGCCGGGCATCGCCGGGTTCTGGGACTTGGACGCCGTCGCCGCACGCTATGACCGGATGATCGCCTGGCTGGGTCCAGTGGCGGCGGGCGATCCCGCCCCGGGTGACGCGCTGACGCTGCGGCTGCTGCTGGTCCATGCCTATCGCGCGGCGGTGCTGCGCGATCCGTTCCTGCCGCCCGCCCTGCTGCCCCGCGACTGGTCCGGCGCGCGGGCGCGGGCGCTGTTCCGCGACCTCTATCTGCGCCTGACGCCGGATGCGGAGGCGGGCATCGCCCAGTTGCAGGACGCCACCGGCCCGTTGCCGATGCGGACGGCGGAAAGCATGGACAGGATCGCCATGCTGCGCTGACCGGTCCGCGCGAAACATTACACAGAGATATACAAAACTGTTTGACGTGTAATGTTTTGGTGCTATCCCTTGGTCCCAAGGGAGCGGGAGGAGTCGTGCATGCATGGCCGTCCCGCGCCGCCGGGCTTGAGGATCACGACCATGCAGGACGCCTTCATCTGCGACGCGGTGCGCACGCCCATCGGGCGCTATGGCGGCGCCTTGGCGCAGATCCGCGCGGATGATCTGGCGGCCCTGCCGCTGCGCGCGCTGATGGACCGCAATCCGGGGGTGGACTGGTCGGCGGTGGACGACCTGATTTTCGGCTGCGCCAACCAGGCCGGAGAGGACAACCGCAACGTGGGCCGCATGGCCGTGCTGCTGGCGGGGATGCCGGTCGGCGTGCCGGGCACCACGGTGAACCGCCTCTGCGGATCAGGGATGGACGCGGTCGGCATGGCCGCGCGCGCCATCCGTTCGGGCGATTGCGACTTCGTCATCGCGGGCGGGGTCGAGAGCATGACCCGCGCCCCCTTCGTGATGCCCAAGGCGGAGGGCGCGTTCTCGCGCGCCAATGCGGTCTTCGACACCACGATCGGCTGGCGCTTCGTCAACCCGGCGATGAAGGCGGGCTTCGGCGTGGACAGCATGCCCCAGACCGCCGACAACGTCGCCGCCGATTACGGCATCAGCCGCGCCGATCAGGACGCCTTTGCCGCCCGGTCGCAGGAGCGGTGGGCGGCGGCGCAGCAGGCGGGCGTCTTTGCCGACGAGATCGTGCCGGTCCATGTCCCGCAGAAGAAGGGCGACCCGCTGGTCGTCGCCACCGACGAACATCCGCGCCCCGGCACCACGGCCGAACAGCTTGCCCGCCTGACGGGCGTGAACGGCCCCGACCTGTCGGTGACGGCGGGCAATGCGTCGGGCGTGAACGACGGGGCGGCGGCGCTGGCGATCCTGTCGGAGGACGCCGCCCGCGCGCAGGGCCTGACGCCCCACGCCCGCGTCGTCGCCATGGCCGCCGTGGGGGTCGAGCCGCGCATCATGGGCATCGGCCCCGCCCCCGCCGCGCGCAAGGTCCTGGCCCGCGCCGGCCTGACGCTGGACCAGATGGACGTGATCGAGCTGAACGAGGCCTTTGCCGCCCAGGCCCTGGCCACGCTGCGCGATTTGGGTCTGCCGGACGACGCGGCCCATGTGAACCCCAATGGCGGCGCGATCGCGCTTGGGCACCCCTTGGGGATGTCGGGCGCGCGTCTGGTCACGACCGCCATGCATCAGCTGCACCGCAGCGGCGGCCGCCATGCGCTCTGCGCCATGTGCGTGGGCGTGGGGCAGGGCATCGCCATCATCATCGAACGGGTCTGAAGGAGAAGCACGCCATGTATGCCCAGCTTGTCACGACCGAAGGCGGCGACCCGCGCGAGGGGATGTCGGATCAGGAACGCGCCTTTCAGGAGCGCATCGACCGGGGTGAGAAGATCGAGCCCAAGGAGTGGATGCCCGAGGGCTATCGCAAGACGCTGATCCGCCAGATCGGCCAGCACGCCCATAGCGAGATCGTGGGCCAGCTGCCCGAGGGCAACTGGATCACCCGCGCCCCCACGCTGGAGCGCAAGGCGATCCTGCTGGCCAAGGTCCAGGACGAGGCGGGGCACGGCCTCTATCTCTATTCCGCGGCCGAGACGCTCGGCGTCAGCCGGGACGAGCTACTGGAGGCACTGCATTCCGGAAAGATGAAATACTCCAGCATCTTCAACTATCCGACCCTGACCTGGGCCGACATGGGCGCGGTGGGCTGGCTGGTCGACGGCGCGGCGATCATGAACCAGGTGCCGCTGCAGCGCACCAGCTATGGTCCCTATTCGCGCGCCATGATCCGCATCTGCAAGGAGGAGTCCTTCCACCAGCGGCAGGGCTACGACATCATGATGAAGATGTGCGCGGGCACGCCCGAGCAGAAGGCCATGGCCCAGGATGCGCTGAACCGGTTCTGGTATCCGGCGCTGATGATGTTCGGACCGTCGGACAAGGATTCGGTCCATTCCGAACAGTCTATGGCTTGGAAGATCAAGATGAACACCAATGACGAGCTGCGCCAGAAGTTCGTCGACCAGACCGTGCCGCAGGCGCGGCATCTGGGACTGACCATCCCCGATCCGGATCTGGCTTGGAACGAGGAGAAGGGCGGCCATGATTTCAGCGAGCCGGACTGGTCCGAGTTCTATGCCGTGATCTCGGGCAACGGGCCGTGCAACGCCGAACGGCTTGGCGCGCGCGTCAAGGCCTGGGAGGACGGGGCTTGGTTCCGCGACGGGCTGATGGCCCATGCCGACAAGGTTCGCGCCCGCCGCACCGCCGCCGAATGACCCCGCGGCGGGCCGCGCGCCCGCCACCCGCCAGATTTGAGGGAGGAAACCCATGTCCAGCGAATGGCCCCTTTGGGAGGTCTTCATCCGCGGCCAGCACGGCCTGAACCACCGCCATGTGGGCAGCCTGCATGCCCCCGACGCCGAGATGGCGATCCGCAACGCGCGCGACGTCTATACCCGCCGCAACGAGGGCGTGTCGATCTGGGTCGTGCCGTCCAGCGCGATCACCGCCTCCAGCCCGTCGGAAAAGGGGCCGATGTTCGACCCGGCGAATGACAAGGTCTATCGCCACCCGACCTTCTTCGACATCCCCGCCGAGATCGGACATATGTGATGCCGTCCCTGCCCGATGTGATGACCCCCGCGTTGGAGACCCTGGCCCCCGCCGGTGCGCCCAACCCCGCCCCGCAGGAGGCCAACCGCGACGCGCTGGTCGAATGGCTTCTGCGCACCGGCGACAACGCCCTGATCCTGGGCCAGCGCCTGTCGGAATGGTGCGGCCACGGCCCCGCGCTGGAGGAGGACATCGCGCTGGCCAACCAGGCGCTGGACCTGATCGGGCAGTGCCAGCTGTGGCTGGGCCTGGCTGCCGAGATCGAGGGCCGGGGCAGGACCGCTGACGATCTGGCCTTCCTGCGCGACGCGGGCGCCTTCCGCAACCTGCTGCTGGTCGAGCGTCCGAACGGTGATTTCGGCCATACGCTGATGCGGCAGTTCCTGTTCGATGCCTTCCATCTGGAACTGCTGGAGGCGGCGCGCGCCTCCGCCGACCCGCGCATCGCCGAGATCGCGGCCAAGGCCTGGAAGGAGGCCGCCTATCACCTGGAACGCTCGGCCGATCTGGTGGTGCGGCTTGGCGACGGATCGGCCGAAAGCCATGACCGGATGCAGGCGGCGCTGACCGCGCTGTGGTCCTTCACCGGAGAGATGTTCACCGATGACGACCACGACCGCGCGCTGGCCGATGCCGGGGTGATGCCCTTGCCGTCCAGCCTGCGCCCGGCCTGGGACCGCACCGTCGCGCAGGTGCTGGAGGAGGCCACGCTGACCCATCCGGGCGATGTCTGGCAGCAGGGCACCACCGGCATGGGCGGCGGCAAGCGCGGCGTGCACAGCGAACATCTGGGCCATGTGCTGGCGCAGATGCAGTTTTTGCAGCGCGCCTATCCCGGTGCGCGCTGGTGACAGGGGTGGCGGTCGATCCGGGCCAGGTCTGGGACTGGCTGTCCCAGGTGCCGGACCCGGAGATCCCGGTGATCTCGCTGACCGATCTGGGCATCATCCGCGACGTGGCCTGGGAGGGCGACACGCTGGTGGTGACCGTCACACCGACCTATTCGGGCTGCCCCGCCACCGGCGTCATCAACCTGGACATCGAGGCCGCGCTGCGTGCCCGAGGGATCGAGCGGCTGGAGCTGCGGCGCCGGCTGTCGCCCCCCTGGACCACCGACTGGATCACGCCCGAGGGCCGTGAGAAGCTGCGGGCCTATGGCATCGCGCCGCCTATCGACGGGACGGCGGCGGATGGGCGGCTGGCCGGGCGCATCGCGCGGCTGGCGGGCGCATCGAACCTGACCGTCGCCTGCCCGCGCTGCGGATCGGGGGCCACGGAACGGCTCAGCCAATCCGGCTCGACGCCCTGCAAGGCCAGCTGGCGCTGCACCGACTGCCTGGAACCCTTCGACTATTTCAAATGCATCTGAGGAACGCCCCATGGCCCGCTTCCACCCCCTGACGGTCACCGAGGTCCGGCGCGAGACGCGGGACGCGGTGGTCGTGACCCTGGCCCCGCGCCCGGAGGACCGCGCCCTGTTCGACTTCACCCAGGGCCAGTATCTGACCTTCCGCCGCGATTTCGACGGCGAGGAGCTGCGCCGCAGCTATTCCATCTGCGCGGGGCTGGACGAGGGCTGCCTGCGCGTGGGCATCAAGCGCGTCGATGGCGGGGCCTTCTCGACCTGGGCGAACGAGAACCTGTCGCCGGGCGACCAGATCGAGGCGATGCCGCCGACGGGGCGGTTCTTTACCGCGCTGGATGCGGATGCCGCGCGGCATTATCTGGGCTTTGCGGGCGGCTCGGGGATCACGCCGCTGCTGTCGATCATCAAGACGGTTCTGGCGCGTGAGCCTGCGTCGCGGTTCACGCTGGTCTATGCCAACCGCCAGATCAGCACGATCATGTTCCGCGAGGAACTGGAGGACCTGAAGAACCTGTATCTGGGCCGCCTGTCGGTGATCCATGTGCTGGAGCAGGAGGGGCAGGAGATCGACCTGTTCACCGGCCGCATTGACGCCGAAAAGATGGTGCAGTTGTTCCGCGCCTGGATCGACCCGAAATCGGTCGACCTGGCCTATATCTGCGGCCCCGAGCCGATGATGCTGGCCATCGCGGCGTCCCTGCGCGACCACGGCCTGGACGATGCGCAGATCAAGTTCGAGCTGTTCGCCAGCGGCCAGCCGGGCCGCGCCCGCGCGCCCGCCGTCTCCGCGCATGCGGTGGCGCCGGGGGCCGGCACGCAGGCCAGCGTGATGCTGGACGGCACGGTGCGGCATTTCGAGATGTCGCGGCAGGGGCAGTCCATCCTGGACGCCGCCCTGTCGGCGAACCTGGACGCGCCCTATTCCTGCAAGGCGGGCGTCTGTTCCACCTGCCGCTGCAAGGTGCTGGAGGGCGAGGTCGAGATGGCCGTGAACCACGCGCTGGAGGATTACGAGGTGCGGGCGGGCTATGTGCTGTCCTGCCAGGCCTTTCCGGTCAGCGAACGGGTGGTGGTCAGCTATGACGAATGACGCGATGGCGATTGAGGACTATCTGGCGCAGGGCGGCCGGCTGACCGCGCCCGGCAACGTGCCCGCCCGCTATCGCGGCGAGCTGCTGCGGCTGATGGGATCGTTCGTGGACAGCGAACTGGCGGCATCGGCGGGCTTCGCAGGGGTCATCAACGCGGCGCCCGGCATCACCGAACGCATCGCCGCCTGCCGGATCACGCTGGAAAAGGCCGATCACGCGGAGCGCGTGCTGGCCGTGATGGCGGATTTCGGCACCGACACCGCCCGCTATCAGTGCCAGCATGACTGGGCTGCCCGCCTGCCGCGCGACGCCGATCCCGAGCCCGCGCGCCGGACCGGCGACATGCGGCTGTCGGTTTTTCACCATCCGCTGACGGGCTGGACCGATGCGGTGGTGATGAACGTCCTGCAGGGCCTGGCCACGGGCGTACAGATGACCGAGCTGACGCGGCTGTCCTACAGTCCGCTGGCCGACACGTTCCGCCAGATCGCCCCGCGCGAGGCGCGCCATGCGCAGCTGGGCCTGAACGGGCTGGCGCGGCTGGCCCACAGCGACCCCGAGGGCGTGCGCGCCAGCATCGACTACTGGATGGGCCGCGTGGCGGCGGGCTTTGGCGTGGCGGGATCGGACCGCTTCGACCGGCTGGCGGCGATGGGCCTGCGCCATCGCAGGAACGAGGCGCTCTGCGCCGAATGGCGGACGCTGGCCGCCGCGAAACTGGCCGGACTGGGCCTTTGACGACCAAGGAAGACCGATGAGCACCACCGCTGCACCCCGCCGCCTCGAAAGCCTGATCCGCGGGCGCTGGACCCCCGGCGACCGCGAGGGCGCGCCACTGCTGGATGCCGCGACCGGCGCGCTGGTCGCGCATGTCGATGCGACCGGAATCGACATGGCGGCCGCGCTGGACTGGGGCCGCCGCACCGGCGGGCCCGCGCTGCTGGCGATGTCGTTTCACGACCGCGCGGCCATGCTCAAGGCGCTCGGCCTGGCGCTGATGGCCCGCAAGGAGGCGTTCTACGCCGAAAGCCATCGCACCGGGGCGACGCGCGCCGATGGCTGGATCGATATCGAGGGCGGCATCGGCACCATGCTGACCTATGCCTCCAAGGGGCGGCGCGACCTGCCCAACACGCGCGTGCTGACCGACGGCGACCTGGAGCCGCTGTCCAAGGACCACAGCTTCTCGGCCCAGCACATCCTGACGCCGCTGCGGGGGGTCGCGGTCCATATCAACGCCTACAACTTCCCGGTCTGGGGGATGCTGGAGAAGATCGCGCCCGCGCTGCTGGCGGGGATGCCCTGCATCGTCAAGCCTGCGTCCCAGACCGCATATCTGACCGAAACGGTGGTGCGGGCGATCCAAGACACGGGCATCCTGCCCGCAGGCGCGCTGCAGCTGATCTGCGGGTCGGTGGGCGATCTGCTGGATCATGTGACGGGGCAGGACGTGGTGACCTTCACCGGATCGGCGGCGACGGGGCGCAGGCTGCGCAGCCACAAGGCGATCGTGGAGAATTCCACCCGCTTCACGATGGAGGCCGACAGCCTGAACGCCTCGATCCTGGGGCCGGATGCGGGGCCGGGGACGCCGGAATTCGACCTGTTCGTGCGCGAGGTCGCGCGCGAGATGACCTCCAAGGCGGGGCAGAAATGCACCGCGATCCGCCGCGTGATGGTGCCCGAGGCGCATATCGACGCGGTGCAGGCGGCGCTGGCCGCGCGGCTTGCGGGCGCGACCCTGGGCCTGCCCGCGGCGGAGGGCACGCGCATGGGTCCCCTGGCGAGCCAAGAGCAGCGCGACGAGGTCCGCGACCGCATCCGCGAATTGCAGGCCGTGGCCCGCATCGTGGCGGGCGATCCCGACGCGGTTCCGGCGGGGCTGGAGGCCGGGGCCTTCATCGCGCCCGTGCTGCTGCGTGCGGACGATCCGACGGCCGCCGCGGCGGTGCATGACTGCGAGGCGTTCGGCCCGGTGGCGACCCTGATGCCCTATGAGGGGGTCGATCAGGCCGTGACGCTGGCCGCGATGGGCAAGGGGTCGCTGGTCTCCTCGGTCTTCACCGACGACGCGCGGGTGGCCGAGGCGATGGTGCTGGGCCTGGCCCCCTTCCACGGCCGGGTGATGATCGGGAACCGCGTGTCGGCCAAATCATCGACCGGGCACGGCTCGCCCCTGGCGGGGCTGGTCCATGGCGGTCCGGGCCGCGCCGGCGGCGGCGAGGAGCTGGGCGGCATGCGCGGCGTCAAGCACTACATGCAGCGCACCGCGGTGCAGGGCGCGCCCTGCCTTCTGGCCGCGGTGACGGGCCGCTGGTCCGAGGGCGCGCCCGCCCGGACCGGCACCCACCCCTTTCGCAAGTCGCTGGCCGAGCTGCGCGTCGGCGACCAGCTGGTCACCGCCGCGCGGCCCGTCACGCAGGAGGATGTCGAGCATTTCGCCCATTTCACCGGCGACACCTTCTATGCGCACATGGACAGCGACGCGGCCCGCGCGAACCCGTTCTTCGAGGACCGCGTGGCGCATGGCTATCTGATCGCGTCCTTCGCGGCGGGGCTGTTCGTCGATCCGGCGCCCGGCCCGGTGCTGGCCAATTACGGCGTGGACAACATGCGCTTCCTGTCGCCGGTCTATTTCGGCGACACGCTGCAGGTCCGCCTGACCTGCAAGGAGATCAACCCCCGCGCCAATGCCGATCACGGCGAGGTCCGGTGGGATTGCCAGGTCACCAAGCAGGACGGCACCGTCGCCGCGCAATATGACGTGCTGACCATGGTCGCCAAGACCTGGTCCGCAACGCAGGTGGCCGTCGAATGAGCCTCTGGGCCTGGGACGGCATCCGTCCGGTCATCGACCCCGCGGCCTTCGTGCATCCCGACGCCACGGTGATCGGCGACGTGATCGTGGGGGCGGGGGTCTATGTCGGCCCCGGCGCGGTGCTGCGCGGCGATTTCGGGCGGATCGTGCTGGAGCGCGGCTGCAACGTGCAGGAGACCTGCGTGGTCCATTCCTTTCCCGGCAAGGATGTCGTGGTGGAAGAGGGCGGCCATGTGGGCCATGGCGCGGTCCTGCACGGCTGCCATGTCGGTCGGAACGCCATGATCGGCATGAACGCGGTCGTCATGGACGAGGCGCGGATCGGCGCGAATGCGATCGTCGCGGCCATGGCCTTCGTCAAGGCGGGCGTCCAAATCCCCGACGGCGCGCTGGCGGTCGGATCGCCCGCGCGCGTGGTGCGGATGCTAAGCGCGGAGGAGATCGACTGGAAGACCCGCGGCACCGCAATCTATCAGCGCCTGGCGCTGGAGGCGCGCGACCGGCTGACCCCCACCACCGCGCTGGACGCGCCCGAACCGGACCGCCGCCGCGCCGAGGCGCCGGAATACGATCCGCTGCTGATCCAGCGGCGGCTCAGCGCACCGACTTGATGCCCTCCAGGATCAGCGTGGTGGCCACGTCGGCATAGTCGTCGCGCGAGATCCGGCCGCCATCCCTGAACCACATGTAGACCCAGTTCATCATCCCGAACAGCGACATGGTGACCGGCATCAGCAGCGGCCGCTCGCGGTCGTTCAGGTCGGGATTGATCTGGTCCAGCACGACCGAGAACCGCCGCACGATGCCGCGCTCCAGCGCGGTGATGGCGGCCTTCTGGTCGTCGGACAGGGCGGCGGTGGCGTTCAGCTGCACCTTGTGCTGATCATCGGCGCCGCGATAGCTTTCCAGCACCGCACCGACCAGCCGCCGCAGCCGCTGATCCGGGGGCAGGGCGGCATCGTCGGCCGCGTCGATGGCCGCGTCCAGCTCCTCCAGATGGGTGGTGATGATCGCGAAGATCAGCGCGTCCTTGCCCGGACAGTAGTGATAGAGCAGGGCCTTGGACACCTGCGCGCGGGCGGCGACCTGCGCCATGGAGGCCTTCTCCATGCCCTGTTCGGCAAAGACCTGGGCCGCCGCATCCAAAATGACGCGTTGCTTCTCTTCGAAATCTTGGGCGCGTGTGCGGGCCATGGCGGTCCTTCGTCGGCGGGGAATCGGCGGGGCAGGGGGCCTGTCCCCGCGATTTAGGGCCTGAGGCCCGGACTGTCACCCGGCGGACGGCTCCTTGGGGCGGTTGTCGATGACGCGCCGGGCCTTGCCCTCGGACCGGGCGATGCCGCCGGGATCCGGGACCCGGACCGTGGTCGAGATGCCCACCACCGACTTGATCCGATGCGCCAGGTCGCGAGCCGAGGCGTCGCGGGCCTCGGGCGCCGCCCGGTCGGGGGTGCATTCGACATGCACGGCCATGGCGTCCATGCGGCCCGCGCGGGTCAGCTCGATCTGGAAATGCGGCGCGAGGCCTGGGCATTTCAGGATCTGCTCCTCGATCTGGGTGGGAAAGACGTTGACGCCGCGCAGGATGATCATGTCGTCGCAGCGCCCGGTGATCTTCTCGATCCGCCGCATGGCGCGCGCCGTGCCGGGCAGCAGCCGCGTCAGGTCGCGCGTGCGATAGCGGACCATGGGCAGGCCCTCCTTGGTCAGCGTGGTGAAGACCAGCTCGCCCATCTGGCCGTCGGGCAGGGGGGTGCCGGTCACCGGGTCGATGATCTCGGGGTAGAAGTGGTCCTCCCAGACATGCAGCCCATCCTTGGTCTCGACGCATTCCTGGGCGACGCCGGGGCCCATGACCTCGGACAGGCCATAGATGTCGACGGCCTGCATGCCGAAGGCCTCCTCGATCTCGGCGCGCATGGCGTTGGTCCAGGGCTCGGCCCCGAAGATGCCCACCTCCAGGCTGCTCTTGCGCGGGTCCAGGCCTTGGCGGCGGAACTCGTCCAGAATCGACAGCATGTAGCTGGGCGTGACCATGATGATGCGCGGGCGGAAGTCGTTGATCAGCGTGACCTGGCGTTCGGTCATGCCGCCCGACATGGGCACCACCGTGCAGCCGAGCCGTTCGGCCCCGTAATGCGCGCCGATGCCGCCGGTGAAAAGGCCATAGCCATAGGCGTTGTGCAGCATGTCGCCGGGCCGCCCCCCCGCCGCCCGGATCGAACGCGCGACCAGGTTCGCCCAATGGTCGATGTCGGCCGCGGTATAGCCCACGACGGTCGGCTTGCCCGTGGTGCCCGATGAGCCGTGGATGCGGACCAGCTTGTCGCGCGGCACCGCGAACATGCCGAAGGGATAGGTGTCGCGCAGGTCCTGCTTCACGGTGAAGGGGAACTTCGCCAGATCGGCCAGCGTCTGCAGGTCGTCCGGATGCACGCCGTGGTCTTCGAACCGCGTCCGGTAGAAGGCCGAGTTCCGATAGGCATGGTCCAGCGAGCGCTTCATGCGGCTGAGCTGAAGGGCCGCGATCTCGTCGCGCGAGGCGGTCTCGATCGGGTCGAGGATGGCGGTCGGTGCGGTCATGTGATCCAATGTCTCCTCCCAGAGATGGCGGCGGGTCAGTCGGCCAGGATGCGGCCCTTGACGGTGCGGGAATGGCCGCGGAACTCGGCGATCAGGCCGCCGTCCGGGCCGGTGACGGTCACGTCATAGAGGCCGCTGCGACCGGGGCGGGCGCGCTCCACGGCGGTGGCCGTCAGGCGGTCGCCCGCGCGGGCGGGGGCCAGATAGGTGATCGACGCCTGCTGTCCGACGCTGCGCTGATCGACGGTGTTGCAGGCGAAGGCGAAGGCGCTGTCGGCCAGCGTGAAGATGAAGCCGCCATGCGCGCTGCCATGTCCGTTCACCATGTCGTCGGTGACGGTCATGGACAGGACCGCGCGGCCCGGCCCCACTTCCTCCAGCACCATCCCGAGGCGCTGCGAGGCCAGATCCTCGGCCCACATGGCGGTGGCGCAGGCGCGCGCCAGATCGTCGTCGGTCATCTCATTCCCCCCGAAAACCCGCGGGCCGCTTGTCCAGGAAGGCCGCGACCCCCTCGGCGTAATCGGCGCTGCGGCCGGCCTCGCGCTGCGCATCGCGCTCCAGGTCCAGCTGGTCGTCAAGGCTGTTGGTCGCGGCGGCCTGGATCAGCCGCTTGGTCAGGCCCAGCCCGCGCGTCGGACCCGCAGCCAGCGACCGCGCCAGCGCGCGGGCCTCATCCATCAGCGCGTCGTCGGGCACGGCCTTCCAGATCAGCCCCCATTCGGCGGCCTGCGGGGCGGGCAGGGGCTCGGCGGTCAGGGCCAGCGCCTTGGCGCGCGCCTCGCCCAAGAGATGCGGCAGGGACCAGCTGCCGCCCGCATCGGGCACCAGACCGATCTTGGCGAAGGCCTGGATGAACCGCGCCGATTGCGCCGCCAGCACGATGTCGCAGGCCAGCGCGATATTCGCGCCCGCCCCCGCCGCGACCCCGTTCACCGCGCAGACGACCGGCTTCTCCAGCGCGCGGATCAGCCGCAGCGTGGGGTTGTAGAGCGTCTCCAGCGTGTGGCCCAGATCGGGGGCGGGGCCGCCCTTCCTGGGGTCGCGGTCGCCCAGATCCTGGCCCGCGCAGAAGCCGCGCCCCGCGCCGGTCAGCAGGACCGCGCGCACGGCCCCGTCGTCATGGGCGCGCTGGACGCCTGCGCGCAGGGCCAGGTGCATTTCCTCGGTGAAGGCGTTCAGCCTGTCGGGCCGGTTCAGCACCAGCGTCAGCACCCCATCGGCCAGATCGACCAGCACGGTGTCGGTCATGTGATTCCCCCTGTTTCCGCACCCTTCTGCGCAACAATCGAAAAGATACGGCCTCTCCTCAAAAACTTGCTGCATAGACCGACCGGTCGGTCAATGATAAACGCTGTCGGGAGGAGGCTGGCGACAGCCGCGACGGAGGGGACCATGACCACGTTTTTTGACCGCCATCAGGCGCTGCTGCAGGATGCGCGCAAGGCGCTGGCCGATCGCGGCTTCTGGGCGCCCTTCGCCGAAATCCCCAGTGAGACGATCTATGGCGCCGGCGCCCGTGCGGCGGGGCAGGCCGCCTTCGACGCGCTGAAGGGCCGGCCCTTCGCGCTGCCCGGCCACCCGGAGACGGGCCGCGCGGGGGCCGAGGAATCGCCCTTCGGCGGCGCGCTGGACATCACCTATCCCGTGGCCGATCCCGCCACGCTGATCGCCGCGGCCCAAGGCGCGGCGCAGGCGCTGGCTGAGGCCACGCCCGAGGCCCGCACCGGCGCGCTGATCGAGGCACTGGTGCGTCTGAACGCGCGGTCCTTCCTCATCGCCCATGCGACGCAGCACACGACCGGGCAGGCCTTCGCGATGGCCTTTCAGGCGGGCGGCCCGCATGCCCAGGACCGCGCGCTGGAGGCGGTGGCCCTGGCTTGGGAGGAGATGACGCGCTTTCCCGACCACGCGATCTGGGAAAAGCCGCAGGGCAAGGCCCCGGCCCTGCGCCTGGAAAAGCACTGGACGCTGGTGCCCCTGGGCGTGGCGCTGACCATCGGCTGCAACACCTTCCCGACCTGGAACGGCTATCCCGGCATCTTCGCCAGCCTGGCGACCGGCAACCCGGTCATCGTCAAGCCGCATCCCCGCGCCATCCTGCCGCTGGCCCTGACCGTGCAGGTCCTGCGCGCGGTCTTCGCCGAGGCGGGTCTGCCCGCGGACGCGATCCTGCTGGCCGCCGATACGGCGGAGGCGCCGGTGACGCAGGCGCTGGCCACCGATCCGGCGGTGCGGATCATCGACTATACCGGCGGCACGGAATTCGGCAACTGGCTGCGCGCGAACGCGCGTCAGGCACGGCTGTTCACCGAAGAGGCAGGGGTGAACACCGTCACCATCCTGGGCGCGCCCGACTTCGTGGGGATGTGCGACAACCTCGCCTTTTCGCTGGCGCTCTATTCGGGGCAGATGTGCACCGCGCCGCAGACCATCCTGGTGCCCGCGGGCGGCATCGACAGCAATCTGGGTCACAAGACGCCCGATGAGGTCGGGCAGGGGCTGGCGGATGCGCTGGACCGGCTGCTGGCCGATCCGGCGCGGGCGGCGGGCGTGCTGGGCGCGGTCGCGAACCCCGCCACGGCCGCGCGGATGGAGGCGCTGCGCCAGGGCGCGCGGGTGATCCGCGACGGGCGGCCGATGCTGCTGGCCGCCGCGATGGGCGACCGGGTGGCCGAGGGCGAATGCTTTGGTCCGGTGGCGTTCCTGGTGCGCTGCCCGGATGCCGGGGCGGCGGTGGCGCATGCCACCGCGCTGGCGCGCGAGACGAGGCCAAACAAGTCTTGATCCTTCTATGGCATTGTGTATCTCATATGAGATACACAGGAGGCTCGAATGCCCACCCATACCTCGATGCTGCATGTCCGTGTGGACGATCATCTCAAGGCACAAGCCAGTAGCGCACTGGCAGGTGTAGGCCTGACCCTATCAGACGCAGTCCGTATCCTGCTGACCCGTGTGGCGGCTGAAGGGGGTTTGCCGGCCGGTCTGACTGCAAATCCTCAAAGCTATGATAGCTGGTTCCGGGCGAAAGTGCAGGAAGCGCTGACAGATACCCGACCTGGCGTTCCACATGACCAAGTCATGCGTGACGCCCGGGCATTGATCGACGGCAAACGGGGTGCCTGAACTCGAATGGAAAGCCTTCGCGGTCGCCGACCTCATGGCAATTGTTGACTATATCTCGGATGACAATCCTGATGCTGCTCTTGCTCTGATGGAGGAAATTCAGGGAAAGGTTGCGCAACTTCCAATGCATCCCAAGCGGTGCCGGTCAGGACGCGTTCAGGGACCACGTGAGTTGGTCGTTCGCCCGAACTACATTGTGATCTATGCCGAGACGCCGTCTGTCGTGACGATCCTTCGCGTGCTTCATGCCGCGCAGATGTGGCCCTGATAAGCGATCGGTCGAAGGACAAGGGCGGGCGCCGGCTCAGCGGCAGTTTCCCGGTCAGATCCATCCTGTTCCGGTCACGGCAAAGCGATCATCTTGTCGTGGATTTTTCTGCAGCATGCCGTTAACCCGAAACCTATGAAGATCTATCTGCGGGCAATCTTTCTTTTTGCGTTCACCGTTTTCGCGGCTGGCTCGATGATGCCTATGCCGATGGCTGCTGCGTCAATGCATGATGACGCGATGATGGCGATGACCCGTCTCGACATCTCCGAATGCCAGGATTGCAGCGACAAAGCAGAGATCGACCCCGCAGCCTGCAACCTGATCTGCGCGGCGGGGGGCTTCGTCCCGGTTCCTGAATTTCAGACCTCTGATCTCAGACACGCTCGGCGCCTCTCGAAGCGGCAGGTTGCCGATGTCATGTTCAGTGACCTGAATTGGCTGCCGTTACGAAGCCCCCCACGCCCGTTCATCTGATTCGACTGCCGCTGTGGCAGGCGACGCGTGCGCACAAGGTTTTGCCCCCTTGAGCTCGCTCGCTGCCAGGACTGCTGAATCCCTTTAGGTCCGCAGTCCCGTTTCAAATCCAGATAGTCAGGTGTCCTATGCAGCAGAGTTTGCATGCAGCTCTACGCACTGAGTTTTTCCTTGAGATTTCTGCCGTCAATGCGGCTTGCGAAGAATGGCTTGACCACCCTCTTCTGAGGGAAACGGCATGACAATGATGAATAGCCCCATGACGGGCATGATGATGCTGAGCTGCGGACTCTTTGCGCTTCTCGCCCTGGCCCTCCTGGTCCTGGGCATCGCTGCCCTTCTCAAGTACCTGCGAGGGCCGTCATGAGATCACAGGTTCTGTTGCTCGTCGGACTGTCATTTGCCGGTATGGCGGCCGTGGCGGCTTTCGCACAGGTTAATCGGTCCGAAAGGGCTGAAGTTGCTTTTCAGGGTGCTCCAGTAACCGCGCAGGAGATCGTACAAGGAAAAGAACTCTACGCGCAAAATTGCGCGTCATGCCACGGCCCGGATCTGGAAGGACAGCCCGACTGGAAACGTCCCCTGGAGAACGGGCGGATGCCGGCACCGCCCCATGACGAAACGGGGCATACATGGCACCACTCCGACAATCAGCTGTTCACACTGACCAAGCTAGGGGTCAGTGGTGTCGTGCCTGGCTATGAGAGCGACATGCCGGCCTTCGAGGGCATTCTGACGGATGCGGAAATCCGCGCCACCCTGGCCTACATCAAAAGCACACGGCCCAAGCGCCAATACGAGTATCAGGCCGAGGTCTCCGACCGTGAGGGACCCGAAGAATGATTGCAGCAAAATCCACAAGCCTGTCGGCGGCCCCTGGCCGCCTTTTCTGGGAGGATCGGCGTTGAACTTCGTCACCCGTCGCTTCGTGTTATGTGCCGCCGCCGCCGTGACCGCACTGCCTGCATTCGGCCAGCTACCTGTTGTTTCCACCGCCATCCATGTCGTGGAGGGCAGGGGGTGCGAATGCTGTCGGCAATGGACACAGCACCTTCAGAATGCCGGCTTTCAGGTCACGAGTGAGGAGCGTTTCGGCACGCTTCTCATGCAGCACAAGATCGACCTCGGCGTTCCCATCGACCTGACGTCTTGTCACACCGGGTCGGTCGAGGGCTATTTCGTGGAAGGACATGTCCCAGCCACCGATATCCGCAAACTGCTTCAAGAGCGTCCCGACGCCCTTGGCCTGACCGGTCCGGGCATGCCCTATGGCAGCCCCGGAATGGGCCCGGAAAGCCGCCGTGAGGCTTATGATGTCCTGCTCGTGCTCAAGGATGGAAGCCACACGATCTTTAACCGATACGCCGCTGCGTCGGCCTGAAGCATGATCTCCAAGGAGCTCTCTCTATGATGACCTTTAATCGCCGACATGCGTCGCTGGCGATGCTCGCATCCCTTGCTGCATGCGGATCGTCAGGGCCCAGCTTGAACCGCGCCGGGTTTGCCGGAGGCTGATTGTCTTTAGTTACGCGGCTATGGGTTCAGTTTCCAGAGCTGCGTAGAAGTTGGCCTCGGCTTCAGCGGGCGGGATGTTCCCGATCGGCTCGAGGAGACGGCGGTTGTTGAACCAGTCGACCCATTCCAGCGTGGCATATTCGACGGCCTCGAAGCTGCGCCAGGGGCCGCGTCGGTAGATG
>NZ_JBYLFR010000021.1:0-49166 GCF_057748165.1 Paracoccus sp. NIOT.M2S5SZ12
GTAGCGGGCGGGCTTGGGCTTGCTCATGCTGCCCATCTAACCGCATGGATTCACCAAGTGAATCCTTCACGGGGAGAGTTCTGCAACAACGCCGTTCAGATATCGGGCGATCTCAGCTACCAAGCTGATCTGTGAGTACACTCGTTTCTTTCGGCGCTCAGTAAGGTCGAAAGTTTGGCTCGAGGACGCACGTGCAGCGTCGGTTGGGACGGTTCGAGACCGAGACGCTGGCTCTGGCCGCGAACCGGGCGGCGCTGGCCGATCTGAACGGCCAATGGATCGACCGGTTTCATGACCGCAACGGGTTGCAATACATCGTGCTGGACATGGACAGCTCGGTCAGCCCCACCCACGGCGATCAGGAAGGTGCTGCCTGGAACGGGCATTTCGACTGCACCTGCTATCACCCCATCTTCTTGTTCAACCAGTTTGGCATGCTGGAGCGCTGCGCCCTGCGTAACGGCAATGTCCACAGCGCCGATGGCTGGCGGGATGTCCTTGATCCCGTCATTGCCCGATATGCTGGCCGCGACCTTGGTGGACGCTTCTTCCGGGCCGACGCTGCCTACGCGATCCCCGCGATCTATATGCGGCTGGAAGAAGCCAGGTTCTTCTACGCCATCCGTCTGCCCGCCAACGCCGTCTTGCGCGAGAAGATCGCGCATCGGCTGACACGGCCCGTGGGACGGCCTTCGCTGACCAAGGTCAAACGGTTCTTCGAGGACTTCGAGTATCAGGCGGCGTCCTGGGACAAGCCGCGCCGCGTCATCGCCAAGATCGAATGGCATCCGGGCGAGCTGTTCCCCAAAGTCGGCTTCATCGTCACCAACCTGCCGATGGAGCCAGACTGGGTGGTGAGGTTCTACAACCAGCGCGGCACCGCAGAGCAGCACATCAAGGAAGGCAAATATGCCTTTCGCTGGACGCGGCTGTCATGCCGGAAGTTCCGGCACAACGAGGTGCGGCTGCAACTGCACGCGCTGGCCTACAACCTGGCAACCTTCCTCCGCTGCATCGAACTGCCCGAGGCCATGGCGGACTGGTCGTTGACCAGCCTGCAACTCAAGCTGATCAAGATCGGCGCCCGCGTCGTCCGCCACGCCCGCGCCATTACCTTCCAGTTGGCCGAGGTCGCCGTCACCGGCCCGATGGTGCGGGCCGTCCTTGCCGCCATCCGCCGTCTTCGAACGCCTCCGTCATGCGCATGACCACGATCCATGCCCAAGCTGAACGAAAGCGGCAGGACAGGTCCGTCTGCCGCGCGGAAAAGCGGCTCTGCCGGGCCAGAATGCTGCGGGTTCGAGGCTTGATCCACCCGACTTCGGCCGTTTGCGCGACGACAGACACCGCTCGGGGCGAAAAACGCTTGCCCAGCGAGCAAAATCAGGCGATCTTGAAGTCAAGCGGCAGGCCACTTGGGGAATGTCGGTCTATATCAGTTTCATATTTTCCCCCTACCGCTAACAATCGATCCATGACCCGTGCCCTGACCCGATTCCTTTGCCTTTTGGCCCTGTTGGCGGTCGCGCTTTACGGCGCGGCGGCCGGCGCCATGGTGGCCAGGGGACCGGCGATGGAGATGGTCATCTGCTCCGAGGGCGGGATCGCCACCGTTCTGCTGGACGCCAAGGGCGATCCGGTCGATTCCTCGGACTGCTTCCACTGCCCGGACTGCCTTGTCCTGGCTTTCGGACTGCCGGCCGGCCCCGCAGCGGAAAAGGCCCCGCCGCGCCCGGCCCGGATGCTGGCCCCGGCCGCCCCGGCCGTCTTGCCCGCGCCCCGGATCCACCTTCGCCCCTTGTCCCGCGGCCCCCCGGCTGCGCAGGTCCAAGCGCTTGATCCCGGTCAATTCTGCGGCTCCTTGCCGCAGACCCGGGCTTTCGCCGAACCTCTTGAGTTTGGTCAAGCCATCGGTCCCTGTGCGATGGCAGGCAGCGGGCAACGCCAACGGGTTGCCCTATGAATACGCTCGTCCGACTGATCCTCCTTGTCCTCGCCCTGCTGTGTCCGCTGCCCGCGCTGGCGCAAAGCGTGCTGCCCGAATGGCTGGGCAAGGTGCCCGCGGCCGAACTGGTGGAAGGCGCCGACGGCTACGGCCCGATCCGCGAGGACCTGCCGGTCGCCCCGGTGCTGAAGGGCGGCGAGACCATCGGCTGGGCCTTCGTCACCTCGGATTTCGTCGGCACCACCGGCTATTCCGGCAAGCCGATCCATACCCTCGTCGCGGTGGACCCGCAGGCGCGGATCATCGGCATGGATCTGGTCAAGCATTCCGAGCCGATCGTGCTGATCGGCATCCCCGAGGCCAAGATCAAGGCGCTGGTCGACAGCTACATCGGTCTCGACCTGGTGGCCGAGGCGAATTCGGGCGGCACCGCGCATGACGTGGACATCATCTCGGGCGCCACCGTCACGGTGATGGTGATCGACGATTCCATCGTGCGGTCCGGCCTGAAGGCGGCGCGGGCGCTTGGCCTTGGCGGGTTGCAGCCCGAGTCGGCGGCGCAGGGGCCGGCCTTCGAGATCAACCCCGATGCCCCGGTTCCCGCCAGCTGGATGGAGATGGAGGGCGACGGCACCCTGCGCCGGCTGTCGCTGGACGTGGGCCAGGTCAACGCCGCCTTCGCCGCGCTGGACGACAAGCGCGCCGCCGAGCGCGCGCTGACCGAGGCGCCGGAAACCACCTTCATCGAGATGCAGGCGGCGCTGGTCTCGGTTCCCGCCATCGGCGAGGCCATGCTGGGCGAGGCCGAACAGGCCAACCTGCAGAACTGGCTGCAACCGGGCGAACATGCGCTGGTCGTCGTCGGCCGCGGGCTCTACAGCTTCAAGGGCTCGGGCTATGTCCGCGGCGGCATCTTCGACCGGATCGTGCTGATCCAGGACGACGTGTCGGTCCGCTTCCGCGACCGCCAGCACCGCCGGCTGGGCAGCATCGCGGCCGAGGGACACCCGGAATTCACCGAGGCCGACCTGTTCAAGATCCCGGCCGACGTGGGCTTCGACCCGACCAAGCCGTTCCGCATCCAGCTTCTGGTGCAGCGCGAGGTCGGGCCGATCGAGAAGCTGTTCACCACCTTCGACCTGGGCTACCAGCTGCCGCCGCAATACCTGCGCGCCGTGGCGGCCACCGCCCCCGCCGAGGTGCCCGAAGTGGCCGCCGCCGTCGCCGACCGCGACGAGGACACCGCGCAGGCCGAGCTGTGGAAGCGGATCTGGACCGATTCCAAGCTGAAGATCGCCGTCCTAGGCGCCATGCTGGCGGTGCTGACCGGAGTGTTCTTCTTCCAGAGCTTCGCGGTCAGGCACGAACGCCGGTTCTACTGGTTCCGCATGGCCTATCTGGCGGTCACGCTGGTGGTGCTGGGCTGGATGTTCAACGCCCAGCTTTCGGTGGTGAACCTGATGGCGTTGTTCGGCAGCCTGATGACCGGGTTCAGCTGGCAGGCGTTCCTTCTCGACCCGCTGACCTTCATCCTGTGGTTCTCGGTCGCCGCTGCGCTCTTGTTCTGGGGCCGCGGGGCCTATTGCGGCTGGCTCTGCCCCTTCGGCGCCTTGCAGGAGATCACCAACCACATCGCCCGAAAGCTGCGGGTGCCGCAATGGACGTTGCCCTGGGGCCTGCACGAAAGGCTCTGGCCGGTCAAATACATGATCTTCCTCGGCCTCTTCGGCGCGTCGCTGGTCAGCATCGAGCAGGCCGAGCATCTGGCGGAAGTGGAGCCGTTCAAGACCGCGATCATCCTGAAGTTCATGCGCGCCTGGCCCTTCGTGGCCTATGCCGCCGCGCTGCTGATCGCCGGGCTGTTCGTGGAACGGTTCTACTGCCGCTATCTCTGCCCGCTGGGCGCGGCGCTGGCGATCCCGGCGCGGCTGCGGATGTTCGACTGGCTGAAGCGCTACCACGAATGCGGCAACCCCTGCCAGACCTGCGCCCATGAATGCCCGGTCCAGTCGATCCACCCGACCGGAGAGATCAACCCGAACGAGTGCATCAACTGCCTGCATTGCCAGGTGCTGTATCAGTCCGAAACCAAATGCCCCGTCGTCATCAGAAAGCTGAAGCGGCGGGAGAAACTGGCGGAAAGCACTCCGCCGACTCTGGGGCGGCCGCCTGCCGGGCATCCCAACGCCGCCCGCACCGCAGTCTGACAAAATTCAACCGAAGGAGTTCGATCATGGAATCGAAGGATACGAAAGGTCTCAGCCGCCGCGGCCTGCTTGGCGCCGGCGCCGGCGGTGCCGCCCTGGGCGCGCTTGGCGGGCGCCTCGCGCTCGGCCCTGCGGCCCTGGGCCTGGGCGCCGCGGCCGGCCTGACCGCCGGCAGCTCGACCGCCGCGCTGGCGGCCGGCGCGGACGGCGGCATCGCGCCCGGCCAGCTGGACGACTACTACGGCTTCTGGTCCTCGGGCCAGACCGGCGAGATGCGCATCCTCGGCATCCCCTCGATGCGCGAACTGATGCGCGTTCCGGTGTTCAACCGCTGCTCGGCCACCGGCTGGGGTTCGACCAACGAATCGCTGCGCATCCACCAGCGCACGATGACCGAGAAGACCAAGAAGCAGCTGGCTGCCAACGGCAAGAAGATCCACGACAACGGCGACCTGCACCACGTCCACATGTCGTTCACCGACGGCAAGTACGACGGCAAGTACCTGTTCATGAACGACAAGGCCAATACCCGAGTCGCCCGGGTGCGCTGCGACGTCATGAAGACCGACGCGATCCTGGAAATCCCGAACGCCAAGGCGATCCACGGTTTGCGGCCGCAAAAGTTTCCTGGCACCAAGTATATCTTCTGCAACGGCGAGGACGAGGCTCCGCTGGTCAACGACGGGACGACGATGCAGGACGTCTCGACCTATGTGAACGTCTTCACCGCCGTGGATGCTGAAGCGATGCTGCCCGCCTGGCAGGTCATGGTCTCGGGTAACCTGGACAACTGCGACGCGGATTACGAAGGCAAATGGGCGTTCTCGACCTCGTACAACTCGGAAATGGGGATGACGCTGGCCGAAATGACTGCAGCCGAGATGGACCATGTCGTAATCTTCAACATCGCCGCAATCGAAGCAGCAGTTGCAGCGGGCGAGGGGCAGGAGCTGAACGGCGTCCGCATTCTGGACGGAAGAAAGGAAGCGAAAAGCCAGTTCACCCGCTATGTCCCGATCGCCAACAACCCGCACGGCTGCAACATGGCGCCGGACAAGAAGCACCTCTGCATTGCCGGCAAGCTCTCGCCCACTGTCACCGTGCTGGATGTGACGAAGTTCGACACCCTGTTCGACAGTGATGTCGATCCGCGCAGCGTCGTCGTGGCGGAGCCCGAGCTTGGCCTTGGCCCGCTGCACACCGCCTTTGACGGGCGGGGCTTTGCCTACACCTCGCTCTTTCTCGATAGCCAGGTGGTCAAGTGGAGCATCGAGGACGCGATCAAGGCCTATGCCGGTGAGGCGGTGGACCCGATCAAAGACAAGGTCGATGTGCAGTACCAGCCCGGCCACCTGAAGACGGTGATGGGCGAGACGCTGGAGGCTGAAAGCAACTGGCTGGTCTGCCTGTGCAAGTTCAGCAAGGATCGCTTCCTGAACGTGGGTCCGCTGAAGCCAGAGAACGACCAGCTGATCGACATCTCGGGCGACAAGATGGTCGTGGTGCACGACGGCCCGAACTTCGCCGAGCCGCATGACGCCATTGCCGTGGCGGCGTCGAAGCTGAACCCGCTGTCGGTCTGGAACCGCCAGGACCCGATGTGGGCCGAAACCCGCAAGCAGGCCGAAGCGGACGGGGTGAATCTGGACGACTGGCAGGACATGGTGATCCGCGACAAGGACGACCCGAAGAAGGTCCGCGTCTACATGTCCAGCCAGGCGCCGAACTTTGCCTTGGAAAGCTTCACGGTGAAGGAAGGCGACGAGGTCACCGTGATCGTTACCAACCTGGACGACATCGACGACCTGACGCACGGCTTCACCATGGGCAACCACGGTGTCGCGATGGAGATCGGGCCGCAGGCGACGTCGTCGGTGACTTTCACCGCCGCCAATGCTGGGGTCTACTGGTACTACTGCCAGTGGTTCTGCCATGCCCTGCACATGGAGATGCGCGGCCGGATGTTCGTGGAACCCAGGGACGCCTGAGACCGATGCTGCGCGCCCTGATCCTTGCGCTGGCCTGCCTGGCCCCGCCCGCCTGGGCGCGGGACCTGCAGGTCGTGCCCGGGCCGGGCGCGCTGGCCGAAGCCGTCGCCGGGGCCTCCCCCGGCGATGTGCTAATCCTCTCCGACGGGGCCTATCCGGGCCCCGTCACCATCGACCGCAGCCTGACTGTGCGCGGCCCGCGCGGCGCCGTGGTGGACGGCGGCGGGCAGGGCACCGTGATCACCGTCACCGCGCCAGACGTGGTGCTGGAAGGCTTCACCGTCACCGGATCGGGCAAGGTGAACGCCGACCTCGACGCCGGGGTGAAGATCCTGAAGGGCGCCGACCGGGTGCTGGTGACAGGGCTTTACCTGACCGACAACATGCATGGCGTCGACATCCACGGCGGCCGCGACGTGCGCGTCGCCGGCAATGTGATCGAGGGCCGGCAGGACCCGCGGATGAACGAACGCGGCAACGGCGTCTATGTCTGGAACAGCCCCGGCGCGCTGGTCGAGGGCAACGACATCCGCTGGGGCCGCGACGGCATCTTCTCGAACACCTCGAAGGACAGCACCTACCGCGGCAACCTGTTCCGCGACCTGCGCTTTGCCGTCCATTTCATGTATACCCACCGCACCGAGGTGATCGACAACATTTCGATCGGCAACCACCTCGGCTTCGCCATCATGAACTCGGACCGGGCGGTGGTGCGCGGCAACCTCAGCTTGGGCGACCGCGAGCACGGGGTGATGCTCAACTACACCAACAATTCCGATGTCACCGGCAACCTGGTCCGGGGCGGCACCAAGAAGTGCCTGTTCGTCTACAACGCCCACAAGAACCTTGTCGTCGGCAACCGCTTCCAGGACTGCGGCATCGGCATCCATTTCACCGCCGGGTCGGAACGCAACGTGCTGACCGGCAATGCCTTCCTCGGCAACCAGGAGCAGGTGAAATACGTCGGCACCCGTTTCCTGGAGTGGAGCTTCGAGGGCCGCGGCAACTACTGGTCGGACCATCCGGCCTTCGACCTGAACGGCGACGGCATCGCCGACGGGGTGTTCCGCCCCAACGACCTGATGGACCATATCCTGTGGTCCCAGCCCGCGGCCAAGCTGCTGACCGGCGCGCCCTCGGTGCAGTTGATCCGCTGGTCGCAATCGAATTTCCCGGCCACGCTGCCCGGCGGCGTGGTCGACAGCCACCCGCTGATGGCACCCATCGCCATCCCCGTTCCAGAAGACATCGCCGCGATGGAGGCCCTGGTGGCCGGCCGTTGGGCGCAAGGCAATTTCGATGACATCGACGCTGAAAATCTCGGCACTCACTAAGCGCTTCGCCGAGGTGGCGGCGCTGACCGAGGTGTCGCTGACCGTCGCGGCCGGCGAGCGCGTGGCGCTTCTGGGTCACAACGGCGCAGGCAAGTCGACGATGATGAAGATCATCCTCGGCCTGATCCCCGCCACCGCCGGGCAGGTGGAGGTCTGCGGCGCCGCGCCGGGCAGCGCCGGGGCGCGGCGGCAGGTGGCCTACCTGCCCGAGAACGCCGCCTTCCACCCCGCCCTGACCGGGCTGGAGCAGATGCGGCACTACCTGTCGCTGCGCGGCGAAAGCCCGTCGAAGGCGATGGAGCTGCTGGAGCAGGTCGGCCTCGGTCCTGCCGCCCGCCGCCGCATCGGCACCTATTCCAAGGGGATGCGCCAGCGCGTCGGCCTGGCCCAGACCCTGATCGGCACGCCGCGACTGCTGGTTCTGGACGAGCCGACCTCGGGCCTCGATCCCGTCTCGCGGCGCGACTTCTACGCGCTCTTGGACGGGCTGGCGGCGCGGGGGGCCTCGATCCTGCTCAGCAGCCATGCGCTGACCGAGGTGGAGGCGCGGACCGACCGCATCCTGATCCTGTCGAAGGGCCGGATGGTGGCCGAGGGCAGTCTGGCCGACCTGCGCCGCCGCGCCGACCTGCCGGTGATGCTGCACGTCACCCCGCGTCCGGGCGCGGGCGAGGCCGTCGCCGCCGCGCTGCCGGGGGCGGAACCCCGGGCCGACGGGCTGGTTCTGTCCTGCGGGCAGGGCGAGAAGCTGGCGATGCTGGCGCGCATTGCCGCGCTTGGCGATCTGGTCGCCGACCTGGACGTGGCCCCGCCCAGTCTGGAGGACCTCTACAGCCATTTCAGCAAGAGGGACGGGCAATGAGCCGCATCCTCGCCACCGCCGGAACCGAATTCCGCATCGCGCTGCGCAACCGCTGGGTCGCCATCGCCATGGTGCTGATGGCGCTGTTCTCGCTGGTGCTGGCCGCCGCCGGATCGGCCCCCACCGGGGGCCTCGGCGTGGACAGGCTGTCGGTCATCGTCGCCTCGCTGACCTCGCTGGCGGTCTATCTGGTGCCGTTGCTGGCGCTGCTGATGAGCTTCGACGCCATCGCCGGGGAACTGGAGCGCGGCACGCTGCCGCTGCTGCTGACCTATCCCGTCAGCCGGGCCGAGGTGCTGGCGGGCAAGCTGATCGCCCATCTGGCGGTGCTGGCGCTGGCCTGCGCCGTGGGCTACGGGCTGGCCGCCGCCGCTGCCCTCTGGGCCGATCCCGCGGCCAGCGCCGGCTTGCCCGCAATGCTGCGGCTCCTGGCAACCTCGGTCCTGCTGGGGGCCACCTTCATCGGCATCGGTTACGCCCTTTCCGCCCTGTCCCGCCGCCCCTCCGGCGCCGCCGGGCTGGCGGTCGGGCTGTGGCTGGGGCTGGTGGTGCTTTACGACCTCGGCCTCCTTGCCGCCATCGTCGCCGACAACGGCGGCTGGTTCACCGTCCACGGCTTCCCCGCCGCCCTGCTGGCCAACCCGGCCGATGCCTTCCGGCTCTACAACCTGTCCGCCTCCGAGGCGACGGCGGCGGCGGCGGGCGTGGGCGGCGCGGCGGCCACGGTGCCGGTCTGGCAATCCCTGACCTCGATCCTGCTCTGGCCGGTGCTGGCGCTGGCGCTGGCCATCGCCGCCTTCCGAAAGGTGATCCCATGACCCTGAAACGCGCGCTGATCTTCGTGCTGGCGCTGGCGGCCTGCCGCGAGGAAGTGACCCAGAACACCGATCCGGTGGAACTTACCCCCGAGGCGGTGGGTTACTTCTGCCAGATGAATATGCTGGAACATCCCGGCCCGAAGGGGCAGGCGCATCTTGAAGGATTGCCCGGCACGCCGCTGTTCTTCAGCCAGGTCCGCGACGTGGTGGCCTATGTGCGGATGCCCGAGCAGAGCCACCGCATCCTCGCCCTCTGGGTCAGCGACATGGGCGCCCCCGGCGCGACTTGGGACGACCCCGGCGCCGCCAACTGGATCGACGCCACGACTGCCTTCTATGTCGTCGGCGCCGCCATCGAGGGCGGCATGGGCGAACAGGAATTCGTCCCCTTCGCCGACCGCGACGAGGCCCGCGCCTTCGCCGAGGCCAACGGCAGCAGCGTGATGCGGCTTGCCGAGATTCCCGACGCGCTGGTGATCCCGCCCGAACAGCCGGATACCGGCGAAGACCCGGATTACGAACGCCGCCTGCGCGACCTGTCCGACCAGACCGGAGGATGACCCGATGCTGAGCCGCCGCCGCTTCCTTGCCATCTCCGCCGCCTGCTGCCTGCCCGTGCCGGCGCTGGCGCAAGAACTGCATGTCGCCACCGGGCAGGCGCTCGGCGCCCGCGTCACCCTGCGGCTGTCGCATCCCGACGCCGCCGCCATCGCCGCCCGCGCCTTGGCCGAGATTTCCCGGCTGGAGCAGGTGTTCAGCCTCTACCGCACTGATTCGGCGCTGATGCGGCTGAATGCCTCCGGCACGCTGGAGGTCCCGCCCTTCGAGTTGCTGGAATGCCTGACGCTGGCCGGGGCGGTCCATGCCGCCAGCGGCGGGCTGTTCGACCCGACGGTGCAGCCGCTGTGGGCGCTCTACGCCGAAACTGCGGTGCAGGGCCGCCTGCCGACCGAGGACGAACGCAAGGCTGCGCTGGCGCGGACCGGCTGGCAGAACCTGCGGATCGGCCCCGACCGGATCGCGCTGGCGCCCGGCATGGCGCTGACGCTGAACGGCATCGCGCAGGGCTACATCGCCGACCGGGTGGCCGCGCTGCTGGAGGCCGAAGGGCTGGCCGACATCCTGATCGACACCGGCGAGTTCCGCGCCCTCGGCGGCGATCCGCGCGGCGGCGACTGGCCGGTGCATCTGGCCGAAGGAGGGCAGGTCGGCCTGCGCGGCCGGGCGCTGGCGACCTCTTCCCCGCTCGGCACCACCTTCGATGCCGCGGGCCGGGTCGGCCATATCCTCGACCCGCGCACCGGCACCCCCGCCGTCCCGGTCTGGCGGGCGGTCAGCATCTCGGCCCCCTCCGCCGCGCTGGCGGACGCGCTGTCCACCGCCGCCTGCCTGATGGAAGTCAAGGCGGGCATCGAAACCCTATGCGAGAAATTCGCCGAAACCAGACCCGAATCCATAACGCCAGCCTGAAAGGACCAAACCATGATCCTCCGAGTCAGCACCACGACCCTTGCCTTCCTCGCCCTCGCCCTGCCGGCCCTTGCCCAGGGCGACGCCGAGAAAGGCGCCAAGGAATTCAACAAGTGCAAGTCCTGCCATGCCATCGTCGATCCCGAGGGCAACGCGGTCGTCAAGGGCGGCAAGACCGGCCCCAACCTCTGGGGTGTCGTCGGCCGTCAGGTGGCCTCGGACCCCGACTTCAAATACGGCGACTCCATCCTGTCGGTCGGCGCGGCCGGCAAGATCTGGGACGAGGCTTCGCTGGTCGAATACACCAAGGACCCCGCCGCCTGGCTGAAGGCCGAGACCGGCGATGACGCCGCCAAGTCGAAAATGACCTTCAAGCTGAACAAGGGCAACGAGGACGTGGCCGCCTACCTGGCTACCATGAAGTGACCCCGGTCCCCGCGCGCCCTTGGGGTGCGCGGGCCGCTTTCCGGCCTCCTGCCGGGACTGTTCCCTTGCGGCTTGAAAATGTTCCCTGTTCGTTCTATATCAGGGGGCCGATCAGCAAAGGGAGTTCCGCCATGGAAGACCCCGATTTCCCCCTGTCCCCCACCCCGCGGCAGATGGCCTATGCCCGCTCGCTCGCGCTGCGGAACCAGACGCTCCTGCCCTGGGAGGTGCAGCGCGACCGCCGCAGCCTCTCGGCCTGGATCGACGCGCAGGCGCGGCTGCGGCCGCTGTCGCCCACCGATCGGCTGCCCAGTTCCAAGCAGGTGGCCTTCGCCGAGCGGCTGGCCCGGATCAAGCGCCGCGCGGTGCCGGAGGAATGCTTCCGCGACAAGGGGCTGATGTCGAAATGGATCGACGGCAACCGTTAGGGGGCGGCCCTGCCGCGGCCTTCCGTCGCCCGGACCGCGGCGGATTTGATGTGAAATGTCCCGAGGTACATCTCATTCAGATTGAAACTGATTTCCAGTTCAGAGAGCCGGTTCGATATCCGGGTGGTCAGCTCTCGGGCCGCCTTGTCAGTGAATGTGACGACGAGCAGGCTTTCCGGGGCGATCTTCTTCTCAATGATCAGATGAACAATTCGTTCCACCAAGGTGAATGTCTTGCCCGAACCTGGGCCCGCGATGATTAGTACGGGTCCATCCACAGCCTCAATAGCGTCAAGCTGGTTTGGATTTACGGATGTGCTGGACAAGCTCTTTCGAGTCATGGGTGCGCAACAGAACTGCTAAAGGGTGTGCTATGCAACTTGAATGATTTCCTTGGTTTCGATGTTCCTGACATAGTCGACAGCCGTCCCGTTCCAGTGATAGGCGAAATGCGCGCCTTGGGTGGGGATAGGGATCACGTCGGGCCAAAAGACGGCGATGCATTGACCATCGGGATAGCGGATGCTGGGCCAAGTGATGCCGTTTGACCCGGCTGCGCGCCGCTCGGCCCCGAAGACCTGCGAGGCGCGGTAATCGTCGGGATCCAGTAGATCGGCACGGCCGGTGGCGTCGTCCAGATCGGCATCGATGGACCCGATCAGTTCGCGGAACTGCGACGTCCAGCCGGGGGCCTCGTTCGTGGAACGCATGAAGCGGGCGTGGTGGTGGATGGTTTCGGCGATGGCCACTTCGGTGCGGTCGCCCGCATAATAGAGGCCGAAACTGCCGTCTGAGAACCGCCCCGGCCGCAGGGGCGAGCAATGGACGAAAGGCGCCATGACCCAGCTCGCGCCGGGCCCGGTCACGCGGCGCGCGACCGGCACCTTCGACAGATCACCGATGCTGTCGCGGATGCGCGGGTTGAACTTGGCCTCGGCCGAGGCCAACGCCTCCCAATCGGCGGGGTCGGCGATGTCCTCGAACAGGTCGATGGGCGGATGGATGGAGCGGATGATGCGGACAGTGCGTGGCCATGTCACGCGGCGGACAGGCACATTCACCAGGCACCCCGTTCGGCATCCAGATAGGCCCGCAGGTCGATTAGGTCGGTGATCTCGCCCCGCAACATGATGTCCAGCGCGCTGCGGCCACCAAAGGCCGTGCTGGGCTTGCGGATCCACGCATAACCGCGGGCAGGTTCGGTGAAGAGATACCGCAGCGACTTGTGGATGCCCATCAGGATCGCCATCCGCGCGCGCAGGTCCCGGTCGATGCGCCCGATGTCGCCAACCTTCCAGCGCGCCCATGTGCGCTGGGTCATGTCGCCCAAGAGCACGCGCGCCTCAGCGTCCGTCAGGCCCCAGGCGCGGAACAGGTTGACGGTGGTGCGTGCCAGCGCCGCCGCTTCCTCGTCGGTGATGACAGGAAGGTCGGGTCGGGCGATGATCGGCTGGACCGTGGCGAACTGCATGGTCGTTCTCCTTTGGCATCAATATAGTCATTATGTGCCAAAAGGCAATGGCGATCCGTTACCCGGACGGACGCACCCTCGCCCAAGGGGCGGGACGGGGCATCGCCCCTGTCACCTCGACCTCTCGCAGCATCCCGCCCGCGATAAGCCCGTCCCGAACCCAGCCCAGCGCCTGCCGCCAGTCGTCATATCCCCGCCGGGCGGCCTCGATCTGCTGCGGGTGGGGGGAGAATGTGACCGGGCAGGCGAGGATGTCGATTGTCTTCCAAGTGGCGCGCGCATTCGCGCCGCGCACGCGGATGCGTTCGACGCCCACGATGATGGTTCCCGCATGCGTGCCATGCTGGTTCTGCTTCACGATGGTCGGCACGCAGCGCGGCACAGCGCCCGGCATCCAGTCCGGGGTCAGCCCGGCGCGGGCCAGTTCGGCGACGCGGATCGCCATGCGCTTGCCGCCGAGGCTGTCGGGGATCCCGGCGACGGTGGCGGCGATCACCTCGGCGTCCTCGTGGGTGTAGCCGCCGATCTTGTGCTGGCCGCCGTCGATCTTGCAGCCCAGCACGGCGCGTTGGAGGAGGACGTATTCGAGGCCGAAGCCGAAGCCTTCCTCGGTGACGTCCGGGGGCAGGGGCAGTTCCAGCTGCGCCTGTTCGATTCGGAACGCCCATTCCAGCGCCGCCTGCACGCCCAGCGCGCGCTTGATCCTGGTGCCGCTGACGCGGCCGTGGAAACTCATGTCTGCAATCCTTCAAGGAAATCCATCTGCGCCGGGCGCTGGGCCGCATCGGTCGGCCGCCAGATCCACGGGCCGGAGGCCATGGGCAGCTGCGAGAGAGCGCCACGCATGTGCTGCTGCCAGAGGGTGAACTCCGTTGCCGAGCAGGCGCAGAGCGCGTGCCCGATGGGCCAGCCCATCAGCCATCCGACGAAGAGCGGGTTCAGCCGCCGCCGCGACCGGCCCTTCAGGATCCGCCGCGAGGTGACGCGCCCATGCGAGGCAATCATCGAAGCCCAAAGCGGGCGCGAGATCGGGGCGTGCGGCGAGGACCGCCGCCCATCCGGCAAGGTCACCGGGGCCGGGCGGGTGAAGCCCTGTTCCGCCCGGTAGTGCAGCAGGTCCATCCGGGACTTGCCGTCGCTGCGCGTGATGCTGGCCTCGCTCGATCCCTTCCAGTTCTGCGCGGCCGGGGTTGGCCAGTGGTTCGGCAGGGCTTTCGCGATGCCCATCGCCAGCGCCTCGGCCTTCCGGGTAAAGTCGCTGTTGCCGGCCGGGTTGTAGCGGTCGGTGCCGGGATGCAGGCTCATCGGTGTGGGCCAGGATGAAGATGCGCAGCCGTTCATGCGGCGCGCCGACCTCAGCCGCCGAGAACAGGCCCGCCGCAGGCGTATAGCCCAATCCCCAAAGCTCTCGCAGGACGGTCTCGAGGCCGAGGGTGACGTGACCGGCGACGTTCTCGAGGAAGACCCATTCGGGACGGCATTCTCCGATGACCCGGGCGACGTCGGGCCAAAGGTGGCGAGGATCGTCGGCGCCGCCACGTTTCCCGGCCGCGCTGAAGGGCTGGCAAGGGTATCCGGCCAGGACGGCATCGAAGGCGCCGCGGAAGGGCCGGGCATCGAAGCTGCGCAGGTCGGTCCAGATCGGGGCCGGGGCGAAGTATCCCGCGCGCTGGGCGGCGATGAGCACCGCCCTTGGCCAGCTCTCCCATTCGACGAAGGCGCGGGTGTGATAGCCGGGTTCGGCGAGCATGAGGCCCAGATCAAGGCCTCCGCCGCCTGCGCAGAGGGACAATCCGTGCCGGGGACGTGACACCATGTCATTCACCGCACCCCGCGCTCGCGCAGGCGTTCGGCTGTGACCAGCCCGCGGGCCAGCATGGCATCGCGCATCGTGTTGCTGATCGCGCTGACCGGCAAGTACCGGTCGGAATTGACCAGATCGGCGTAGAAGGCGGGCAAGTCGGTGATCGGCTTTGCGGCCGGGGCAGGGGGTGTCTTGGGCGTCCTGCGCTTCCGGCCCACAGCCTCGACCTTGCGCTGGGCTGCGCGCTGCATCACCCGGTCCAGTGCCTTCGGCCCATCGGGCGGTTCGGGATGCTCCTCGCGGCTGGCCTCGGTCGCGGCGATGATCTCTGCCTCGGTCAGCCCCAGTTCGTCGCGCCAGCGCTGAACGTGCTGCCGGGGCGGCCAGCCTTGCCACCAGCCGGGCAGGGCCGCGGGGTCGAGGCCCAGCGCATCGAGCAGGTCCCCGAAAACTTCCTCGGAAATCGCCGCGCGCGCCTGCGCGCCCTCCTCCTCCTTTACTGGTTTACTTAGAGGTTCCCTTACAAGGTTAGTGTCCGAATTCCGGACACGGCTTTCGGGATTTTCCGGACACGGCTCGGCCGGGAAATCGGACACGGCTCCGGCGTCATCCCCGTGTCCGAAATCCGGACACGGCAGGACGTCGGCCATGCCGTCGACATCACAACCATCGGCATCGTCGAGGCTTTCCACGGCGCCGTCGTCCCCGTGTCCGATTTCCGGACGCGGCACCACAGCCACAGGTGTGAAGCCCGGCTCGAACCCCAGGATATAGCGGGTGGGCAGCTGTCGTTTGGTCACGGGATCGAGCCGCGGCACCCGCCGCAGCAGGCCCACGGTCTCGAGCTGGCCAAGGTGATCGTTCAGTGTGGACCGGCTGATCTCGCAGTCATGCGCCAGCCGGTCCTGGGAGGGGAAGCAGCCGTAGTCCGGGTTGAACCGGTCGCAGAGATGCCAGAGCACGATCTTGGTCGTGGGCTTCAACCCGCGCTGCTTGATGGCCCAGTTGGTGGCCTCGTGGCTCATGGGGCGGGCCTCCGCGGGGCCGGGGCGATGCGCGTGGTGAAGCCATGGTCCGCCAGCGCGCCCAGCGCATCGTCGAGGCTGCGCACCAGCGCCCAGCCGAACCTCTGCGCCAGAACGGCATCGCGGAATGCCTCCTGTTCCGGTTGCAGCCGCCCCTTCGGCGCCTTCAACTCGAGGAACAGGACGCGGCCGTCGCAGATCACCATCAGATCGGCGAACCCGGCATGCACGCCCATGCCGACGAGGATGGCCTGGCGCCTGGCCCCGCGGGGCCCGGCCTCGGTCACCTCGTTGGCGCAGTGATGGATGATGGCGGTGCGGGGCAGGGCGATGCGCAGCGCCTGCACGACCGCGCGCTGCAGATCGGCCTCGGGGGTGCCGCGGCGCATCATTGCGCGGCCCTCCCCTGGTCCTCGCGCTGGGCGCGCGCTACCCCCCGCCGCGCATCGACGACGACCAGCAGGCGCTGGGCATCAGCACGTTCGTCCGGGGTCTCGCCATGTTGGGCAAGCACGTTGCAGGCGAGCCGAATCAGGAGATCGCTGTGATGCGCAACGTCGGCGATGACGGCGCGGGCCTCGGCCACACGGTCGGCGGGCCAGGCGGATGTGCAGGGCTGGATGGACATCACCGGCGCCCTCCGGCACGACGGCGGCGCGGGGCTGCCTGTTCCTGTTCCTCCAGCCATTCTTCGACGGCGACGCGGCGGTAATAGACCTTGCGCCCGGCCCGAACGCAGGGTGGACCCGTCCGCATCGCCTCCCAGCGGCGCAGGGTGTCGACCGAAAGGCCGAGTTCCAGCGCGAGGTCGAGGCGGCTGATCCAGCCGACCAGCAGCGAGCGGGGTTTGTCCTTCGGGTCTGGCATCGATCCGAGATGCGGCATCGGGGTCTCCTGGTCCTGGCCCCGAAGATCGGGGACTCTTGCAGGGACCAGTGAGCGCAGAGCCCGAGGGGTGGCGGCGAGGCGGAAGGTGGCGGAAAGGATGCCACCCTTGTGCCACCCCTTGTTTTATTGGGGTTTCCGATGGTGGTCGGGCTGAGCGAGGTGATGTGGGGAGGGCCTGCTAGATGGAGGAAACAGACTCCAAGGCCGCAAACAGGTGCGAACACCCCGATTGACCGTGTTTGACTGGCATTGACGGGCAAAAAGGAGGTGGCACCCGGCACGACACCCCTGCCACCCATTGAATTCCTTGAGGATTTGTCGCTCAGCGGCGCGTTGAAGGCTGGATTTGCGGCGTAATCACCGTGCCTACGGCATCAAACGTCCCATTGCGCCTATCGTCACCAGTCGCGCATCGAGCCGCCCAGCGCCGAAAACCTAAGAAAACAAGGGGTGGCGCGGCTCTGGCATCCTTCCTGCCACCCTCCGCCTCCCCGCCACCTAAGGCGCCATGCTTGCCTTGATAGTCAGGCGAAACCACGCCTCATGTCGGATGCAAGAAGGACCAAAGCCATGCCCGAACGCATCAAGCTGACCGAGAAAGTGCTGCGCGACGCCGAGCCGGTGCCGGGTCGGGACTACCAGATCTTCGACACCGACGTCCGGGGTTTTGCCGCCTGCATCTACCGTGGCGGTGGTCGTGCCTTCACGCTGGATTATCGCCACGCCGGGCGACAGCGCCGGATGACCTTCGGGCGCTGGCCGGAATGGTCTGTGTCGGCGGCCCGGGAAAGGGCCAAGGAACTGCGGCGCGAGATCGACGCCGGGGCCGACCCATTGGGCCAGCGCGAGGCAAAGCGCGAAGCCCCGCGCGTGACAGACCTGATCGAGCGCTACGGAGCCGAGCATCTGCCGAAACTCTCCGCCCGCAGCGCGGCCGACCAGCGGTCGGCGCTGGCCAAGATGGTGGCGCCCGTCTGGGGCCGAAAGCTGGTGACGGAGATCACGCCGACCGACGTCGACAAGCTCCTGACGAAGATCGCCGAGGGCAGGGCGCGGCCGCACAAGGAAAAGCCCAACAACCGGGCGCGCAAGCTGCAGGGCGCGAAGCCTACGCCAGTGCGCGCCAACCGGATCGGCGAGGTGCTGCGCAAGATGTTCATGCTGGCGGTCCAGTGGGGCTGGTGCGAGGACAACCCCGCCCAGCGCTTCCATCGCCGCACCGAGACGCCGCGCGAACGCTTCCTGTCGAAGGAGGAAATCGCCAGCCTCGCCGCCGCGCTCGATGCCGCCGAGGACCGGCGCGCCGCCGACATCATCCGCATGTGCATGTTGACCGGTGCCCGGCTGGGCGAGGTGCGCCAGTCCCGTTTCGAGCAGTTCAACCTCGAACACATGAGCTGGTCGAAGCCGCCCACCATGACGAAACAGCGCCGTGCGCACCGCGTGCCGATTTCAGACGAGACTGCCGCCATCGTGCGCCAGCGCCAGCTACTGGTGCCGAAGGGATCGCCGTGGCTCTTCCCCGGCGACACGCCGGGCCAGCCGGTGCAGGAGGTCCGCCGCTTTTGGGCGCAGGTCCAGAAGCAGTGCGGGTTGCAGGACGTCCGCATCCACGACCTGCGCCACACCTTCGCCTCGCTTCTGGTCAGTGGCGGGGCCTCGCTGGAAATGATCGGCAAGCTGCTGGGTCACAGTCAGATGCAGACCACCCTGCGTTATGCCCACCTGATGGACTCGCCACTGCGCGCCGGGGTCGACGCCGTGGCCAGCGCCTTCCGGCCAAAGCCACGGCTGGTTCATGACGCGGACGATCAGGGCGGCCGAAAGACCGCCTGACCCGGGCCCGCACGGACCCTCGTCATCACGCCTCCTCCCGTCGCAGCGCTCTCCATATTGGCGTTATTCGCCGCCGGATCGAGCGGCTGTCTGGCATCTTCTTGCCGCCCGACCGATCCGCGAACCAGTCCTGCATCTCGGCAACCAGCTCGGCTTGAGTGGCGGGCAAACCATGATCATGGATCCGCACGATCAGGGCGATGTTCATGCCCTCCCAATCGTATGGCGTAGCAGCACCTGGCCCCGCCGCCACCCGCCGCACCATGTCGTTCTCTTCCTCGAAGGCATGTACCTCATCGGCCATGACCATCATGTCCGCGACCGCCACCGTGACCCCGCCGACAGGATCGGTGATGATCTGCCATTGGCTTTTGTCGCCCGTCATGATCCGGCGCACCACGCCCTCGGTCGGGCCGGTCCCGCAGCGGCGGAACAACGGCATGAGGTCCATCGGCGAGAGGACCACCCGACCGGCGACGATCTCCTCGCCGCAACGCACCAGGCCGATGCCGGTCATGATATGGAACTTGCCCGCCGCGGCCCAGCCTGCGACGTCGGCGATGTTGCAGCCCCAGCGGGCCGTGACTTCCTGAAGGGTGTAGTAAACGCGGGGCGGCAAAGCCATGACAGATCATCCTCACATGAACCGAGGACGGGCCGAACTCATACCGCCTGCAGCCCGTGCCGGGGGCGGCACGGGGTCAAGAGATCGGGCGCAACGACGCGAAGGGCGCCGAGGCGCCTTCGGTCAGTACGACTGGTGTTCCGATAGACCTGTTATGCTTTTGGTTGAGGGCTGCTCTCCTCAAGGATGCACCCTGACGCTGGCTTCGATTCGGAGCAAGGGGTTGGCCAGCAGGATGCTGTGGATATCATTCAAGGCTTCGGCGGTCATCCGCTTTGGGCGCCCGACGAACACTACATATAGTGCGCAGTCGGACGTGTGGCATAGGCAGTTCGCTATTGGCGAACTTGGGGCTTGAAATGGCGAACAACGTGCTCTATCTAGCGATCAATGCTCAGGTGAGAGATAGCTGCCATAGGCTGATCGGTTCGCCGATCGAGGAGGCTCCGGCCTCTACCCACTTCGGGGCGTGGCGACCGCATCCGCGCGATGCGATCCGCGACGACGACCCGACGACTTAAGTCCGCAGCTCGCGTTGCGGCACGGGGATACCTAGGAGATAGCCTCTGCCCTGATTGCCTCTTGGGAAGGCGGCACACTCGTCGGGATGGTCCCGGCGAGGAAGCCCAGGAGGTTGCGACATGGGTACTGAACCTGTGAAGCCCCTGAGCACCGGGCAGTGGATCCGTCGCTGGATTCGGCGTGTTCTTCGGAAACGTCGGACCTTGATGGTCGCGTTCTGGATGGTGAAAGCCATCGTGTATCTGGCGCGACTCTTCTTCTGAGACGGCTCCTAGGTGTTCAACTGCTGAGGATGGGAGAAAAATGCTGAATGAAGCTCTTCGCCTGGTTCGGGTCTACCACGACCTGTCGCAGGCAGACGTGGCCGAACGCGTCGGGCTTTCAAAATCCTATGTTTCGGAGATCGAGAGTGGCGAAAAGAACGTCTCTCTTGCGGTTCTGGAGAAGTATTCCACTGCCTTCGATATTCCGATGTCCTCGCTCATGCTGTTTGCAGAGCGCGTGGAAGGTGCAGGGAAGGCTGATGCGATTCGGGCGTATGTCGCAGATAAGGCGCTGAAGATGTTGGATTGGGCTGCGACAATCTCCGAGTATCGTGGGGCGGGCAGGTGAGCCACGACCGCAACCAGTCTATCCTGTACAAGGTAACAAGCCCGCAGATGCTGGCGGATCGCCTGCTGATTTCCCGAGGGGAACTGGACGCGCTCCTTGCGGATGCCGACCCCTACAAGCGGTGGATCGACAAGAAGTCCGGTCGGGCAATCCAGGAACCTCGACCGAAGCTAGCAAAGGTACATCGCAGGATCGCAACCCTTCTGGCCAGGATCGACACGCCAGCCTATCTGCACTCGGCCAAGAAGGGGCGATCCTACATCTCCAATGCTGCAGCACATTCCGTCGACGACGGGTGCGTCAAGATCGACGTCCGGAGGTTCTATCCGTCAGCGAGGGCTCAGGCCGTCTATCACTTCTTCCTCGACCGAATGGCTTGCGACGGTGATGTTGCCGGAATGCTCGCGAAGCTTCTGACCGTGGACGGACATCTGCCAACAGGCAGCAGCGCCAGCCCAATCGTTTCGTACTTCGCCTACGAGGACCTGTTTCATGAACTTGCGGTCTTGGCCGAAGCATCTGGCTGCAAGATGACCGTCTACGTCGATGACATTGTATTCACGGGGGCAGGGGCGACGCGGCGCCTCCTGTTTGAAGCTCGGAAGGCCATAGGCAAACGGCACCTTCATGGGCACAAGACCAAGCTCTTTCGGCCCGGTCAGCCGCGGATCGTCACCGGAGTTGCTGTCACCAACAACGGCCTTCGGTTGCCGAACCGGCGCCAGGTCCGCATTGCCGAGGACCAGAAGCTGTTCGATGACCTGCCACTTGGCCGCGAGAAGCTCATCGTCGCACGGCGGCTCACTGGACGACTATTTGAAGCCAGCCAAATCGATGCAGGGTGGCGATTGCGCGCTGAGGCCATGGCTGCCCTGCGCGATGATATTCAAAGAAAGATCGGTCGCTAGACCGGCATAGACAGGGCTGGTTATGGCTGAACGCAACGACATTTCCGGCCTTTTGGCCTTCATCGGCCGAGAAGGTGACTGGCGCGAGCGGCTGCAGGATATTGTCGCCGAACACCTGATGCCCGCGCTGGAGGAATTCGAGATCGATCAGGACGGCTTGGCCGACCTGCTTGGCGAGCAGTGGTCAGGCGTCCTCTGGGGCTGCGCGTTCGAGGATTTCCTTGGCCAGCACTATGAGGATGGCAACATCATCGATCCCTATCTGAAGCGGCGCGGCTGGAAGGAAACGGCCTTGAACCGGGCCTATTTCACCGCGCTGCGGGATGCGCCAGTCAGCCTGTACGAAGTCGGCGATGTCCAGCCTGGCACATCGATGGTGCTGCGCGACCTGCTGTCGGATGCCGCACCCGTCACGGTCAGAGAGAAATCCGCCACACGCACGCTGAAGCAATGGGACCGGATTGCCGTGCGGGTGCTGCCCGAACGCGATCACCATGTCATCTCCGGGGCGCTGTTGCCCTTCCGGGCCGAGGCGGTGGATTTCCTGTTTGCCGGGCTTCGCGATGCCCTGAAGCTAAAGAAGCGAGATGCGCTGCGGCTTTCGCACGATCAAATGATGGGCTGCGCACCCATCTTCACCTCCGCCTGGCTGTTCATCGAGATCGACCGCGCTCTCGCTCCGGAACAGCCGCAGTTCACCAATTCGGACGGCGACGATGTGCTGTTCCACGATCTGCGCTACCCGCTTGCCAGCGGCGTGACGCAGAAAGCAGTGGCGGAGCGTCTGGACCGGGTGAAGGGCTTCCTGGCCGAGGGGCCGAAGTTCTGGAACTGGCTGGCTGCGCGGAAGGGGCGCGGCGGCAAGGCGGGCGGTGGCATCATGCTGGACACTCAGATGGAGGGGGCCACCGTGCTGGGCTCGCTGGAACTGAAGGGCAAGACGCTGCTGGTGACCGTCAACTCGGCCGAGCGGGCGGCCAAGGTCCAGACGTTGATCGGCGCGGCCGCCGGGGATTTGCTGAGGGCACCGTTGACCACGATCCGGACGGTTGAGCAGATGCGGGCCGACCATCGGCATGATGGGCCAAGTGACGCCGCCGATGAAATCCCGCCAGAGATCGCGCGCCAGCTCATGCGAGATCACCTGGACAAGCACTACCGTGAAACGCTGGATGGGCCGATCCCGGCGCTGGGCGGCAAGTCACCACGTCAGGCTGTCCGTACGGCTGCGGGGCGCGAGAAGGTGATCGAGTGGCTGAAGATGCTGGAAAACCGCAGCGCCGGGCATGGCGAGGGGCCGATTGCAGAGTACGATTTCGGCTGGATGTGGGTCGAGCTTGGGCTGCTGGAACCTCGCAAATGAAGGCCGACAAGACGGTCTGCGATGATGATCTGCGGGGGAGGGCGCGAGGGCTACATCAACACCACATCAACCTGCGACTGCGGGCTTCGTGCCGGTCTTGCGTGTGAATCCGTGCGAACGCTGATGTTTGCGAGGGTGAAAATCAAGCCATAACAAAGGCTTGCCGCGTAAGACGCTGATTTCGATGATTTTTCGGTTTTGCCCTTCCATGGGCTCATAACCTGAAGGCCGCAGGTTCAAATCCTGCCCCCGCAACCAAAAAAACACGTAATATCAGCACGTTAGAAGCCGTCCGAAAGGACGGCTTTCTGCGTTCGCGCGACGACTCAACACCAACTCAACAAAACACCCGTCGGTGAGACGCGCGGAGCGGGGCAAGGGCCCAAGGGCCACGGGTGCTGGCCCCATGGGTTTTCCAGCATCTGGTACGGTATTCCGAGGGGTCTGATGCGATAAGGCGCTTAGACGCTAAGCCGCGGAAGTGCAGGGGCGTCGCCAGCTGCGGCCCCAGAAAGTAGCTCGTCCCGCCAACTCTTTAGCGCCGCCCGCGCACTCTCGATCGCTTGTTGGTGCTCAGAGATTTCTGCATCTGGTAGGTGCCTGGCTACTGCTACGCCAGCATCAAACGTGTATGTGGCAACACGGATCGGCCCAGCGACTCCGCCTGGGTTTGTATCGATGACGTGCTGAACAACCCAAGTTGCCATGAACACGCCTTCTCGGGTCGTCGGTTGTGCGTTGTTCGCGCAAAATGTGTCTGCGAGGAAACGTAAAAAGGGATCAGCTGATAGCTTGCCGGAGCCGAGAGCCACATAGAAATGATGCTGGTCAAGAAATCGTGGCTGTAGGGGGCCTTCAAATACGCAGCAGTGGTGAGTGCCATGCATTTGGAATGAAACAATCGCATTGGCACCGATTTGGCCCATTCCAATGCCTGTTTGCTGAAGCTGTTGAATGATGCTTCCGGATAGCGACACCGCATAATCGAGCGGGTGCTGAACTTGTGCGATGAGCCCGTGCGAGCCATTCGTCATTGTTTTGAAGCGATCAGCCTGCCCCTGATCACCAGCAAACGCGAAGAGTTGTGGCCCATCGAGTACGGACAGCTTCTGCCCATGATGATGGCCCACCGGCATGCCGCCCATACTTGGAGTGATCATGCTGTCAGCGGCAATTACGACGCCATCTGTGCAATGAAAGGCTACGACAACCGTCATCCCCGAAAAACGCTATTAACCTTCATGTCCGGGTAAGCCTTATAGATCGAAGCTACGAGCTGTTCAAAAGATAGCGTGCGCACCCATGTTGAAATTTCACTAATGAAGGTGCGCGCGTTTTTTGGCATTTCCGCAAGGCTGGCTTGGCCGCGCGTTAAGCCCTCAGGAGTAAGGCTGTAATTTCGATACTTTCCGGAGCTCTGAACACGCGTAAAGCCCTGACAGGCAAGTGCGTCCAACCCATCATAGACGGCCTTATCGAACGGGCCATAATCATAGGCACGGAAGTTGAAGTGCGGCCCACCCACAAGGTGATGAGCTTCGCGGTCAATCAAGAAAAACAGCTTCTGCACCTGCACTGGTGAGAAGGTTGCGCCTGCACCGCCAGCCGCAAGGGCAGCCAACAGGATGTCGTCTCGGTCCATAGCGTCCTCCGGTTCAGACCGATTCTATCTTACATGTCAAGTCTTGACGAGCCATAAACGTTTGACTCATCGCCTCTACTTTCACTGAACTATGAGAACTTAGCGACACGCCAGCGCTTGCTGCTGCATGATTTGGCAGTCAACGAGGATGCCCTAGATAACGGATTTCGGCGGCAGTACATCAACTTCTATTACTGGGCTCTGCTGGAGCCCGGCGGGATACTCGGCCACTGGCGGGCAAGCCTGGTGGTCAGAAACCGCCCTCGCGCAACCGCTCGACAGGATTGTCACGTTTACGAGGACGCTCCGTCCTGGCGACTAGCGCCGTTCTTCTAAGGTGCGCAATTGTGCCCCTCTCGGCAGGGGACAGGGCGGAGCATCCGTGCCACCATTCCAGCGCAGCGAATCCCTGCCACTTTTTGAAACCATGAATCCGTGAACCGGGCCGGGCATGGCGCTGCGGTCGAGGCGTCTGGCGCTTCCCGCGGGGCTTTGCCCGGCCCGGTCCTCACCTGCAGGCCCGCGCCTGATCGCGCATCACGGCGTAGTTGCTCATCATCCGAACCAGTACGGCGTTTTCCGGCATCGCTTCGACCTCAGCTGCGGCGCGGGTTTGGTCGGCGGTGCTGTATTCCACCACGGGCGGGCAGGGTGCGGTGTCAGAACTTTCCGTCGCGCAGCCGCTCAGCGAGAGCGTCGCGATCATGAGGGCGGCGGCTGGCTGCTTCCAGCATCCTTTGATGTGCATCATTGGTCCTTTCTAGATTTTCGAGGCGTTCGTTGGCGCGCCCGGCCTTCTCGCCGCTGCGCCGCGCGCCGAGGATGAACAGGATGGCGGCGGCGGCGATGGCCAGCCAGGACTTGAAGCGGGCCAGCATCACGAGGCCCGCCTGATCAGCCGGAACAGCACCCAGGCCCCGGCCATGACGATCAGCGCTGCCAGCGCGAAGGAGACCGGCCCGTCGCCCTGCAGCGTCCCGGTCAGCCCGGCAAGCGCGCCGCCCGCCGCTGTCAGTACTTCCGGCGTGACCAGCTTTTCGACCAGGGGCGGGACTGCGGCCTCGACCGTGCGCGACGAGACAAAACTGCCCTTCGACCACAGGCCGATCTCGGCCGCGCGGCGGTTGACCAGCCCGGTCATCTTCTTGCCGTCATTATAGACCCATCGCGCAAGCTGATCGGGCACGGCATCATGATCGCCGGCATTCAGCTTTCTGAGCAGGGTGGAACCAGCGAACTGCCCCTCGCCGATGTTGAAGACAAAGCTGGTCAGCGCCGCCCTTTGCCCATCGGTGAGCGGCACCTTGACCAGCCGGCGCAGGATATCCTCGGCCTCGCCCAGATCGTGCTCCAGCGCGGCCTCGGCCTGCGCCTCGGTGATTTTCAGGCCCTTGTGGACTGTCATGAAGCTGTCCGAGATATGCCCGTAACCAATGGTCCAGGGGGTGCCGTCCTTGCTGCCCGGATCGGGATAGGCTTCCAGCCGCAAGCCCTCCCAGCGCTTGACGTGCTCGATGGTTTCTTTCGCTACAGACATGATGTTCTCCAAATGAAAAACCCCGCGCGCTGGCGGGGTGGGTGGATGGTCGGGTTGGGCGTCGGTCAGTCGCGGGCGGGTCCGCTGCGTTCCAGCAGGCGTTTGATGTCGGCGCGCATCTCGCGCAGCATCTCGTTCTGTTCCTTGCGGGTCTCGGAGATCGCCTGGCGGTCGGCGTCGAGCTGTTTTTCCAGCCGCGCCACTTCGCGCAGGGCAGTCTTGCTGCTGCCCTCAAGCCGCACGAGCCAAATGCCAAGGCCGGTCGCCGCCATGATCGCGCCCCACCATTCGCGGATGGTATCCATGAAGTTCTCTCCCATGGGTTCAACCCGGCAGGCCGCAGGTCAGATAATGGATGGCGATGCGCACCGCGCCGCCGGCAAAGCTGCCGCCATTAGCGGTGAGGCGCACGGGCGTGTCGGCATAGAAGGCGGTCGGGCCGATGACGCCGATATTGCTGCTGCCCACGGCCACGCCGAGCGAGCCGCCGAACTTCGAGGGCTCGCCGTTGACGCCGCAGTCGAAGGAGCTGGGCCCCAGCACCGCGGTCACGGTTCGTGCGGAGACGCCGAGCACGATGGCGCGGTTGGGGATCTGGATGGTCGAGTCCCGGCTGGCCCCGGAAAGGCCGGAGAGGGTTTCTTCCCGCACCGCCATGCCGGTGGTCGCGCCATTTGCCTCCCGCGCCACGGCGACCGAGGCTGCCTGCGCGATGAAGCCCATGGCATCCACAACCGGGATCCACGCCGATCCGGTCCAGACGATGGCCTGCGCCTCGTCCTCGATCCAGGCCATCCAGCCGGCGCTCGGCAGGATCCGCATCCAGGCGCCGTCGATCCAGTAGGCGATGCTGCGGTCCCAGCCAGCCCACGCGCCCGTCGCGCCACTGGCTGCGATATAGCGGTCGCCTTCGGCCGGACTTGCCGGCGGCGCGGTCAGATCGCGGTCGAGAACGGATAGCTGCACGATGCCGTCGAGCAGTCGTAGCGCCTCGTTCATGGTCACGTGCTTCTGGGCCTGCGCGGCCATGATGAACGGCAGCGCGAGATGCGCTGTGGTGTCAGGCATGGGTTGTCTCCTGTTTAGAACCAGAGGGTGGTGACAGGGGCCGCCCCGGCACCGAACGCCTGCCCGATCTGGGCAATGCGGATATCGAGGGACTCACCGGGGGCGAGCGGCGCGCCCCAATCGGCGGTTTGCTGCGCCGCAGTGTAGACCGCGCTGGCGGTCACAGTCGTCAAGGATCTCTTGACAACTGCGCCGTTGAGGATCTCGACCCGCCAAGACTCGCCAGCCTCGGACATCGGGATCTCGACCGCGTTCCAGCTGTCGGCGGCGAGCGAGCGGTCGCGACGGATCCAGCGGATGGTCAGGTCGCCGGGGCTGCGCGCGCGCCGCCACGGCTGCTCGACATGCACGGGCGCGAACGGGCGCAGACCCGTGCCGCGTAGTGTGAAGGCCCGCGCGGTGAAGCTGTCGTCGCTGACCGGACGGCTGGCCGGGCCGATGCGCCAGTTCCACGGCATGCCCAGATCGGCCTCGTTCACCGGCAGCGGGGCCAGCGCTGTGTCCAGCACCACCACCCGCGCCCCGGCCGGCACCACCGCCGCCATGTCGGTCTCCGTGCCACGCTGGCCTCGCAGCAGGCGCGACAGCCGATATCGGCCGGGGGCGATCAGTTCGGCGGTGCCGAATTGCAGGATCTCCCAGCCGCCGCCCGGCTGCGCGACGGCGAGCGCGTTCTCGCCAGCGAACAGGCGCAGGTCGGTGACGCTCTCGAGGGTGCCTGACAGCAGGTCGAGATAGACCGAGTTGCCGTAGTCGAAGCGCGAGGTCGGGCCGGAATGGAGATCGGCCACCAGTTCGCCCATGCGCGCCCGGGTGCTGACTGTGGTCAGCAGTTCGAAGCCGGAAGCCTCGGGGCTGCGGAACACCGCCATCTGGCCCGGCCAGGGGCGGGCATGGGTGGCGATCAGCGGGTGGTATGGCGCGACATCCTCGCGCAGTTGCGGCAGGTTCAGAAGCTCGACCAGCGGTGACCCGAACACCACCGGCCGGGTCAGCGCGGCCGGGCGGGGGCTGCCGGGCGGCAGATCATAGGCATCCCGGTCCTGGCGGATGCTCTCGATGCTGCGGGCCTCGGCATCCGAGGTGGTGAGGATGCGCAGTTCCGCGCGCCGGCCGTCATGGTCGAGCGCGATCACGTCGCCCGGGTCCAGCGCCAGCAGCGACGGCGGCAGGCTGAAGGCTCCGGTCTCGCGGCCGATCCATGCCTCCATCAGCGCCCGGCGGCAGCGCCGGTCGGCTTCCTCGGGCGGCACCGCCACCGCGAAACTGTCCGAGGAGACCCTGCTGGCATCCACGGTGATGCGGCGGGCCTCGACCGTGATGCTGTCGTAATCCTCGTCCGCGCGGGCGACCTGCCATTTCAGTGCCTGCGGCAGTTCAGTCTCCTGGCCCCGGGTCAGTTCCATGACGTCGCCCGCGCCCGAGGATACCATGTCGTCCGGGGCGATGGTCGCCACCGGGGCGCTGCCGCGCATCACGAACCTGATCCGCCCCTCGCTCTCGACGGCATCGAAGCCGAAATGCCGCGCCAGCATGGTGATCGAGGTCCGCGGCGATTCCAGCGCCGAGATCACATAGCCATCGACAGCGCCGGTCAGGCCCGAGACATCGATCCACGCCGAGGGCATGCCGGCGCGCAAGCAGAGGTGGCGCACCAGCGCCGCCAGCGACACGGCGCCCAGCCGGCCAGTCAGCCAGTGCCCCAGCCGCCAGTTGTCGCCATCCGCCCATATGTCCCCGAGTTGAGGGAAGAACGGATAGGGTCGGGCATCCCAGGTCCATGCCGCGCATTCCGCAACCTCGACCATGCGGCCGGCATATCCGGTCGAGACCGGGTTGTTTGCGGCGTCACCCCAGAACAGGTAGGTCGCTTCCAGATAGGCTCGCTGGACGGCATCGTCGCGCCAGCCGCGTGAGAACCAGGGCACGAAGGATTCCGAGGATTTCGGGTCATGAAACACGTTCGGCTGGTTGGGGCCGCGATCCACGGCAGGGCAACCGAGTTCGGTAAACCGGATCGGCTTCGACTGCGGCAGCCATGCGGTCGGGGACGCTGCGGGGATCCCGCCTGGGCGGTTGCGATGCGGGTTTGACCACCAGCCGCGGATGTCCTTGTAGCGGAAGATCCACGGCTCGGGCACCACCGCGGGCAAGGTCGCGAAACTCGGGATCGCGCCCGACCATATGCTGAGATTGCTGACCAGCGCTCCCGGCCAGGGGAGTGCTGTCGTGACGGTGCTGGACCCCGGCACCGGGCCGTTGGCAAGGCCATATCCTGCGCCGTTGTTGGCGGCCCATGTGCCGGATACGGACCCGCCGAAGCTTGCCGTGGCCGCAACACTCCCGTCGACTGCAAAGCCGATCTCGCCGCTTGCCATGTCGAACCATGCGACCAGATCGACGGTCCTGTCGGCAAGTGAGGCGGCAGGGATCGCGGCTGTCCTGGTCTGTCCGATGGCCGAGAAGATCTCGTGCATGATCAACTGCCCGCCGGCCAGGCCAAAGAACATGCCGCTGCTCTGGTTGCCGATCTCGAAAACAATGCCGTCCGCGATCAGGGCCGGGAACTGAACCCGGCAGTATAGGGTGATGCTGGCACTCCGATATGGCACCGTGGTGGTGAAACTGGTGCCGGGACTTTGGCTGATGCCGGGTGCTGCAACAGGCATCGCGGTGATGACCTTGCCGCCGGCGCCCGGTGTGATGCTGTCCTCGATCGGTGTGCGGTTCTGCGCGATCCGGTCGCCCTCGCTGGCATAGTACCAGTCGAAGCCCTCGCCGCCGGCAATGTTCGATTGCAGATAGGCGCGGTCGTAGATTGACGGCCATGCCAGCGCATCGAGATGCTCCCAGCCATCGCGCCAGTCGGAAAGCGGCATGTAATTGTCGATACCGATGAAATCGACATTGTCATCCGCCCAGAGCGGGTCGAGGTGGAAGAACACGTCGCCCGAGCCGTCCTGCGGATGGTGCCCGAAATACTCCGACCAATCGGCGGCATAGCTGATCTTAGTGCCCGGCCCGAGGATCGAGCGGACGGCAGCGGCCAGCGATTGCAACGCGGCAACCGCCGGATAGGTCGATGCCCCGGAACGGATCGAGGTCAGCCCGCGCATTTCGGATCCGATCAGGAAGGCATCAACCCCGCCCGCCGCCGCGCAGAGGTGGGCGTAATGCAGGATCATGCGCCGGAAGCCCCAATCCGCCCCGCCGGTCCAGGTCACGCTGTCGCCGCTGACTGCGAAATCCGAGGGCTGGGCATTGCCGAAGAAGGCATCGACCTGCACCGCGGCGGCGGCGGTCTTGTCCACGGTCCCGGCGAAACCGGCCGCAGGTGAGCAGGTGATCCTGCCGCGCCACGGCAGCACCGACTGGCCGATGGCCGCGGCATAGTCGGACCAGGGATCCGGCAGGGTGTTGCCGGCCGGGACATCCATCATCAGAAACGGATAAAAGGTCACCTTGAGCCTGCGCGCCCTCATCTCGCGGATGGCCTGCAGCACCGAGAAATCCGCTGGCGTGCCACCATAGATCGGCCGCCCCTGATCGTCCTGACTGACCACCAGCGCATCGCCGCGGCTCACGCCGTTGACGCTCCAGGCAGGCGTGGTGTTCTTCTGCGCCATTTCGACCTTCGGGCGGATCGTGCAGCTTCCGGCGCGCAGATCGTCGCCGAACCAGGACACCACCAGCGAGGCGCTTTCGACCTTTGGCACCATGGCTTCCAGCCGGTCCAGCGAAACCACCATGTCGGCGGTTCCGGCCATGGCGTTGACATTCTCGGCCGCGCTGTCGCCGTCCCCGGCCTTGTGCACGATCTGGGTTGCGTAGGACCATTCTCCCGACGCCGGGATAATGGTGACCGCGGGCACCAGCCCCTCGGCGGTGTCGGCATCGTCCAGAGGCCGGAACACCTCGAAGGACAGTTGCGGCAGGCGGTTGCCGAAGCGCGCCAGCGGCAGTTCCTCGAACACCACATAGGCGGTGCCGCGATAGGCAGGCGTGTTCCCCACCCCCATCTTCGCTGTGATGAAGGGGTCGGGGGCCTGTGCCTCGCTGCCCGGATACCAGCGCCACGTCGCCTCGCCGAGATCCACGATCTCGCCATCAGCCCAGATGCGGCCAATGCCGGTGATCGGGCCTTCGCAGAGAGCGACAGCGAAACTGGCATAGTAGAGGTACTCGGTCGTGGTGACCTTCTGCCCGCCGCCCTTGCCGCCGCCCTGGCGGGTGGTGTTAGTTTCCTCGCGGAAGTCGGTCGCCCAGATGATATTGCCGCCGATGCGCATGCGGCCATAAAGGCGCGGGATCACCACGCCCTCGGTCGCCGAGGTTATGCGCAGGCTGTCCATGCGCTGGCCCTCGATGCGCTGGCCGGGCAACAGCGACGAGACGATCCAGCTGTCGACCATCGAGCCGATGCCGGAGCCGATCATGCCGCCGATGGCAGCGCCGGAGAGGCCGAGGATCGTGCCGCCGAAGCCGCCGCCGATGGCGGTGCCGACCGCGCCGAGAAGGATGGTTGCCATGAGTCAGGTCTTCTTCTTGTGCAGGCCGGGCGCCGGGCGCGGGAACAGGAAGGCGAAGGCAATGCGCCGCCGCCATGCGATGGTGAGCGGTTCTTCGATCACCCCGAGCCGCTCATAAGAATGGACGAATGTGCCCTCGCCGGTCAGGATCCCGACATGCTTGACGATGGCGCCCGCGCGCATGCGGAACAGCACCACCGCGCCCGGCCCGGCCTCGGCCGGGTCGATGCGGATCATCACCCGGCCGGCATTCTCGGCCAGCACCTCGCGGCTGCCGATCTCGCCCCAGTCGCGGCTGTAGGGCGGCACCGGCAGCGTCTCGCTTCCGACCACTTCGCGCCAGACGCCGCGCGCCAGCCCGAGGCAGTCGCAGCCGACGCCCTTGACGCTGGCCTGATCGTGATAGGGCGTGCCGAGCCAGCCGCGCGCGGCGGCGATCACGGATCGGGGATCGGCGGGCCGGGCATCAGATGCTGCATGCGGTGCAACAACTGCCGCGCCGCTCACAGCACCGCCCCCTCGTGCCCGCCATCCGCCGTGGCGTAGCGGACAACCGCGTCCTGGCCGGGGATATGCGGGAAGCCGCGGAAGTTGGCGATGTTGCTGAACTTGGCCGCGCAGGTCGCGCTGCGCTTGTCGCAGCCGGCGCGGATGGTGAACGCATTGCCGCCCGCGACCGCGCGCACAGGCGCTTCCAGCAGCGTGATGGTGACCACGCCGGATGCGATCTCGTGCAGCATCACTTCGGCCAGCCGACCGCTGTTCGGGCCGCTCGTCCATTCCAGATGACCGAAGCTGAACCAGCCGCTGGCGAAGCCACCGAGGCCGGAGGCGGTGAAGGCGCCGTCGCGGATCGGATCGACCACCGCGCCGGTGCCGCGATAAGCGGCGGCGGCAATGTTCACCCCGCAGCGGCTGTCGCCCAGTGCCGCATCGCAGGTGCCCTGATAGACCCGGCCGACCGTCTGACCCAGCACATGCGCCATGCTGCGCACCTCGGCGACGAAGGACATGCGCCCGCGCCGCAACTCGCCGATGGCGCCGCGCCGGATCAGCACCCGCTGGCCGAGGGCGTTCCAGTTCACCCGCCAGACCTCGACCAGTGCGTTGTCCCAGCGCCCGTCCAGAATATCGGTCTCGGTGATCCGGCCCGAGGTCAGCGCTCCCTGCGCATCCTGGGAATCTACCGACAGATCCGAGCCGGCCCGGATCTCGGATGCCGAAAGCCCGCTTTCCGGCTCATAGTCCGTGCCGCCGAAGGCAAGCGGGCAATCATGATCGGTAAAACCGAAGCTCTGGCCATCGGCGCGGGTGATCTTCCAGCACCAGGCCAGCGTGGTGGTGCCATCGTCCAGATGCGCCTGCAGGGCAGGAGGGAGCGTTTTCATCGGCGGATTTCCACGAGCGGGATGGAGGTGATCGAGCCGAGCCGCTCGATATCGAGGGTGACGTCGAGCGCGTCACTGTCGAATCGCACCGGCACATCGAATTCGAAGCCGGCGCGCACGGCCACGCCGTTACCTGGGGGCGCGGCGAAGGTGACGGTTCCGGTCGCCGGATCGACGGTCCAGCCTGATAGCTGGCTAACGCCGCCCAGCGCGATGCTGATTGTGCCCGCCACCGGCTTGGTGATGGTGCGGACCCATGTCTGCGACCCGGAAGCGTATCGCTTCACCAGCTGGAAGGCGGTGCGTGTGCCGTCCCCGGTCCCGATCAGCTGGTCGGCAGCATTCGGCGTCTCGCTCGGCTTGCAGGATTTGTGATCAGCCCAGTCCTTGAAGCGGAAGCCGTGCAGCCGCCCGTTGCGGGCCTCGAAGAAGGCCACCACCACGTCGAGATCATCGGCGCGGCGGATGCCATAGGAGATGTCATAGCGGCGGCGCGAGTTGGCCCAGCTGGCGTTGCGTTCCTCGTCGCCGGAGGCCAGTTCCACGATCTGGGTGCGTCGTTCCGGGCCGCCGCGCGCGCCGCGGCTGATATTGTCCGGGAACCGGACATCGTGAAAAGTCATTACATCCCTCTCCTTCCCATGGCGACGGCCCGCGCGATATCTGCCGAAATCTGTGCTCGCGACTGCCGGAAGCTCTCGGCATCGCGGGCGTTGATGTTGATGGTGACGCCGCCCCCGTAACCCGCCGCTTCGCGGCGCGAGAGCACCCGCTCGCCCTTCTGCAGGATCGCCGGCACCTCGTCCGAGCGCAGCCCGGCCCAGCCGCCGGAATGCATCCGGGGCGCATTGCCGAAGGCCATGGCCGAGACCATGCGGGACGGCGCTGCACCGCCGACCATGCCGCCGGCATGGAGGATCGGCACATTCAGCCCCGGCATGAAGCCCGACAGAATCCCGGCCAGCGGCCCGAGCAGGAACCGGCGCGCGCCCAGCTTCGCCATGTCGGCCAGCATCGAGGTCACGAGGTCGTTGAAGTTCAGCTTGCCGGTCTTCACGAACTCGCCGACCGCATTCTCGGCGCTCTGGAACGCTCCGACCAGCGCGTTGCCGATATCACCGCTGATGTCGCGGGCCTTCTGGGCATAGTCGGAGAGCGGGGCGATAACCGCATCCCAGCCCTGTTTCGCCTGTTCCGCGCCGTTTGTAGTGTCTTCGCCGGCTTTCTTGCCAGCCGCACCGGCCCGGCCCGCAGCGCCACCGGCGCGATCCATGGCACCGGCAACCCGCTCGGCCGCGCCAGCGGCATCGTCCAGAGCGTTCGCGCCATCCTCGCCCGAGGCGGTGACTGCATCCTTCAGCGCCTGCCAGCTTTCCAGCGGCGCAACTGCCGCCGCGCCCAGCGCCTGTGCAGCGTCGAGATGGGCGGAGGTAGCCGCGGCGGCCTGATCGGCAAGATCGCCGAACAGGTCCGGCGGTTCGATATATGTCCTGTCCCAGGCTGCGCTGAACGCCTCGGCGGCGGCGGAACCTGCATCAGATGCCGATCCCTCGAACGGGTTGTCGATGCGCCCGATGCTGAACGGGTCCAGAAGGCCGATCTGCGCCCCGCCTTCGCCGACAGCCCATTCCGGCAGCATGGCGAGGGCGGCGTTGATGCCGGAGATGAAACTGTTGATGCGGGTGACGACGCCGTTCAGCATCGCCTCGACCCCGGCGATCAACCCGTTCGCCGCCTTGAACGCCAGATCGCCAATGGCATCCGGCAGCAATGCCCAGATCGCCTTGATCGCCTCAAACCCGCCGTGCCAGACCGCAACATATCGGTCCACGGCGGTGACGCCCCCGGTCACGATCAGGTCGAGCACCGTGAACACATAGGCGCGATAGCCATCCCAGGCCGCATTGAGCAGCGCGAACGATGCCTGGAAGGCCAGGACGATGCGCTGGCCGACCTCCTTTGCGACATCGCCTAGCAGCTTGAACGCCGTGTCGATGCCGCCGACTGATTTGACCAGCGAGGAAAACTGGTAGATCAGCTCGCCCGCCGCGACGATCAGCGCGCCGATGCCGGTGCGGATCAGCGCCCCCCGCAGCACGGTCAGCGCCGTGGACAGCGAGAAGGTCGCGACACGGGCGGCGACAAAAGCCGCCACCCAGCGCCCCGCCATGAAGCCGGCGAAGGCAATCGCGAGCGAGGCGAGGCGTTCGATATTGTCCGCGACAAGGATCAGCACAGAGGCGACGGTGGAGGAGGCACCCAGAAGCTGATCCCAGCTGCCAACCAGTTGCAGCGCCGCATTGCCGATCAGCGTGAACGCGTCGCCGATGGTGGCCGGCATGGAGTCCGCTTCCTCGCGCAGCAGCTCCAGATTGCCGACCAGCGCGGTGCGGATCACCTCGCCGGTGATCGCGCCCTGCGTTCCCATCACCCGCAGGCCGGAAACTGTGGTGCCGAGTTCCGCAGCCAGCAGTTCGGCCACCCGGCCGCCGGTCTGGATCACCGTGTTCAGGTTATCGCCAGACAGGCTGCCCAGCGCCATCGCCTTCGAGAGCGCGTTCTGGACCGAGGCCGCGCGCTCGGCCTTTGCGCCCGAGACCACCATGGCGTTGTTCAGCGCCTCGGTGAAATCGAGGCTCTCGGCGGTGGAAAGTCCGAGTTCGCGCAGGGCGGTGGCGTTCGAGAGCCAGCTTTCGGTCGTCTGCTCGATTCCCGAATAGGTGCGCCGCGCCATCTGCGCGAGCCGGTCCATGACGGCGGCGCCCTTCTCCTGCGACCCGGTCGCCAGATCGACCCGCGAGCGCAGATCGGTCCAGGTATCGGCATATTGCGCGACCTGGCGGATGCTGAGCGCGCCAGCCGCGATACCGGCGAGGCGGCGCAACATGACGCCGGCCGTGTCCACCTCACGCGACATGCGCTTGAAGCTCTCTGCACCCGCATTGCCGACGCCTTCCAGTTCCGCGCGGACCTGGCGTCCGTTCTCAGCGACGAGACGAACGGAAACTTTCTTCTCGGCCATCGCCTCTGCCTTCCTCGATCTTCTGGTTTGTCCTGCGGATCATTTCCGCCTCGATCACCGGCAGCAGTTCCACGACCGCGAGCGGTGCAATGCCAAGGGCGCGGCCCATTTCCAGCGCCGCGCCCATGTCCCAGCCGAGAACCGCGCCGGGGATCGCCCGGACCTGCCCGCTCAGCCGCCCGGCCAGATCCCAGACCTGCCAGCCCTCTTGCGTTTCGGGACTGTTCAGCCGGGCAGGGCAGTCGGGGCAGTGTCCGGGGCAGGCTGCGCAATATCGCTCGCCCCCGCCGAAATGCCATTCGGCGAGGGCGCGGAGCCGTTTTTTTCCGCATCCAGCACCAGATAGGGGCCCAGAACCTTTTCCTGGAATGCCTCGAACACCGGCCAGATGTTCAAGAGCGCGTCGATGCCTTCGGGCGTGACCGGCAGGTCGATACCCTCGGCATCGCCGACGCCCGACCATTCGGTAATCACCATTCTGGCGACGGCCTGCGCCATGGCCACGGCCAGCACTTCCTTCGGTGCACCCGCGTCGAGGGTATCGAGGGAGACATCGGAGCGCGCGGCGGCCATGATGGATGTGGTGATCGGGGCGACCCGGATCATCAGGCCGGGCAGGAGGTCGATCCAGCGCGGCTCGGTGGTGAGGTTCAGACGGATCATGGTTCAATATTCCTCGGTGTTGTTGACAAGGGTGATGGTTGCCATGCGCGCCGGGCTGGACCCGCGCGCGGCTTGCCAGTCGAAGCTGGCCTGAATGCCCTGCGGCCCGCTGATCTCGATGCGGGGGCGGGGTAGATAGACGGCATGGGCGGTGACGGTCAGGCTTTCGCCACTGGTCAGGGTGTATGCGAACTCCAGTTCGCACGGCCCGCCGGCGATGGCCTGGTTCATCAGCACCATATCGGCAAAGCGCAGCTCGATCTGGCCGTTCAGCGCGGCGATGGAGGGATCCGCGCCGTCGATCATGCCGTCGCTGCGGATGGTTTCGATCCGGTCGAGGTTGTTGGCATAGGTGATCTGGGCCGAGATCACGTTGCCCAGCGCCGCGCCATTGCGCGTGATGGCGCCGTTGAAATGCCCGAAGCGCAGCAGGTCGAGATCGGTGGGCGTGCCGGCCTGCGAGGTGCTGGCCACGGTCTCGCCCTGTGCCACAAGCTGGGCGCTGGCGGTCAGCAGCCCCGAACGCTGCATGGTCCAGCTGAGCTGATTGACCATGACGCCGGAATACATGGCAAAGCGCGGCACCTCCGGCATGCCGGTCTCGATCGCCATCGACGGCAGGGTCCAGTTGCCTGACCGGAACTCATGCGTATAGGGTCCCGGCGCGGTTCCGGTCGTGACCGGCGCCCCGAACGCGGCCTTCAGCCAGAAGCCGAAACCCTCGGCATCGATGGGGATGGTCAGATCGCCATCCGCGGTGATCGCATCCTTGACCGGGGCCAGCGGGTCCCGGCCATGCCCCAGCAGCTCCGAGCCGAGCAGCGGCTGTTCGGCGCTCAGCGTCGAGGATGCGAAGGGCAGGCGGGTGAAGCCGCTGACGGGGGCGGTGCCATAAACAGTCTCGAACGCAGCCGCGAGTTGCGACCGCGCACCTTGGGCGCGTGCCATGGAAGGTTCCTTTCTATGGAAGCGATCCCGTGCCGGGACCGGGTCAGTGCAATGGCGGCTTGACCAGCGCGGCCAGCCTGGTGAGGCCCTTGGCGGTCACCCGCACCTGCTCGGTGACCTTTTCCGAACCATCGGCGCGCAAGACAGTGGTGATCCTGTGCTCGAGCAGGCTGGTCGCGGTCTTGCTGTGGTAGCCGAGAAAGCTCGCGCCGCCGGGGCGTTTGTAGATCCAGCCATTTTCCTGCAGCCAGAGAAACAGGTCTTTCGGGCGCATCTGCAAAAGCTTGGCGGCGTTGGTGATGCAGAATGACCCATCCGCCTGCGCGATCCGGTCCAGCTTCTCCTGTGCGGGCACCCGGATCGCTCCAGGCGGCGATCATCTCCTCGGCCAGCCGGACCGGAAACACCGCCGGATGCGCGCCGCCGGCAATAGCGCCCTTGTGGCGCATCACCCGGATCACGCTGTCGGGGATGCGGTGGCTTTGGATCGCGTTGCCGGCGCCGTGCTTGGCGCTCACCGTGCCATCGGCCGCGCGCAACCCGCCGCCGCCCAGCACCTCGCCGGCATGCTTGCTCTCCACCGTCTTGTTCGGCCGCCGTGGCACCCGATTGAAATGGAAGACGAACTCATGCGCCGGGGCATAGCGCCCGTTCCAGTCGCCGGGCAGGCCGGGCCCCTGATCCCAGACATACCAGCCGAAGCGGCGCCAGCCCTGCGTCCGCATCCACTGGATCCATGCGTCCCAATATGGAATCCATTCGCTGTCGCGATGCACCAGCCCGAGATTGACCAGCAGCTGCGCACCCTCGCTCACCGGCGCCGCCGCGAACACGCCCTGCATCAGCCGGTCCCAATCGCTGACCTTCTCCTTCGCCGCGCCGTAATCGCGCTGCTGGCCATAAGGCGGCGAGGTGAAGAGGAGCGTGGCGCGCTGCCCGTCCATCAGCCGCGCGACCGCCGCCGCATCCGTGCTGTCGCCGCACAACAGCCGGTGATCGCCAAGGATCCAGATATCGCCGGGGCGAGTGACAGGATCCTCTGGCAGGTCAGGGATGCCGTCCTCTTCTTCTTCCGGAACGGCGCCGAAACCCGATGCCTCGGCGTCTCCGAGCAGATCGGCTAGCTCGTCATCCGAGAATCCGACCAGATCGAGGTCGAAATCCAGCCCCTGCAGCGCTGTCAGCTCGGATCGCAACAGTTCCTCATCCCAGCCCGCGTTCTCGGCGATGCGGTTGTCGGCAATGACCAGCGCCCGCCGCTGAACCGCGCTCAGATGCGCCAGCCGGATCACCGGCACCTCGGCCAGCCCGAGGCGCTGCGCGGCCATCAGCCGCCCGTGACCGGCGATGATCACGCTGTCCTCGCCGATCAGGATCGGGTTGGTGAAGCCGAACTCTGCAATCGAGGCGGCGATCTGCGCGATCTGATCCGGCGAGTGGGTGCGGGCATTGCGGGCATAGGGGGTCAGGTTGTCGACCGCGATCAGCTCGATCTGCATCACAGTTCGAAATCCGGCTCGAGGGCGCCCATCGCCTTCAAACGGTCGATGATCGGCTTCATGTCCGCGGCAACCTTCTTCCAGTCCGTCGCAGCGAACTCTTGCGCCCATTGTGACGCATCCCATTCGGGAAACGTCACCCCGCCGATCTGCTCTGCCGGCATCATCATCCTGGTTTGCATCACGCGGCCTCACCCATCGGCCAGCAGCTGAGCTGCGAGAGTTCTGAGCGCATGCGCCGCAACCAGGGGCACCACGCCGTTGCCACAGAGGCGAAGCCGGTCCACCCGGTGGGCCAGCCCATCAGCGCCTCGACGAATAGCGGGTTCAATGTCCGGGGCGTGTCGCAGAAAGTCTCGCCAGCCATCGGTGTCACAAGGACCTGGCGGCCAAGCAGGCCATTGACCGGCGTGTTGGCAAGGCTCGTCGCCCCGTCCTTGTGGTCGCGTGCGGTCGGCGTCATCCACAGGGCGCCCGCGTGGGTCAGATCGGCCGCCCGGCGGTTGCCGGCGCTCGGTTTGCATCCATCCGTCGCCATCGGCGTGGGCCAGAGGCGCAGCATTTCCGTCCGGTTGCCGCCGCTCGAGCGGATCCCGGAGCAGGCGCGCGGGGTCGGCCAGCTCGTCCCCCTCGCGGATGGCGAGGATGAACAGCCGCTCGCGCCGATGGGGCGCACCGACTTCCGCCGCCGTGAAGAGGCCTGCCGCAAGCCTGTAGCCCAGACCGACCAGTCCTGCGGCGACTTCGGGGAAGCCGAGGCGGAGATGATGGGCGACATTTTCGAGGAAGACGAAGGGCGGCTCAACCTCGTCGATGATGCGGGCGACGTGGGGCCAGAGGTGGCGGGGATCGTCGGCGCCCCGGCGCTTGCCCGCCACGCTGAACGGCTGGCACGGATATCCGGCAGTGACGATATCCACCGCGCCGCGCCATGGGCGGCCGTCGAAGCTGGCAATGTCGTCCCAGAGAGGCGCGTGATCCAGGGCCGCGTCTTCCATCCGCGCCACGATAACGGACGCGGCGAAGGCCTCCCGCTCGACGTAACCCACAGTTCGATATCGGGGGCAGGCAATGGCAAGCCCGAGATCGAGGCCACCGGCACCAGCACAGAGGGACAGGCCGAAGAGGCAGGCGCTACCGGCTCCGGCAGGCAGGCCGGCGGAAGATACAACCAGGTCATGCATGGCCTCACGCGGCGGTCTTGCGCTTGCGCGCGGGTTTCGGCTGGGAAACGGGGTCGCTGGCCTGCACGGCGGGGGCGGCGGGATTGGTGCCCGACCGTTCACCGGCAATCTCGGTGAAGGATCGGCCGTCGCCCTCCAGCATGGCCACACCGCCGGTCAGGTTTTGCCAGCGCTCGACCGCGACATCGACATAAACCGGGTTCAGCTCGATGCCGAGGCAGGTGCGGCCGGTGGTCTCGGCGGCGATCAGCGTGGTGCCGGATCCCATGAACGGCTCATAGATGGCCTGGCCGGGGCTGGAATTGTTCAGGATCGGGCGGCGCATGCATTCGACCGGCTTTTGCGTGCCATGGACGGTCTCGGCGTCCTGATCGCGTTGGCTGATATGCCAGAGCGTCGTTTGCTTGCGGTCGCCGGCCCAGTGGCCCTTGCCCTTGGCGCGAACGGCATACCAGCAAGGTTCGTGCTGCCAGTGGTAATCGCCGCGGCTGAGGATCAACCGGTCCTTGGCCCAGATGATCTGCGAGCGGATGTTGAAGCCGCAAGCGATCAGGCTGTCGGCGACCGTGGTCGCGTGCAGGGCGCCGTGCCAGACATAGGCGACATCGCCCGGAAACAGCGCCCATGCCTCGCGCCAGTCGGCACGGTCGTCGTTCAGCACCTTGCCGGTGCGCTTCGTGGCTGATGCGCCGGCCTGGTTGCGCCAGTTCGGGTCATATTCGACCCCATAGGGCGGATCGGTCACCATCAGCAGCGGCGTCACCCCGCCCAGCACCCTCTCGACATCCGTCGCCACGGTGCTGTCGCCGCAGAGCAGCCGGTGGGGCCCGAGGATCCACAGATCGCCGGGGCGCGAGACCGGCTCGGCCGGCGGCTCGGGGATGTCATCCTCGCCCTCGATGGCTCCGGCCGTCTCCGGTGCCTCGATTTCCGCGAGCAATTCGCCGAGTTCGTCATCCGAGAAGCCGACCAGATCGATGTCGAACCCGTCCGCGCGGATCAGTTCGATCTGCTCGAGCAGGATCTCGGTGTCCCAGCCAGCGTTCAACGCGATCTTGTTGTCCGCGACAACCAGCGCCCGGCGCTGCGCTGCGTTCAGGTGCGCCAGCACGATCACCGGCACCTCGGAAAGCCCCAGTCGCTGCGCCGCCATCAGCCGCCCGTGGCCGGCGATGATCACGCTGTCCTCGCCGATCAGGATCGGGTTGGTGAAGCCAAACTCGGCCATCGAGGCGGCGATCTGGGCGACCTGGTCGTCCGAATGCGTGCGGGCATTGCGCGCATAGGGCACCAGCTGCCCGGTCGGCATCATCTCGATCTGCAAAGGGCGAACTCCAAAAGAAAAGACCCGCTGCGACAGGGCAGGCGGGTCCAAAGTGATGGACAGGCGAATGTCCGAGAGGTGGCGAAGGGGCCGGCAACCCTGGCAACCCAAAGTGGCAACCGGCGGGTGGAAACCCAGAAAAATCCTTTGACGCTACCGGGCTAGCGCGCTCATGCCCCCCGCATAGCGTTGCCGCTGCGGAGGACCCAAGGCCGGGGGGAGGCGGCCGGCTGGGCGGCTTTCGCCCCGATCATGGGATGAATATGGCCCGTATCGCCTGCTTTTGTCGCGCCCTAAGTTCGACCCTTTCGCGCCCTCACGGCGGCCCCTTCGCACCCTCGCCGCCCCGCTTTGCGGCCCCTTCATCCCCGGTGGCTTTGGCGCTGTGCGGGCGACGGCTGGTTTTCCGCTGTTTGTTCAGTCTGTTGGCGATGGTGACCAGCGCCGCCGTCCAGCGCCGCCAGGCGGTCGAACGCACACAGCCCACGGCGCGGCAAATCTGCTTCCAGCGGTGGCCCTCGGCCCGCATCCAGACGATGCGGCGATTGTCGATCACCGCCTGTTCGCTCTCGCCGCCGATCAGCGCCAGCCATTCCAGCGCCTCCTCCATGCGCTGGATCTCGCGGGGATTGGGGATCACCCGCATCCGCGCCTCCTCATAACCATAGGCATGCCTGGCCTCGTGGACGTAATCCGGCCAGGAGCGGCCATAGCCGCGCGCGCCGGAGCCGGGCGGATTGGGTAGGCGTCGCAGGGTCAGCGCCGCTTCCTCGAAACGGTCCTCGATCTCGCGCGGGGTGATCATCGGCGCTCCTTTCGGGCGGGGACGGGGACACCGCGCAGGGCGAGGCGCTCGGCGCTGGTCAGCCCGGCCTCCAGCAGAGCCAGCGCGACGCTGTTGCTGATGGCGCTGGGGGGCAGGTAGCGATCCGCGTTCACCCAGTCGGCATAGAAGCGCAACTGCGGGTTGGCCGGGGCGCTGGCGTTCTCTGCGCTTTGCGGCCTTGCCGGCTGGCGCAAGCGCTGCCGATGCGCCGCCCGCACCGCGTCGGTGAAATAGGCCCAGGTCCGGATCGGGCTGATGCGGATCGTCGGCGTGCGCGCCCTGATCACCGGCAGGATGTCGGCCTCGAGGTCGATCCCCTCGCGCAGCCAGCCCTCGATCACCTCGGCGGTCCCGGTGATCGCGGCGCGCGATGCCGGGCAGAGACCAGGGCCGGCGACGGCAAGGCAGCGCGCCTGCGGGTCGGAGTTATCCACAGCCGTATCTTCGGCTGGGGGCGTAGTAGTATCTTTATAAGGATGGTTCGGGTGAACGTGGTTCACGGGGTCATGTGAACCTGGTTCACGGGTTACCCGTGCATCAGATTCACGGGGTGAACGTGGTTCACGGGTCGAGGGCAGGTTATCCACAGCCTCGATCACGATGGAATATTCCACCGTGAAGCCGTGTTTGCAGTCGCGCTGGCCGGTCTCGGTGACCAGCCCGTCGCGGATCAGCTCCTGGATTGCAAGCTGCACGCCACGTCGCGACAGTTCGAGATCGCGGGCGATATTGGCCTTCGAGGTCCAGATGCCGCTGCCGTCATCGGCGGCCTTGTCGGCCATGTAGCCGAGCACCGATTTGCGCGTCGCCGAGCCGACGAGGCGGCGCTGCACCGAGGCCGAGATCAGATTGCTCATCGCCGGCCTCCCTCGAGTATTTCCTCGATCGAACGGGTCTCGAAAGCGGTCGGCGCGATGAAGCGCAGCACCGCCTCCCAGTCCACGGCCGCAACCAGCGCCCAGATCAGCAGCCCGGCGAGAAGCACGAGCATGATCAGCATCAGCGCAAATACGATGGCCCATGCGATGGGCCGGCGGCCGTCATCACTGCCGCCGCTCATCGCGCCGCCCTCCCGCGACCGGCGGTCTTGCGGCTTTCCTGCTCCAGCAGCCAGTCGCGCACCGCCCCGCGCCGGTAGAGCACCTTGCGCCCGATGCGGATGCAGGGCGGGCCGATGCGGCGGGTCTCCCAGCGCTTCAGCGTGTCGGCGCTGATGCCGATGATGCCGGCCAGTTCCTTGCGCGGCATCCAGTCATCCAGCAGCCCTTCATGGGCGATTGCGCCGGTCTCGGCGGTGATCATGGTCTGATCGGTCATCATCCGGTCCTTTCCCCGTGGTTGTGGGGCAAGCGAGAGCACAGGCGGAGGACCGGCGGCGCGGCGCGGACCGGCGCCGGAAGCGCCGGATGTGCGCCGGTCCCATGTTTCATGGGGTTTGCGGGCATTCCGTGGGGCAGGGGCGGGAACGTTGTCAGCACCGGCATGCTGGCTTGCAGGAGATGGGTCGGCGGTGGTGCGCCCACGAGCCTAATCAACCCATGCGTGCGGACCTGTCAGAGGCATCGGCCTGAAAGGCACGCCTTTCACAAAAGCCAACAATTCAGGAAATACACGATGGCTCTGCCAAACCGCGTGATCTACACGCTGCCCGAAGCCGCTGCCCGCTGGAGCTGCCATATTGCCGATATCGCCGAATGGGCCATGTCCGGTCAGTTGGATATCACCATCGCGATCCCGCCCACGTGTTTTGGGGCCGAGATCATCTCGGACCTGGTGGTGATTGCGCCAGGCGATATTCTGGCGATGTTTCGCCGCTGCGGGACCGGCCCGCGCGAGGGGGTGATCCGCCGCGCCCGAATGCCGGGCTGCGGCGAATGGAAACACATCCCGCTGCCCGATGCCGGGCTGCGGGTCACCCGCGATGATCTGTTGATTCAGGCCGGCACGCTGGCGCGTTTCGAGGAGGAGCACGGGGTGTTTCGCCGGGTCAACTCCAACCCGACCAAGAGCTATGATTGGGAAGGCTTTTATGGCGCCCTGATCCTGCGCATCTTCCAGCACGGCCTGCCCGAGAAACAGGGCGATCTCGTGGGCGAGATGCTGGACTGGTTCATTGCCAACAGCACGGATGGCGATGCACCCGACGAAAGCACGGTCCGCAAGCGGGTCAGCCCGATCCTGCGGATGCTGCACGCGGAGGCGTGACCTCCTCGGCCGAGGGTGCGGAATGCACGAGCCTCGGCCGTATCCGCATCATGTCGGCCACCGCATCCACCCCGGCACGCAGCGGCGAATCCATCAGATGCGCATAGCGCATGGTGGTGCTGGATTGAGAATGCCCCAGCAGTTTGCCGATCATTTCCAGCGAGGCCCCGCCGCTGACCAGCAGCGAGGCGAAGGTGTGGCGCAGATCGTGAACCCGCACGCCCGGCAACCCGGCCTGATCCTGAATGCCCTTCCAGAAGCGGCGAATCTCCTGCACCGGCTGGTCCTTGCCCTCGACATCGCCCGGAAACAACCAGTTGCAGCCGACCGGCACGGCGGAAAGCCGCGTGCGCACCAAGGCGGCTGTTTCTGCCGAGATCGGCACGCGGTGAATGCGGCGCTGCTTGGTATTGGCGGCGGGCTTCACCCATGTGTTGCGCTCCAGATCGAAATGCTCGAAGCGCGACGTCCGGACCTCGCCCAACCGCGCCCCGGTCAGCATGCACATGCGGATGATGCTGGCGCCGCGCTGGTCCTCGGCCCCGCCCAGCGCCTCGCTGAGCCGGGCGATCTCCTCCATGTCGAGGAACCGCTCGCGCTCGGTCTCGACGCGGCGGCGGAAACCGACCGCCGGATTGTCGGGGCGCATCCGCCATGCGATGGCAAGGTTGAAGACCCGGCGCAGCATCTCACCGGCGCGATTGGCCCGCACCGGCGTGGGCCTTGGCGGCCTCAGCGGGGTGCGGCGCTTGGTCTTGGGTTTCTTCTTGGCCGGGCGCGAACGCCCCTCGGCAATCAGGTTCAGCACCTTCTCGACATCCGCCGGCTCGATCTCAGCCACCAGCCGGTGCTTCCAATGCGGCATGATCAGCTTGTGCAGCATGGATGCCTGATCGGCGGCATTGCGCGGCGCCAGATGCGCGGCATGTTCGCGCAGGTATCGCTCGACCAGGTCGGGAAAGCGCGGCGCCTCGCGGATTTCCTCACGCTCGGCCAGCGGATCCAGCCCGCCATCGACATCGCGGCGCAGCGCCTTGGCGCGCTCGCGCGCGGCGGTGACGTTCCATTCCGGCCAGCGCCCGATGGTCAGCCGCCGCTGCCGCCCGGCCGCGCGGTAGTCGAACATGAAGCTGCGCCCGCCGGATGGATAGATGCAGATCGACAGCCCCAGCACATCGCTGTCGAAAATCTGCCATGCCTTCGACCGCGGCTCAGCCGCCCGGACCAGTTTTTCCGTCAGTCTTTCTCTGTTTCGCAATGCCCTGCACTCCGTTTTCCGCTCCGACACAGGCGTAGAAGCGCCGGCTTATCAACGAGATGATTCGCAGACCGGAAGACAGGCGCGGACCGGCGCCGGAAGGGCACAATCCGCGCCGGTCGGGTGGAAGGGGGGCATCGGGGGGCGGAGGACGGGAGGGAATCGGTCAGTTGCATATGGATTCAACCGCAACGGGCGGCTAGGTTCTGTTTCAGGCCCTCGAGCGCCTGATGATAAAAAGAAAACCTTGTTCCGGGACAGGCGGTACTGATGAAGTTGCGTGATTTGTTGGATTCCTACCGCCAGGCTGCCCGGTCCGAGCGCGAGAAGGGCGATTACTTTGAGCGGGTCGTTCGCGTTTATCTGGAAAACGACGATGCGCAAAAGCAATACTATTCCGCCGTTGTGCCTTTTGCCCAATGGGCGAAGGAACAGGGCTGGAGCAAGGCCGACACCGGCATCGACCTCGTGGCGACGCTGGCCGATGGCTCGGGTTATGCTGCGATCCAGTGCAAATTCTATGCGCCCAATCACACGATTCAGAAGCCCGATATAGACAGCTTCATCTCGGCCGCCTCCAATGATCTGTTTACGCGGCTGATCATTGCCGACACCACGCAGAAGGAATTCGGCAAGAACGCCAGCGGGACGCTCGACAAGCTGTCGAAAGACTGGAACCGCATCAGCATCAGCGAGCTGGAGGCCAGCCGCATCGACTGGTCGCAGTTCCTGCGCACCGGCACCGTCAGCCTCGCCCCGAAGAAACAGCTGCGTCCGCACCAGCGCGATGCCCTGAAGGCCGTGACCGAGGGGCTGGCGGAAGCCGATCGCGGCAAGCTGATCATGGCTTGCGGCACTGGCAAGACCTTCACCGGGCTGCGGATCGCCGAAGCCCTGGCGGGTCCGGGCAAGCGGGTTCTGTTCATGGTGCCATCATTGGCGCTGATGTCGCAGACCGTGCGCGAATGGAGCAATGACCGCCAGCAGGAGTTCACCGCGTTTTCGGCCTGCTCCGATGTGAGGATCGGGCGCAATGCCGATGCCGACAGCCTCGATCTGAACGTCCATGATCTGGCCTTTCCGGCGACGACTGATCCGCAGAGGCTCGCGCAGCAGGTTGCCGCTGCGCCGCCCAACCGCATGACCGTGGTGTTCTCGACCTATCACTCGATCGACGTGCTGACCCGCGCACAGAAAAACCATGGCCTGCCGGAATTCGATCTGGTGATCTGCGACGAGGCGCATCGCACCACTGGCGTCACGCTGAAGGACGAAGACGACAGCACCTTCGTGCGCATCCACAGCAACGACCATGTGGCGGCGAGAAAGCGCCTCTACATGACCGCGACGCCGCGCATCTTCGGCGATGCCGCCCGGCGCAAGGCGGATGACCACGATGCCGAACTGGCCTCGATGGAGGACGAGGACAAGTTCGGCAAGGATCTGTTCCACCGGGGCTTTGGCTGGGCGGTCGAGAACAACCTCCTGACCGATTACAAGGTCGTGGTGCTGGCGGTGGACGAGGGGCTGATCTCGACCACCATCCAGAACCGCCTCAAGGACGGGCCGGAACTGACCCTCGATGACGCGACCAAGATCATCGGCTGCTACAAGGCGCTGACCAAGGCCGACTTGGCCGACGACCTGGCCTTCGATCCGCGCCCGATGCGCCGCGCGCTGGCCTTCTGCCAGACCATCGCGAAATCGAAGATCATCGAGGACGAATTCACCAAGGTAGTCGATGAATATACCGGCAGCGAGTTGATCGACGATGCCGGCCACCTGACGACTGAGGTGCGTCATGTCGACGGCACCTTCAACGCCACCGCCCGTGATGAGATGCTGAGCTGGCTCAAGGCCGATGCGGGCGAGGATACCTGCCGGATTCTGACCAATGCCCGAGTGCTGTCCGAGGGCGTGGACGTGCCGGCGCTGGACGCGATCATGTTCATGCACCCGCGCAAAAGCCAGATCGACGTGGTGCAATCGGTCGGCCGCGTCATGCGCCGGGCCGAGGGCAAGAAGATGGGCTATGTCATCCTGCCCGTCGCCATCCCGCCCGATACCACCCCCGAGGAGGCGCTGAAGGACAATGAGCGCTATCAGGTCGTCTGGCAGATCCTGAACGCCTTGCGCGCCCATGACGAACGCCTCGACGCCCGCATCAACCAGGCCAAGCTGGGCGAGGATATCAGCGACAAGGTCGAGCTGGTGCGCATCTCATCCGAGACCGAGCTGCGTGAACTGACCGCCGTGGTCGACGACATCAACATCAACAAGACCCGCGCGGAAAAAGCCGGTGCCAATATCGGCCAGGAAGGCCGCGACCCGACCATCACCGATCTTGGCCCCGAACAGGGCAGTTTCGTCTTTGACGAGTTCACCCGCGCCATCATGGCCAAGATCGTCGAAAAATGCGGCACCCGCGATTACTGGGACAGCTGGGCCAAGGACATCGCCAAGATCGCCCAGGCCCATATCACCCGCATCACCGCCATCACCGCCAAGCCCGGCCCGGAACAGACCGCCTTACGCGCCTTCCTGGATGACCTGCACGACGACCTGAACCCCGAGATCTCCGAGGCTGACGCGATCGAGATGCTGGCCCAGCACCTGATCACCAAGCCGGTCTTCGACGCGCTGTTCAAGGACAGCAAGTTCACCGAAGCTAACCCCGTCTCCCGCGCGATGGAGACCGTGCTCGGCCAGCTGCACGAACACAACCTCGCCAAGGAGGCGGAAAGCCTCGACAAGTTCTATGCCAGCGTCGCCCGCCGGGCCGAGGGCATCAAGACCGCCCACGGCCGCCAGTCCCTGATCACCGAGCTTTACGACCGCTTCTTCCGCAACGCCTTCCCGCGCCTGACCCAGCGCCTCGGCATCGTTTACACCCCGGTCGAGGTGGTGGATTTCATCATCCACTCGGTCAATGACGTGCTGAAGGCGCAGTTCGGCCAGACGCTGGGGTCAAAGGGCGTGCATATCCTCGACCCTTTCACCGGCACCGGCACCTTCATCACCCGGCTGCTGCAATCGGGCCTGATCGCGCCGGACGAGCTTGAGCACAAATACAAGCACGAGATTCATGCCAACGAGATCGTGCTGCTGGCCTATTACATCGCCGCCGTGAATATCGAGACCGTCTATCACGAACTGGCGCAGGGTGGGCTTCAGGTTGATGCGCCCTATCACCCCTTCACCGGCATCCTGCTGACAGACACCTTCCAGATGTATGAGCAGGAGCGCGACATGGTCGCCAATCTCCTGCCTGACAATTCCGAGCGCCGCTCGCGCCAGAAGGCACTGGATATCCGCGTCATCATCGGCAACCCACCCTATTCTGTGGGGCAAAAAAATGCGAACGACGATGGGCGTTGTTGCAGAAAGGCGGCTTGAGGCGTGACTTCCCCTTTCCCCTTTAGGTTCAGGCGACGCGGGCGACCTCGGCTGTGCCGAGGGCGTTGAAGCGGTTGATGAGTGCGACGCGGATGTGGATTTCGGCGGTCTGGCGGTCGGGGTCTCTTGCGGCGATGCACTCGCC
>NZ_JBYLFR010000022.1:0-41959 GCF_057748165.1 Paracoccus sp. NIOT.M2S5SZ12
GCCTGCCAGAGGTCATCAGCGGGGTTGAGTTCCGCGACGGCGTCCGCCACATTCAAGCTGCCGCCTGATCAAGCGTCACCAAATTTCGAGCATATCTCGATAAGAACTTGGCGAATCTCTCGAGAGACAGCAACTTGGTCTGGCGATGCGCCTGGTAGTGAAAAGAGGCGGCCGCTGACAGCCGCCTCCCGAGTATTCGCTCCTTTTGCGAGCCATTTGCCATAAAAATCAACGGTGAAAAATCTATGGCTTGCGAAAGGACAAATTATGGGCGGCAAAAGGAAAACTTTTGCTTGTCAGGACAACAACAAACCGCCCTGCCCGCTCACCCGCATTTCGAGTGGCCGCAGCTGGGGCAGGTCATGCAGCCTTCCACCATGCGCATGCCGTACTGGCCGCAGCTGGAGCAAGAGGGACCGCGCGGGGCTTCGCCCACGGCCATGACCTCGGCCTGCGGGTCGGCCTTGAGGCCCAGGCCCTCGCCCGCCAGAAAGCCCGTCTCGATCAGGTGACGCTCGATCACGCCGCCGATGGCCGCCAGGATCGAGGGCACATAGCGGCCCTGCATCCACGCCCCGCCGCGCGGATCGAACACCGCCTTCAGTTCCTCGACCACGAAGGACACGTCGCCGCCGCGGCGGAACACGGCCGAGACCATGCGCGTCAGCGCGACCGTCCAGGCGTAATGCTCCATGTTCTTGGAGTTGATGAAGATCTCGAACGGGCGGCGGTGGTTGCCGTGGATGATGTCGTTGATGGTGATGTAGATCGCGTGCTCCGACCCCGGCCATTTCAGCTTGTAGGTCGCACCCTCCAGGGCTGCGGGACGGTCCAGCGGCTCGGTCAGATAGACCACGTCGGCGCCCTTGTCGGCCTCGGGGGCCTTCTCGGTCTTCTCGCTGACCGACAGGACCGATCCGGTCACGTCGTTCGGGCGATAGGTCGTGCAGCCCTTGCAGCCCAGATCCCAGGCCGCCAGATAGACATCCTTGAACTCTTCGAAGCTGATATCCTCGGGGCAGTTGATGGTCTTGGAGATCGAGCTGTCGACCCATTCCTGCGCTGCCGCCTGCATCGCCACATGATCCTTGGGCGCCAGGGTCTGCGCGTTCACGAAGTAATCCGGCAGCGCGGCGTCGCCTTTCAGGTCACGCCACATCTGCACGGCATAGTCGACGACCTCCTCCTCGGTCCGCGAGCCGTCCTTCTGCAGGACCTTGCGGGTATAGGCATAGGCGAAGACCGGCTCGATCCCCGAGGACACGTTGCCTGCATAGAGGCTGATCGTGCCGGTGGGCGCGATCGAGGTCAGCAGCGCGTTGCGAATCCCGTGCTTGGCGATGGCATCGCGGACATCGGCGTCCATCTTGGACATGAAGCCCGAGGACAGATATTTCTTGGCGTCGAACAGCGGGAAGGCGCCCTTCTCCTTGGCCAGATCGACCGAAGCCAGATACGCCGACCGGGCGATGGCCTTCATCCAGACGCGGGTCTGCTCGACCGCGTCGGCCGCGCCGTAGCGCAGGCCCAGCATCAAGAGCGCGTCGGCCAGACCGGTCACGCCCAGGCCGATGCGGCGCTTGTTCCGGGCCTCCTCGGCCTGCGCGTCCAGCGGAAATTTCGATGCGTCGACCACGTTGTCCATCATCCGGACGGCGGTGCGGACCAGATCGTCCAGCGCCTCCGGGTCCAGCTCGGCCGCGTCGGTGAAGGGGTTCGTCACCAGCCGCGCCAGATTGATCGACCCCAGCAGGCAGGCGCCATAGGGCGGCAGGGGCTGCTCGCCGCAGGGGTTCGTGGCCGCGATCGTCTCGACATAGGACAGGTTGTTGGCCTTGTTGATCCGGTCGATGAAGATCACGCCCGGTTCGGCGAAATCATAGGTCGCCTTCATGATCCGGTTCCACAGGTCGCGCGCCTGAACGGTGCTGTAGACGCGGCCGCCGAAGGTCAGGTCCCACGGGCCGTCGGCTTTGACCGCCTCCATGAAGGCGTCGGTCACCAGGACCGACAGGTTGAACATGCGCAGCCGCGCGCTGTCCTGCTTAGCAGTGATGAACTGCTCCACATCCGGGTGGTCGCAGCGCATCGTGGCCATCATCGCGCCGCGGCGCGAACCCGCCGACATGATCGTGCGGCACATCGCGTCCCATACGTCCATGAAGCTGAGCGGGCCCGAGGCGTCGGCCGCGACCCCCTTGACCACCGCGCCGCGGGGCCGGATCGTGCTGAAGTCATAGCCGATGCCTCCGCCCTGCTGCATGGTCAGCGCGGCTTCCTTCAGCATGTCGAAGATGCCTGCCATGCTGTCGGGGATGGTGCCCATGACGAAGCAGTTGAACAGCGTCACCGACCGGCCGGTGCCTGCTCCCGCCAGGATGCGGCCGGCGGGCAGGTACTTGAAGTCCTCCAGCGCGGCATAGAACTTCTCCTCCCACCGGGCGGGGTCCGCCTCGACGCGGGCCAAGTCGCGGGCGACACGGCGCCAGCTGTCCTCGACCGAGGCATCGACCGCCTGCCCGTCCTCGTCCTTCATCCGGTACTTCATGTCCCAGATCTGCTCGGCGATGGGGGCGGCGAAACGAGTCATCCTACGCATCCTTTGGTGTGTCTGTCGGCTGAACGGGCGAGATATGGGACGGTGTCCCGGCTGGCAACCCGGAATCAAGCATAGCGCCCATGACCCCCGCGCGCACCAACTCTTCGGACTTGACAGCCAGGGATTTGCGCGTCTGGCCGGCCACGGCAAGCGGCGGATGCAGGGTCACGACCACCCCTCCCTGCCGCGGCGCGGCCAGCACGCTCAGCAGATGCGGCCCCAGCTCCATGTCGCCCCACCAGGCGTAGAATCTCGGATCGGCGCCATCGGGCGCGCGATAGGCCGCGCTGACCGGCTGGATCGCCAGCCCGGCGGGCAGATCGGGGGCCAGGAATCCCTGGAACAGCGTGGGCTTGAACGGCAGCACCCGCCGTCCGTCGGTCGACGTGCCCTCCGGAAAGAACAGAAGCCGGTGCCCCGCGCGGGTCCGGGCGGCGAATTCCTCGGCCTGCGCGGCGGCCAAGCGGGGGTCGCGGGCCACGAAATGCGTGTCGGTCACGCGGGTCAGGATGTTGATGCCGGGCCAGGAGGCCACCTCGGCCTTGCTGACGAAGATGACCGGCAGGGCCGCGTTCAGAACCAGGATGTCCAGCCAGCTGGAATGGTTCGCGACGACCGCCCCCGGCCCGTGCATCGGCTGCCCGACCCGCCGCCAGCCGATGCCGATGCAGGCGAGCACCAGGCGGCAGACGACCTGCACATGCGGTCCGGTCCAGGGACGGCGGCGGCCGTGGACCAGCCGCTCGACCCCGCGCAGCGGCAGGATCAGCGCGACGCCTAGCAGCAGCACCAGAACCGCGGGCAGGCCACGCCGGATCACCCGCCACCATCCCGCGACGCCGCGCGGGCCGGGCAGCGGCATGGGGTCACCCTCGCGCCAGGTCGCGCTCATGCAGGCTGCCAGCGGCTTTCGTAGAACTGCTTGTGCTTGGCCGACATGGCCGCCGTGTCCATCAGCAGAAAGACGTCGGTCGTGTTGAAGGCGCGGTCGATGAAGGCCCCCTCGCCCACCATGCCGCCAAGGCGGAGATAGGCCTTGATCAGCGCGGGCATGGCCAGCATCGCCTCGCGGCGGTCGATCCGCTCGGGGGGCAGCAGGTCCATCGGCTGAAAGCCGTCGGGCCGCGCTCGCGGGCGCAGCGCCTCAGGGGCGAGGTGGTTGTGGTGCAGCCAGGCCAGCGGCGGCGCCAGCATCGTGGCATCGGTGCCGTGAAAGCTGGCCACGCCGAACAGGATCTGGATGCCGTGATCCAGGACGTAATCGGCCAGCGCGTTCCACATCAGGAACATCGCCGCCCCGCCCCGGTGCTCGGGATCGACGCAGGACCGGCCCAGCTCCAGCAGCGGCCGCCCGCTGGCCCGCAGCGGCGCAAGATCATATTCGCCGTCGCAGTAGAACCGCCCGAAGCCCGCCGCGACATCGCTGCGCAGCAGGCGATAGACGCCCACGACATGATCCAGCGCCTCGGGGTCGCGGCGCGTGTCGATCAGGCACAGGTGGTCGACGACCGGGTCGAACTCGTCCCGCTCCAGCCGCGCGTCGTGATCGACCAGCGGGCCGGTGCCGCCCAGTTCCTCGACGAAGACGCGATAGCGCAGGCGCTGCGCCGCCATCAGGTCCCGGGGCGCGGTGGCAAGGCGAATCTCGAAGAAGGCGGGGTCGGTTCGGTTCACGGCATGTCCGTTTCAGCAGGTGCCGACTGTCTAGGCCAGGGCGGGACCGCAATGCAACACGCAGCCGCCCGCCGGCCAAGTTCCGCTTGCGCCCCGCAACCCGCGGTTGCATCCTTGCCCGGCAACGTTCAGGAGTTCACATGCCGCCGAGGGTCAGGATCTGCAAGGTCACGCGACGCCCGTCGATGACCTGCTTGCCGGCCTCGGCGAAGTTGACGGTGATGCGGTCGCCGATGCGCGACTGCACCTGGCCTTCGCCCCATTCGGGGGCGCCGGGGTGACGCACGATCATGCCGGGTTCCAGGATGTCGTTCACCGCAGGCTCCTTGGTCCATTCAATGCAAAGGGTATCACGGATGACGGTTGATACAATGCCGATCGCAGCGGGCGATCTGGCCGCCCTGCTGGGCTCGCGGCTGTGCCACGACCTGGTCTCGCCCCTGGGCGCGATCGGCAACGGGGTGGAGCTCTTGGAGATGTCCACGGACTTTCCGGGCATCGCCCAATCGGCCGAGATGCGGCTGATCGCCGAGGCGGTCGCGGCGGCGCGCACGCGCATCCAGGCCTATCGCATGGCCTTCGGCATGGCGCAGGGCGACCAGCGCATCGGCCGGGCCGAGCTGGCCCGCCTGCTGGAGGGCGTTGCGGCGCAGGGCCGGCTGCAGATCACGCTGGATGCGGCGGGCGACTTTCCGCGCCCCGAGATCCGCATGCTGACGCTTGCGCTGATGTGCGTCGAGACGGCGCTGCCATGGGGCGGGCGGGTGATCGTGCTGCGCGACGGGGCGTCGTGGCGGCTGGTCGCGGAATGCGATCGCGCGCGCGTGGACCCGGATCTCTGGGCCTGGCTGGACGGTCGCCAGCCGCGACCCCTGGCCCCGTCCGAGGTGCGTTTCGCCCTGCTGGCCGAGGCCGCGCGCGCCCAGTCCCGCCCCCTGCGCCACGAGTTTGACGCGACCGGGGGCGAGATCGCCTTCTAGGCGCGGATCGTCCCGTCGCCGGTGACCAGATATTTGAAGCTGGTCAGCTGCTCGGCGCCCACCGGCCCGCGGGCATGCATCTTGCCCGTGGCGATGCCGATCTCGGCGCCCATGCCGAACTCTCCGCCATCGGCGAACTGGGTCGAGGCGTTGCGCATCAGGATCGCGCTGTCCAGCCCGGCAAAGAATCGCTCGGCGGTCGCGTCATCCTCGGTCAGGATCGATTCGGTGTGCTGGCTGCCATGGCGTCGGATATGGGTTATGGCCTCCTCCACCCCGTCCACCAGCTTGGCGGCGATGATCATGTCCAGGAACTCGCGCCCGAAATCCTCGGGCTGCGCCGGGACGGTGCCGGGGATGCGCGCCAGATCGCCCTCGGCCCGCACCTCGACCCCCGCCTCCAGCAGGTCGCGGATCAGCACGTCGCCATGGCGCGCGAAGAACGCGCGGTCGATGAGCAGGCACTCCGCCGATCCGCAGATTCCGGTCCGCCGGGTCTTGGCGTTCAGCACCACGCGGCGGGCCTTCTCCATATCGGCGGCGCCGTCGGCATAAACGTGGCAGATCCCCTCCAGATGCGCAAAGACCGGCACGCGGGCCTGCTCCTGCACCAGACCCACCAGCCCCTTGCCGCCGCGCGGGATGATCACGTCGATCAGCCCCTGCGCGCCCAGCATGGCGCTGACCGCCGCTCGGTCGCGGGTGGGGACCATCTGGATCGCGGTCTCGGGCAGACCTGCCGCACGCAGCCCCTCGACCATGCAGGAGTGGATCGCGGCGCTAGAATGCAAACTCTCCGAGCCGCCGCGCAGAATCACCCCGTTCCCCGACTTCAGCGCCAGCGCGCCGGCATCGGCGGTGACGTTGGGGCGGCTCTCATAGATCACCCCGATGACACCGATGGGCGTGCGCACGCGGCGGATATGCAGGCCCGTGGGCCGGTCCCATTCCGCGATGACCTGGCCCACGGGATCGTCCTGCCCCGCCACATCGCGCAGACTGCCCGCGATGGCGTCCAGCCGCGCATTGTCCAGCCGCAGCCGGTCCAGCATCGCGTCGGACAAACCCTTGTCGCGGGCGAACTGCAGATCGCGGGCATTGGCGGCCAAGATGTCGGCGTGACGCGCGTCGACGGCTTCGGCTGCGGCGCGCAGGGCCGCGGCCTTGGGTCCGGCTGGCGTCTGCGCCAAGATCACGGCCGCCTCGCGGGCGGCGCGTCCCAAAGCGTCGATCAATTGCCGGGCCTGGACCATGTCGGTCATCGCATCCTCCGATATGCACGATTTCGGCGCCGTCTTATCGCGATCCGGATCGGGAGGGAAAGGGAAGAAATGGCGCGGTTGACGGGGCTCGAACCCGCGACCCCCGGCGTGACAGGCCGGTACTCTAACCAACTGAGCTACAACCGCGCATTTCCTTCGGGCGAATGATGAGTTGTGGCGCGGTTGACGGGGCTCGAACCCGCGACCCCCGGCGTGACAGGCCGGTACTCTAACCAACTGAGCTACAACCGCCCAACTCATCCCCCGGACGATCGCCCGCCGGGGTGAGAGGGGGTTTACGCAGGGCGCGCCCGCCCGTCAAGGGCGCAGTGGGCATAATCGTCACGAATATGCCCGAAAACATGCAAAGCCTTGAACACATAGGAACATTTCGTCCGCGCAGGAAAAAGGGGGCGCCTTTCGACGCCCCCGCATACCATGAACACACTCTGTCCGGATCAGTCGTCCAGCAGCGCGCCGTCCGCGATCTCGGGTAGGGCTTCCAGCTCTTCCTGGGTGTGGTTGGTCACGAAGACCGTGCTGTCGCCCCACAGGACGGCATCGTCGAAGTCCGCCAGACGAACCAGATCAGGCGACAGCAGCACGTTACGCTCGCCCATGCCCAGGAAACCGCCGATATCGGCGGAATAGCCGATCACCTGACCGTCGGCCGACAGGATCACGTCCTCGACCTCGCCGATCTGGGTCCAGTCGTCGGGGCGTGCGGTGCCCCAATCGGCCTCGTCATCCCAAGCGGTGGTGGCGGGCTGATTGGTGGTGTAGATCGCCAGACCCTCGAACCAGTCGGCGCTGATGCCCGGGTTCGCCTCGGAGAGGGTCGTCGCATCCATGGCGGCGGCCGGAGCGGTCATCGGTGCGGTCTCGGTCGCGGCGCCGGCAGCCGGCTCGGTCGCGGTCTGGGCAAAGGCCTGTGCGCCAAAGGTCAGGGCAGCCGCAGTGATCAGCAGGGTCTTCATTCTAGGTCTCCGCATCAATTTCCTGATTTGACGGCGTTTTCGCCATCATCGGGTCATCAACGCAGGCCCGGCGGCACCGTTCCCTTAACATTTGTTTTCCCGCCCCGACGCGGGTGGCTGATGCGCCCGCCGCAGACCGGTTCGGGCACAGCCGTCGTCGTCGGACCCGAGATCGGCAGGCCCCGCAGCACCCGCACCGCCAGCCAGCCGAAGGCTTGCGCCTCCAGCATGTCGCCGTTCAGGCCGATCGCCTCGACCGGGGCGACGGGCATGGGCAGGGCGCGCGACAGGGCCTCCATCATGGCTCGGTTGTGACGCCCTCCGCCGCAGACCAGCAGCCGTGCGGGCGGCGCGGGCAGCCGGGCGAGTCCCGCGGCCACCGACCCGGCCGCGGCGGCCACCAGCGTCGCCGCCGCATCCGCGTCCGATAGGCCCGCGACGCTGTCGGACAGCCCGGAGAAGGCATCGCGGTCCAGCGACTTGGGCGCGGGACGTGAGAAATAGGAATGCGACAGGAAAGCGGCCAACACAGCAGCGTCGGGGCGCCCCGACAGGGCCAGCGCCCCGCCCTCGTCCCGCGCCTGCCGCCTGCGCGCGCGCATCAGGTCGTTCAGGGGCGCGTTGGCAGGCCCCGTGTCGAAGGCCAGGCAGGCGTCCGGCGCCTCCGGCGCGTCGGCGGTCGGATCGACCCAGCTTATGTTGCCGACACCGCCCAGATTGAGGAAGGCCACCGGCGCGGGCTGAAGGGTCCCCTGCCCCACGGCCCATTCCGCACAGGCCCAATGGAAGAACGGCACCAGCGGCGCACCTTCGCCGCCGCGGCGCACGTCTTCGGACCGAAAGTCCCAGACCACCGGGCGGCCTGTCCTGCGCGCCACCACCGCGCCGCTGCCGGCCTGATGGGTGCCCCGCCCGCGCGGGTCATGGGCCAGGGTCTGGCCGTGAAACCCGATCAGCTGCGCATCGGCAAAGCCCGCGGCCAGGTCGGCATGGGCGGTCTCGACCAGCGAGGCGACATCGCGCACCGCCGGGTCGTCCGGCCAGCGCCCCAGCCCGTCATGCAGCGCCGCCTGTTCATTGTCGGAGAAGGCCCGGAAGGCATGGGCGCCGAACGCCCCGATGCGGATGCCGTCGGTGTCGATCAGCGCGGCATCGACCCCGTCCAGCGAGGTGCCAGACATCATTCCCAAAGCCCGGATCATCGCTTTTCCTTCGCTGCCCCAGACTGTATATCGCGCGCAGACAGAAGGATGAACCCCATGACCTACCAGCCCAAGTCCGACTTCCTGCGCATCATGTCCGAGCGCGGCTATCTGGCCGACTGCACGGATTACGAAGGCCTGGACCGGGCGCTGCTGGCGGGGCCGATCACGGCTTATATCGGCTATGACGCCACGGCGGCCAGCCTGCATGTGGGGCATCTGCTGAACATCATGATGCTGCGCTGGTTCCAGAAGACCGGCAACCGGCCCCTGACCCTGATGGGCGGCGGCACCACCAAGGTCGGCGATCCCTCCTTCCGCAGCGACGAGCGGCCGCTGCTGGACGATGCCGCAATCCTGGCCAATATCGACGGGATGGGCCGGGTCTTCGCCCGCTACCTGGATTACGGGCCGGACGGCGCGGTGATGCTGAACAATGCCGAATGGCTGGACGGTCTGAACTATCTGACCTTCCTGCGCGACATCGGGCGGCATTTCAGCGTCAACCGCATGCTGTCCTTCGAATCGGTGAAGTCCCGGCTGGACCGCGAGCAGTCGCTGTCCTTCCTGGAGTTCAACTACATGATCCTGCAGGCCTACGACTTTCTGGAGCTGAACCGCCGCCATGGCTGCGTGCTGCAGATGGGTGGCTCGGACCAGTGGGGCAACATCGTCAATGGCATCGACCTGACGCGGCGCGTGGACGACCGGCAGGTCTGGGGTCTGACCTCGCCGCTGCTGACGACCAGCGACGGGCGCAAGATGGGCAAGTCGGCGGGCGGGGCCACGTGGCTCTCGGCCGACATGCTGTCGCCCTACGAGTTCTGGCAGTTCTGGCGCAACACCACCGATGCGGATGTCGGCCGGTTCCTGAAGCTCTATACCGAGATCCCGGTCGCGGAATGCGAGCGGATGGGCGCGCTGCAGGGCGCCGAGATCAACGAGGCCAAGGTCCGGTTGGCCAACGAGGTCACGACCCTGCTGCACGGCGCCGACGCCGCAGCCAGCGCCGAGGCGACCGCCCGGCGCGTCTTCGAAGAGGGCGGCGCGGGCGGCGATCTGGAGGTCGCCACCCTGCCCGCCCACAGCGACGGCCTGACCATCGCGCAGGCCCTGGTCCAGTCCGGCATCGTGGCCAGCGGCAAGGAGGTCAAGCGCCTGATCGCCGAGGGCGGCCTGCGGGCCGACAACGCCCCCGTCACCGACCCCCAGCAGGTGGTCGAGCGCGCGGCGCTGGAGGCGGGCATCAAGATCTCGGTCGGCAAGAAGAAGCACCGGATGCTGCGGCTGGCGTGATCTGACCTGACTGCATGGCTGCCTTGCACCCGCCCTGACCTTGCGTCAGGGCGGTTTCTTTTTGAGCCGTCAGTCAATATCTGACCGTCACGGGAGGAAACGCCCTGATCGGAGAAGACCCATGTCGCAGGACACCCAGAAACCGCTGAGCATCGCGGACCGCAAGCGCAGCCAGCAGGCCGATGCCGCGCTGGAGCAGATGTTCGGATACTACGCCCGCGAGGACAGCCCCCGCGCCGTGGTCAGCGAGCTGGACGCACGCCGCGCCGCCTGACGCGGATACGGGCGCACATAAGGCGGAACCGCATTCCGCCTTCCCGCGTCCGTCCTTGAGAACCAGACATCTCAAGGAGAACCCCATGAAATTCGTGACCATCGGACTGTTTGGCGCCGCGCTGGCGCTGTCGGCTTGCGGAACCACCGTCGGCGAGCGTGCCGCGACCGGCGGCCTCGGCGGCGCGGCCGTCGCCGGACCCGCGGGTGCGGTCGTCGGCGGCACCGTCGGCGCGATCAGCGCCACGCAGTAACACCGCCATGCAGGACCATGACGGCCGCGCCCTCGGGTGCGGCCGTTGTCGTGTCGGCCTTGCGGCCCCATGCGCCATCACCTACATCTGGTGCAACACGAGACGAGGATCACCCATGGCCATGGAAGCGCATGATATCGAGGCCCTGCTGCGGGCGTCGTTCCCCGACGCCCGGATCACCATCACGGACTTGGCCGGGGACGGCAACCACTACGCCGCCGAGGTCATCGACGAGAGCTTTCGCGGGCTGAACCGCGTCCAGCAGCAGCGCGCCGTCTATGCCGCGCTGCAGGGCAAGATGGACGGCCCGGCGGGCGAACTGCACGCCCTGGCCCTGACCACCAAGGCGCCCGACTGAGCGCCTCCACAGACCGACCAGAAGGACTGCCACCTATGAGCGACGCGAACACGCGCATCCAGGACCTGATCGACCGCAACGACGTCGTCCTGTTCATGAAGGGCACCAAGGAGATGCCGCAGTGCGGGTTCTCCAGCCGCGTGGCGGGGGTGCTGAACTACATGGGCATCGCCTATGAAGACGTGAATGTGCTGTCCGACGCCGACATCCGTCAGGGCATCAAGGACTTCTCGGACTGGCCGACCATCCCACAGCTTTACGTCAAGGGAGAGTTCGTGGGCGGCTGCGACATCATCACCGAGATGACTCTGTCCGGAGAACTGGACGACCTGCTGGCCAAGAAGGGCGTGGCCTTTGACAAGGCCGCGGCCGACAAGATCCGCGAAGCGAACGCCTGATCACCGCACCGGACCAGATCAAAAAGGGCGCCCGTTGAGGCGCCCTTTTTTACATCAGGTCATCGTAGTCGTCATGCCCGCCGCGGCGTTCGCGGATTGCGGCTGCCAATGTGACGCCGACCGCAAAGGCGCCGATTAGCTTGGCCATGCTGCCGGGATTGCTGTCCGAGGCGGCGCGTGCGGTATGCGCGGCGCTGTGCAGGCGATCCTTGGCCGCGTGCAGATTGCCCGAGGTCAGGCCGACTGCTCGCGCGGTGTCACGCACGGTGCCGAACAGACGCTCCTCGGCCTCGCCGGCCAATCGGCTTGCGCGGTCACTGGCCTGCCCCATCAGCGAAGTCGCCTTGCTTTCAGCCAGATCGACGACCTTGGTCGCCTCGGCCCGCACCTTGCCGACAGCGGCCTCGGTTGCCAGCGAAACGCGGGCGCTAACTTCACGACGGACGTCGTCCGACGTGGGCATGCGATGCTTCTGCCGCGACGACATCGCCACAAGGATGAGCGAGACGAGAATCAGTCCCCCCGCAATCGCCAGTGACGCCAGAGTCGGACCCCAGTCCAGGTCGTTTGCCAACCACGACCACAGGGCAGCGGTCAGAAAGCCGAAAGCGGCCAGACCGACCACGCCGGCGACGGCCTTCAGGGCCGCACGCCGAGCGGTGTCGCCGACAGCTAGTTTGGCGTGTCGGACGAAATCGAACATTTCGTCCTGCCTCAGCGACGCGAGATCAGCAGGCCGACCAGGAAGCCGATGCCGGCCGCGATGCCCAGAGCCTGCGCCGGGTTGCGGCGAACCATCTCGGAGACCTCGTCATAACGCTCTTCGGCGTAATGCGCGACCTCATGGGCCTTCTGCTGGCCGGCCTCGTACAGGCGCTCGGCCTCGACGCGAGCCTTGTCCGCATAGTCATGAGTCACGTCGCGGGCGCGGTCGACATACTGACGGCCCGCCTCGACCACGTCCTCGGCCAAGGCTGCGCCATGCTCCTTGATGCGCGCGGCACTCGGGTTGTCGCCCAGCTTGCGCGCGGTGTCGCGCACGTCGTCAGCAACGCGGCGCGCACCGTCCTGCAGATCACGTTTGGCTTCGTTCGCCGCGGCTTGGGCGTCGCGCTTGATGTCGTCGGCGGTGGGGTTCTGTGCCATGGTAAGTCCTTTCACAGGTGTCTTGTCACCTTCGTTGGACAAACCGTCGCAGGGAGCGATTGTTCCCGCAGGAGCGCAGATTCTTTGCCGGTGCGGGACGATGAAAGGGCGTGGTAGGGGCGGTCGGACTCGAACCGACACTCATTGCTGAAACGGATTTTGAATCCGTCGCGTCTACCATTCCGCCACGCCCCCGAACCTGCCAGGCGCCCTTTCGGCGCGGCCCCGATGGGACCGCTGCGCATGGCGTAAATCCAGGGGCACGCTTTTGCAAGAGGTCTTCGTGACCCCGGCCTGCGGCGGGATCAGGCGCGGCCCAACTTGACCAGCCGCGCATCGCGCAGCCGGGCGAAGTCGTCGCCCGCGTGATAGGACGAGCGGGTGAGCGGCGTGGCCGAGACCATCAGGAAGCCCTTGCCATAGGCCGCCTTCTCATAGCCCGCGAATTCCTCGGGGGTCACGAAACGGTCGACGCGGTGATGCTTGGGGGTGGGCTGCAGGTACTGGCCGATGGTGATGAAGTCGATATCGGCGGCGCGCATGTCATCCATCACCTGAAGGACGCCCTGACGGTCCTCGCCCAAGCCGACCATGATGCCGGACTTGGTGAACATGGTCGGGTCCATCTCCTTGACCCGTTGCAGCAGGCGCAGTGAGTGGAAATAGCGGGCGCCGGGACGGACCTCCGGATAGAGACCGGGCACCGTCTCCAGGTTGTGGTTGAACACGTCGGGCCGCGCCGCGACCACGGTCTCCAGCGCGCCGGGGGCGGATTTCAGGAAGTCCGGGACCAGCACCTCGATGGTCGAGGTCGGAGAGCGGTGGCGGATCGCGCGGATGGTCTGGGCGAAATGCTCGGCCCCGCCGTCGGACAGGTCGTCGCGGTCCACGCTGGTGATGACGACATGGTTCAGGCCCAGCTTCTGCACCGCATGGGCGACGCGGCCCGGCTCGAACGTGTCCAGCGCCTGAGGCTTGCCGGTCGCCACGTTGCAGAAGGTGCAGCCGCGGGTGCAGATCTCGCCCATGATCATCATGGTGGCGTGGCCCTGGCTCCAGCATTCGCCGACATTGGGGCAGCCCGCCTCCTCGCAGACGGTGGACAGACGGTTCTCGCGCAGCAGGTCGCGTGTCGCCTTGTAGCCCGCCGAGGTCGGCGCCTTGACGCGAATCCAGTCCGGCTTCTTGGGCTGGGCCTGGTCGGGTCGGTGCGCCTTTTCCGGGTGGCGCTGATCCGGGATCCTGAGGTCGCGCAAGGTCATGGTCCTTTCGGTCGCGGTTCGTCCTGAAATAGGCGCTTTGGCCGCGCTTGGCAACGCATCGCCGGCGGGGCCGCACGCATGGCGGTCATGCGTGCCCCGATTGCAGCAGCGGCCCGGCCGCCTGCCGCAGGATCGCCGCCAGATCGTCGAACCAGCCCTGCGCCGGGGTCGTCGCGCGGCGCATCAGGACCACCTGACGGGCGGGCTGGGGGTCGGGAAAGCGGATCGCGGTCAGGCCCGGGGCGGCGGCCAGCTCCTGTCGGCGGGCCAGTTCGGGCAGGAAGGTCAGGCCCATGCCCTGCGCGGCCAGCCGGCACAGCGTGGACAGCGACGCCGCACCCAGATCCAGCCGGGCCGTGCGCCGATTCAGCCCGCAGACCTCCAGCGCCTGATCGCCCAGGCAGTGCCCCTCGTCCAACAGCAGCAGCTGACCGGGGTCCAGCGCATCGGGGGCCGGACCTTTCGCGCCCAGCCCCGCGATGCGCGCCGCGCTGCCGGCCAGCAGAAAGCGGTCGGTGAACAGCGGCACCGCACGCGTGGTCGATCCGTCCTGCGGGCTGGCCACCACGATCGCGTCCAGCCGCCCCGAGGCCAGTTCGTCCAAGAGCCGGTCGGTCTGGGCCTCGCGCAGGTGCAGGTCGCGCCCGATGTCGCGCGCCCGCAGGATGGGCAGCGCCTCGGGCAGCAGATAGGGGGCGACGGTGGGGATCATGCCCAGCATCAGCCGTCCGCCCCGACCCGGCTGACGCAGGTCCTGCTCCAGCTCCAGCATGGCGTCCATGACGTGCTGCGCATGGGCCTCCAGCGCTCGTCCCTGCGGGGTCAGCACGACGCCTTGGGGCGTGCGCTCGACCAGGCGGGACCCCACGGCCTCCTCCAATGCGCGGATCTGCATGGACAGGGCGGGCTGGGTGACGTTGATCGCCTCGGCCGCGCGGGTGAAGTGCATGTGCTGGGCCAGCGACAGGAAGTAGCGCAACTGGCGCAGCGTGATGTTCATAAGGCGACCTGATCCTGGCGGGTGGCGAGCTTTGGCACAGCTTATCGCCGACCGCGCCCGGCCGCAATCAGCCGATCAGCGGGGATCCCTTGCCGTAGGTCTCGGCATAGTGCCGCTCCAGCCGCATCAGCGCCAGGCGCAGCACGATCTTGCCGGATCGCGCGGACCAGCCCAACCGGCGCTCGGTCAGCTCGATCCCCTCCAGGAAGCAGCAGACGCGCAGCACGACATCGCCCAGACCCGGACCCAGATCGCGCAGCGCCACGGCGACCCGGTCGCGCGCAGATTCCGACCCGCCGCGATAGCCCCCGCCCCCGCGCGACACGTCGATCCCCGAAGTCATGAAACCGTCCCAGTTCTGGGTGACGCGCGGCCCCATCTGCGCCAGTTCGAAATCCTCGCGCAGACGCTCGCCCGCGGTGACCATGCCGGGGGACAGGAAGGGCTGGCCGTCATGGTCGCGCCGCCGTGCCAGCACCAGAAGCGGGCTTTCAGCGATGTTTACGCGGGCCTGGCGGCGGCGGCCGTCCTCGGGGTCCTCGATCACGCGCTCATCCCAGATGCGGTGGCGGTCGCCGTGATCGAAGCCGGCCTGCGCCTCGGCCATACCGGTCGGTGCGTCGTGGACGGGGCTGGCATCGGCGAAGGCCGCCGGCCCGGGCACGGCGTTGCGCTGGCGCGGAGAGCGCAGCATCTCGCGCAGTGCCTCGCGCCCGCCCGGTGCGATGACATAGCGCAAGATGCGACCGCCGCCCGACGCCTGCACCACCCATCCCTTCAGGGCCAGCGTCTCTGCCAGAGATCGGTCCAGGACGGCGGTGCGGATGTCGTCGCGGGTGACGATGGCCTTGTCCATGCCGGGGGCGGTAGCCATCACCGCGCCGGGTTCGGCCAGACGGCGCAGCACGCGCAGCATCTGACGCTCGTCCGCGCGGGGACGCTGATCGGCGCGCGGGGCCAGCGCCGCATCGACCAGCGGATCGTCGCGGCGCGCCTCGAAGCGGCGGATGCGGCGCAGGATCGTCGAGGCATGGCACCCCGCCTCGCGCGCCAGGGCCCGGATCGTCACGCCCTGTTCGACATGGCGCAGATACAGTTGGGCGTCCTGCATGCGCTCATCGGGCGCCTGCGACGGTTGTTGTGCCTGCGCACGGTGCTCCGCGTCGTCCGCGTGGAAGGCGAAATCACCGGTCAAAATGGTCATGTCGGGTCCTTTTTTTTCGTCCTCGGGCGGCCCTGCAGAATGCCACCCTGGGTTGATTTTTCCCTGCGGTTAACAGGATCTTTCTGCACATAGCCGCAACATTCCCTAACAATTCCTAAAGAAGCCTTGCCGCGGCGCGCGATGCGGCGGGGCTTTTGGCAACACACGTCAAGGTTGTGTGAAGCTGCGTTCGTGGCAGATGAAAATGACCCGCCCATGACCACCGCATCGAATGTGATCGCCTTCCGTCCGCGTCCCGCGAATCATGGGATGCGCAGGCCCGCCACGCTGATCCGCGCCGCCCGCGAGGGTCAGCGCGGCTGGCGGCGCGACCGTGACCTGCCGCTGCTGCTGCGCAGCGACCGCTGCCCCGCGCCCGGCGCGATGCTGTCGCGCCTGCGAGCCGAGGAGGAGATCCAGAACGACATGCGCCTGATGCAGGATGCCGAATACGACATGCGCCGGCACGTCCTGCTGATGATCGCGATCCTGGCCGAGATGCGCGCCGCCATCGACGCCGCACCGCAGACCGCGGCCGCGATCGCGCTGTGACCGGTCAGCGTTTTCGGATCAGCGAACCAAGCACGCCCCGGACCAGCGCCTGCCCGGTCCGGGTGCCCAACTGCCGGGCCAGGCTCTTGCCGAAGGTCTCGACGATGCTGTCGGACCGGCCCCGCGACGGTGCCTTTGGCTTAGGTGCCTGATAGGGTCGCCCCCGCCCGCCCGGCGCGGAGCCATCCCGCGCGGGCATGTCGAACAGGTCGTCGTCCGCGCGCCGACCTTCGGCCGCCTGAGCGGCCGCGGCGGTCTTGCGCGCCAGCATCTCATAGGCCGAATCCCGGTCCAGCGGCGTGTCGTATTTCGGCCCCATTCCGGACGCCGTGCAGGCGCTCGCACGCTCCTCATCGGTGATCGGTCCGACCTGGCTGAAGGGGGGCCGGATCAGCGTCCGCTGCGCCACGCCTGGAACGCCCTTGGGTTGCAGGAACGACGTCACCGCCTCGCCTGTGCCGACCTGCTGGATCGCCTCGGCGATCGAGAAGTCGGGATTGGGGCGATAGTTCTGCGCCGCCTCGCGCAGCGCCTTCTGGTCCTTGGCGGTGAAGGCGCGCAGCGCATGCTGGACGCGGTTGCCCAGCTGACCCAGCACCGATTCCGGCACGTCGGCCGGGTTCTGCGTCACGAACCAGATGCTGACCCCCTTGGAGCGAATCAGCCGCGCCACCCGCTCGACCTTTTCGATCAGCGCCTTGGGCGCGTCGTCGAACAGCAGATGCGCCTCGTCGAAGAAGAATGCCGCGACGGGGCGGTCGGGGTCGCCGACCTCGGGCAGCTGCTCGAACAGTTCCGACAGCAGCCACAGCAGGAACGTCGCGTAAAGCCGCGGCGCGTTCATCAGCCGCTCGGCCGCAAGGATGTTGATGACACCGCGCCCGTCCGCATCGCGGCGCAGGATGTCCGACAGCTCCAGTGCCGGTTCGCCGAACAGATTGGCCCCGCCCTCGGTCTCGAGGACCAGCAGGGCGCGCTGGATAGCGCCGACGCTAACCGCGCTGATATTGCCATAGCGCAGCGACAGGTCGGCCGCATTCTGCCCCACCCAGACCAGCACCGCCTGAAGGTCGCGCAGGTCCAGAAGCGGCAGCCCCTCCTCCTCCGCGACGCGGAAGGCTATGGCCATGACCCCCTCCTGCGCCTCGGTCAGGTCCATCAGCCGCGCCAGCAGCAGCGGCCCCATCTCGGCCGGGGTGGTGCGGACGGGATGGCCCTGCATGCCCCAGACATCCCAGAAGGTCACCGGAAAGGCGCGATAGTCCAGCGCCAGCCCGATCTGCGCGGCGCGGGCGGAAAACGGTTCGTGCAGCTTGCCATCCGCGGAGCCCGCCTTTGCAAGGCCGGACAGATCGCCCTTGATGTCGGACAGGAACACCGGCACGCCCGCCAGGGACAGGCTCTCGGCCAGGGTCTGCAGGGTCACGGTCTTGCCGGTGCCCGTCGCCCCCGCGATCAACCCGTGGCGGTTGGCCAGTTTCAGCAGCAGATGCTCGGGCACCGCATGGCCCGGACCCGCGCCGCCCACGAAGACCGTTCCCGCCGCCGCATCCAGCAGTTCCGCCATCGCACCCTCCGACCCTGAAAACATCTGCAACGCACGTCTTGAAAAGACATTTTTAATGCTTTCATGGCAAGGTGAAGTTGTCCGGATCGTCGGTGGCGGGCCGGACCTTCCTCCCTGTTGGACTGCCGCGCCCTCGGGCGCGGCTTTTTTTCTGCGCGGATGCCGGGCACGGGGCTGGTGCCGACGTGATGTGACCGCGCCGCTGCGGAACGGCTGTTGACTGATCACGCCCGCGCGACTAGATTTTGACGCAATGATGACCGGCCAGTCCGGCAGGGAGACTACGCAAAGCGTCGGGGGCCGTGGGGAAACCACGGCCTTTCGCATGTCTGCCAGACGCATGACGCGCCGTTCCAGTTCCCGATCCCCTTCATTCCCGGTGACGGCGGCTTCAAGCCAAGGTGAGCCGGCGCGATCCGGCGGGCGGCTGACAAGGCCGCGACGCCGTGATAGATCAGCCGCAATGCATTGAGCAAAAGAAAGAAAGATCAATGGTCACCAAACATTCAACCGCGCTGCTGGCGGCTCTCGCCCTGATTTCGGTCCCGGTCTTCGCCCAGGAGACGGCGCCCGCGACGGACGCCCCCGCCGCCGAGACGCCCGCCGCCGAGGCGCCTGCAACCGATGCTCCCGCGGCCGAGACTCCTGCCGCCGACGCGGCCGGGGCTGATGCGCCCGCGGCGGATGCTGCGCAGGCGCCTGCGGAGGGTGCCGCACCGGCCCGCGATCCGGAGGGCCCCGGCAGCTACTATGCCAAGTCCGAGCATGGCGACTGGACGATCCGCTGCATCCGCGCCGGTCAGGGCAAGGACCCCTGCGAGATGTACAAGCTGCTGACCGACGCGGATGATAACGCCGTCGCCGAGCTGACCATGGTCCCGCTGGCCAATGGCGAGGTCGCCGCCGGCGCCACCTTGGTCGCGCCGCTGGAGACGGACCTGATCAAGGGCCTCGGCGTGCAGATCGATTCGGGCGAGACGCGCGGCTATCCGTTCAGCTTCTGCGCACCGGTCGGCTGCGTGGCGCGGATGGGCTTCACCAATCCCGAACTGGCGGCAATGAAGGCGGGCAGCAATGCGACGATCCAGCTGCTGCCCTTCGGCGGCGACCCGGAGCAGCCGGTGCAGCTGAGCATGTCGCTGTCGGGCTTCACCGCGGCCTTCGACGAACTGACCGCCTATGCGGCGGCACCCGCCCCCGAAGCCCCGGCCGCCGATGCGGCGGAGGAGGCCCCCGCCGAAGACGCCCAGGCCGAGGACGCGCCCGCGAACTGATCCGCCGGACCTTCGCAGACGACAAGGCCGCGCCCCGACGGGCGCGGCCTTTCACATGGCACGGGCGTCAGACGCGGCGCAGCGCGATGACCGCGTTCAGCCCGCCAAAGGCGAAGGCATTGGACAGCACGGCATCGACGCGCACCTCGCGCGCCTCGTTCGGAACCACGTCCAGCGCGCATTCCGGGTCCGGCTCCTGATAGCCGATCGTGGGCGCGATCACCCCGTCGCGCAGCGCCATGATGCAGGCCAGAAGCTCGACCGCGCCCGTGCCGCCGATCAGGTGACCGTGCATCGACTTGGTCGATGAGATCATCAGCCGGTCCGCGTGATGGCCGAAGGCATGGGCAACGGCGGCGCATTCGGTCTTGTCATTGGCCGCGGTGCCCGTCCCATGGGCATTGATGTAGCCGATATCCTCGCGGTTCAGCCCGCCATCGACCATCGCCCCGGTGATGGCGCGCTCGGCCCCCTGGGCCGAGGGCATGACGATGTCCTGCGCATCCGACGACATGGCGAATCCCACGACCTCGGCCAGGATCTCGGCGCCACGGGCGCGGGCATGTTCGTAATCCTCGAAGACGAAGACGCCCGCACCCTCGCCCTGCACCATGCCGTTGCGGTTGGCGCTGAAGGGGCGGCAGGCATCCTTGGACATGACGCGCAGCCCCTCCCAGGCCTTGACGCCGCCAAAGCACAGCATCGCCTCGGAGCCGCCCGACAGCATGACGTCGGCCGCGCCCGAGCGCACCATCTGGAAGGCCAGCCCCATCGCGTGGTTGCTGCTGGCGCAGGCGGTCGCGACGGTGAAGGCCGGGCCGCGCAGGCCGAATTCCATGCTGACATGGGAGGCGGCCGCGTTGTTCATCAGCTTCGGCACGACGAAGGGATGGACGCGGTTCTTCCCCTCCTCATAGACGGCGCGGTAATTCTCGTCCCAGGTGTTCAGCCCGCCGCCCGCCGTGCCCAGCACGACCCCCGACCGCAGCCCGAGCGCGCCCTGGAAATGGAGGCCCGACTGCTCGACCGCCTGCTTGGCCGCCAGCAGCGTGAACTGGGTGAACTTGTCGTAAAGCAGGATCTGCTGGCGGTTGAAGTAGGTCTCGGGGGTCCAGTCATGGACCTGCGCGCCGATCTGGATCGACAGCCGGTCCACGTCGCGGAAATCCAGCGCGGTGATTCCGCAGCGCCCCTCGCGGAAGGCCGCCAGCGTCGAGGCCACGTCATGGCCGAGCGCGTTGATCGTCCCCGCCCCGGTGATGACCACCCGGCGCAGACCGTCGCGGCGGGTCAGGTCGCCCGCGGGCCGGATGGCGGGTGCCGCGCGTCCGGCGTCGATCAGCGCCTCGTCGGCGGGCCCGCTCATCCGGCCTTTTCCGCCACCAGCCGCCGGACGGCCGCGATGATCGTGCCCATGGTCGAGATGTCGAAATCGGACTTGTCCGGCTCGTTCGCGTTGAAGGGGATGGTGATGTCGAACTCCTCCTCCAGCGCGAAGATCGATTCGACCAGCCCCAGGCTGTCGATGCCCAGATCGGCCGGGGTGGAGTCGTCGGTGACCTGGTCGGGGTCCAGCATGGCCTGTTCGGCGATGATGGCCCGGATGCGTTGCGTGATGTCGTCTGTCATGTCGCCCTCCTGCTCAGCCCTTTTCCAACAGGCGTGTAACGGTTTCCTGAAGCTTTGCCAGTTGTGTCGCGAAACGCGGCAGGCGGCGCATGGCCTTCTGGATCTCCAGCTGCGTCTCCATCTTGACGGCGGGGTTGCCCAGGATCACCCGGCCCGCGGGCACGCGGGTGAAGATCTTGGCCGCGCCCCCGGCGATCACGTCGTCGCCGATCTGGATGTTGTCGTTCACGCCGACCTGCCCGGCCAGAACCACCCGGTCGCCGATGACCGACGATCCGGCCACGCCCACCTGGCTGCACAGCAGGCAGTCGCGCCCCACCACCACATTGTGGCCCAGCATCACCAGATTGTCGATCTTGGTGCCGCTGCCCACGCGGGTCGAGCGGATCGTGCCGCGATCGATGGTGGCATTGGCGCCGATCTCGACATCGTCGCCCAGCTCGACTGCGCCAAGCGAATGGATGCGGGTATAATGCTGCTCCCTGATCCCCTCGCGGGTGCCCAGGGTCCGGCGGATCTCCTCGATCCCCGATTCCTCCGGCGTCACAAAGGAGAAGCCGTCGCCGCCGATCACCGCGCCGGGCTGCACAATCAGGCGGTCGCCCGCCACGACGTCATGCCCGATGCGCACGCCGGGATGGAGCAGCGCGTCATCGCCGATGCGCGCGCCCCGCCCGATGCTGACATGCGCGCCGATCCGCGCCCGCGCGCCGATGCGCACGCCCGGCCCGATGACCACGAACGGCGCGATGGCCGCGCCCTCGCCGATCTCGGCCGCGGGGTCGATCACGGCGGTGGGATGGATGCCCGGCGCGATGTCGGGTCCGCGGTCGAAGGCGCGCGTCAGCCCCGCCATGACCAGCCGCGGCCGCGGCGCAAAGATCGCGGCCTTCAGGCCGTAGGCCTCGGGGTCCATGCCCTCGGCCAGGATCGCGATGCTGCCGGGTGTCAGGTGTTCGGCGTATTTGGGGGCCATAGCCATGGCCAGCACACCGCCCTCGGGGCCGGCCGGCCCGACGGATGCGGGCTCGGCCGCCCCCGTCACCGCGATCGACGCATCGCCCCAGCAGCGCGCGTCCAGAGCCCGCGCCAGCTCTCCGATTGTCAGGACCATGGTCCCCCCTTTCGGGCCGGGACTTAGCCTGTTTGCGCCGTCGCTTCCAGTGCCCGCGTGCCGTCAGGGCCGCGGCGGCAGCTCGGCCAGCCGCTCGGGCGTGGCGGCGCCGAAGCCCTGATCCTGCAGCGCCTGCCAGATGCGGGCGTCGCGGCCATAGATGTCGTCGAACAGCCGGACCGTGCCGTCCGCATCGGGCCATGCGGTGAAGTAGACCAGATGGACCGGCACCGCCGGCTCCAGCTTCAGCCAGATCTCGCGCTCGCGGTCGCGGGCGCGCTGGAACATGGCGGCCGGGTCGTCCGTCTGGCGCGACAGCAGCGCACGGGCCAGATCGACCGGGTCGCCGATGCGGATGCAGCCGTTCGACTCGGCCCGAACACGGTTGGCGAACAGGTGCTTGGACGGCGTGTCGTGCAGATAGATGTTCCAAGGGTTCGGGAAGATGAACTTGACGACGCCCAGGGCATTGTCGTCGCTCGGCTTCTGGCGCAGGCGGAACGGAAAGCTGGAGGCGCTGTAGCGCGAGAAGTCGATCCCGTCGCGCGCCAGCACCCGCCCCTGCCCGTCCACCACGTCCAGGTGGGACAGCGCATGCCGGTTGGCCTGCAGGCGCGGCAGATAGTCCCGCACCGCGATCGAGCGCGGCACGTTCCAGCTGGGATTGACGACAACGTTCGACATCAACTCCGAGAATTCGGGCGTGCGCATCTCGGGCGTGTCCTTGCCCATGACGCTGCGGGTGCGGAACACCTCCTGCCCGTTCTCGACGATGACGGTGGTGAATTCGGGGATGTTCACCCAGACATGCCGGCTCTCGACATCCGCGCCGGCCATCCAGCGCAACCGCTCCAGCGCGACGACGATTGCGCGGTGGCGGGCGTCCTGACCCCCCGTGGCATCGCCGTTCAGCAGCGCCAGCGTGCGCGGCCCGGCGATGCCGTCAGCCGGCAGGCCCGCCGCCCGCTGATAGGCCGCGACCGCATCCGCCAGCGTCGCGTCGAAGGCCGTCGCATCGCCGCCCGCCGGCGCAAAGCCGATGGCGCTCAGCCGCCCGCGCAGCGCAGCCACGCCGTCGCCGCGGTCGCCGGGCCGCCACACGCCATCGGGGACGCGCGGCAGATCCGCCGGCACGAGCAGCGCCGCCGGTCCTGCCAGCGCCTCCTGCAGCGCGGCGTAGGCCGGGTGGCGCGGCGCGGCATCGGCCAGCACCGCCCCGGGATCGGCCGCCGCCTGGAACCGGGCCAGCAGCCGCGCCATCGCGGTGCGGTCGGGACGCCGCTTGATGTCGGGGTCGACGCGGCCGGGGTCCAGCACGCCACCCGTCAGGTCGCGCAGCAGCTGCGACAGGGCACGCGCATGGGCCAGCTCGGTCGCCAGATCGTCCGCGGCGGTTGTCAGCGTTTCGGGACGATAGCGGGCGGAGGGGATCCCGTGGCGCGGCGCAGCGGCGATGCCCGCGCGCAGGGCCGCACGACGCGTCTCGGATTCGGGACCCAGAAAGATCGGACGCAGGCCGTTGCCGCCATAGAAGGCGGCCAGATCCGGATCATCCGCGACCGCCAGCGCCAGCGCCATCTGCGTCTCGGAGAAATCCAGCCGTGGCGCCGCGGCCACGGTCACGCGATCGAGAGCAACCTGCGAGAAGACGGGCCCTGCGACCCCGCCCATGGCCACCGACAGCGTCAGCGCCACCACGCCCAACCGCATCAGAACCGACATGACACACCTCTTGGAACAGACCCCGATCATCCCACAGCCGAACCCGCGGCGCCATGCTCCAGATCCTTGAAGGCATGGCGAAAACACCGTGGTTGCGAAAAAAGCACAGCACCTTGCCGAATGCGCCACAGCTTCGATTTTCGGCGGTATCTTGCCGAGATCCGGGCATTATGTTCCGGCCGGGCCAGAATCTGTTTCGGCGCGCACTGTGTTTTGACATATTGTTAATCAGGTCGGGGATAAACCACGACGGGCCGCATCTTGTTGCCGGCTGAAAAAACGAAGCAGGACAGGCGATCTGACATGACAATGGACCTTATCTCGCGTCGCGGCATTCTCGGCGTGTTCGCGGCCACCAGCGTTGCGGCAGCTCCGGTGATGGCGAACGCCTTCGGCTTTCTGCGCGGAAACGCGGGCGACATGCGGCGGATCAGGATGTATTCGGGCCGGACGGGCGAAAGCCTCGACACGGTCTATTGGGTGGACGGCAAATACATCCGCGAGGCCCTGAACGAGATCAACATCTTCATGCGCGACTGGCGCACCGGAGAGGTGATCGGCATCGACCCGCGGATGGTCGACGTGGCGGCGGCATCGTCGCGCCTGCTGCAGACCAACGAACCCTACATGATGCTGTCCGGCTACCGCTCGCCCCGCACCAACGCGATGCTGCGGCGCCAGTCCAGCGGCGTGGCGCAGAACTCGCTGCACATGACCGGCAAGGCCGCCGACCTGCGCCTGAAATCGCGTTCAGTCGGGCAGATCTATCAGGCGGCCGCGGCCTGCCGCGCGGGTGGCGTGGGACGCTACAGCCGATCGAACTTCGTGCACATGGATTGCGGTCCGGTCCGGACCTGGGGCAGCTGATCACTCCTTGCCAGCCGCAGATGCGCAGACGCCCTTCGCAACCGCGAACGGCGTTTTCCGCCTTTTGGGGCTTGCCCCGCGTCGCGCGGCTTGCGACGCTGTCCCGATACAATCCATCGATCGGACACCATGAGCCCTTTTGACACCCGCAGGTTTCGGACCGCCAAGAAGATCCAGGCCGCCGCCGTGCAACTGGCTCTTCGCGACGGTCTGGCCAACGTGACGACCGAGGCCATAGCCCGGCATGCCGAGATCAGCACCCGGACCTTTTTCAACTACTACCCCTACAAGGAGGCCGCCCTGATGGGGCCGCCGCCGAACTATCCGCCCGATGCGTCCGAGGTCTTCGTGGCGGGCAAGGGGCGGCTGATCGACGATCTGGCCCGCCTGGTCGAGGCGCATCTGACCCGCTTCCTGCACGAACGTGAGATGATCGGCGCGATCCTGTCGCTCGCCGAGAGCGACCCCAAGTTGGAGGCGCTGCGCAACAGCTACATGCTGGCGCGCCGCGCGCAGATGCGCAGCCTGCTGCACCGCCGCCTGCCCGGATCGGACGAGCGGGTGGTCGAGATCCTGGCCGCCGCGGTGATCGCCGCGACCAATGCCGCGACCAAAGACTGGGTGTCGGGCGCGCGCCAGGACTTCATCGCCGCCGCGCACGAGAACCTGTCGCTGATTCTGGTCGCGGCCGAGATGCTGGACAAACCCGCCTGAGGCGCCCTCAGGGCGTCAGCAGCTTGCGATAGAGATCGTCCAGGAACGCCCCGCCCTCGGCCACCGGGTCGCGGCCCTCGCCCAGGACGGCGCGGACCTGGGTCTCGAAATCGGCATAGTGCTGGGTCATCGCCCAGATCGAGAAGATCAGGTGGCGCGGCTCGACCCGCGCCAGCCGCCCCTGCGCCATCCAGCCCTCAAGGACCCCCACGGTGCGGTCCACGATCTCGCGCAGGCCGCCGCCCAGGATCTCGGTCAGATGCGGCGCGCCCTGCAGGATCTCATGCGCGAACAGCCGACTTTCGCGCGGAAAGTCGCGCGACATCAGCATCTTGGCGCGCACATAGGCCAGCACCTCCTCCAGAGGCTCGCCCGCGGGGTCGATCTGCTGCATCGGCGCCAGCCACATGTCCAGAAGCGCGGTCAGCAGCGCCTTGTGGATGTCGTCCTTCGACGGAAAGTAATAGAGGACGTTCGGCTTCGACAGTCCCGCAGCCTTGGCGATCTGGTCGATCGTCGCGCCGCGCAGCCCGCTGGCCGAAAACGCCTCAAGCGCCCCCGCCAGGATCAGGTCGCGGTTCTTCTGCTGAATCCGGGTCATCGGGGAAGCGGTGGCGTCTGTCATCGGGCCTCGGTCTCTGGCATGATCCGTTTTTGGGCAGATCGGCCGGATTTGCGTTCCGGCCCGTCAGGACGCTTGACTGCCTCCTGCCCCGTGCTAGCCTGTTCCTGACCGTTTGGTCAATAATACGTGAGGACGATCTCCATGCCGCTTGACCGCAAGCCCGCCCCGAACGACCTGCGTGCCTTCTGGATGCCGTTCACCGCCAACCGGCAGTTCAAGTCGGCCCCGCGGATGCTGGTCGCCTCGCAGGACATGCATTACACCGCCGCCGACGGCCGCCAGATCCTGGACGGGACCGCGGGCCTGTGGTGCTGCAATGCGGGCCATTGCCGGCCCAAGATCACCGAGGCCGTGCAGAGCCAGGTCGGAGAGCTGGACTATGCACCTGCCTTCCAGATGGGCCATCCGCTGGCCTTCGAGCTGGCCAACCGCATCGTGGACATCGCGCCCGAGGGGATGGAGCATGTCTTCTACTGCAATTCCGGGTCCGAGGCGGTCGACACGGCGCTGAAGATCGCGCTGGCCTATCACCGCGCGCGGGGCGATGCGGCACGGACGCGGCTAATCGGACGTGAGCGGGGCTATCACGGCGTGGGCTTCGGCGGCATCTCGGTCGGCGGCATCGTCAACAACCGCCGCCATTTCGGCACGCTGCTGGCGGGCGTGGACCACATGCCCCACACCCACCTGCCCCAGAACCTGTTCACCAAGGGCCAGCCCGAGCATGGCGCCCACCTGGCAGACGAACTGGAGCGCATGGTCGCCCTGCACGGCGCCGAGACCATCGCCGCCGTCATCGTCGAGCCGATGGCCGGGTCGACCGGCGTGCTGATGCCACCCAAGGGCTATCTGGAGAAGCTGCGCGCGATCACAAAGAAGCACGGCATCCTGCTGATCTTCGACGAGGTCATCACCGGCTTCGGTCGCCTTGGCAGCCCGTTTGCCGCGCAGCATTTCGGCGTGATCCCCGACATGATCACCTGCGCCAAGGGCCTGACGAACGGCGTGATCCCGATGGGCGCGGTCCTGGCCACGGCCGAGATCCATGACGCCTTCATGCAGGGCCCCGAGCACATCATCGAACTGTTCCACGGCTATACCTATTCCGGCAACCCGATCAGCTGCGCGGCGGCCATCGCCACGCTGGACACCTATGCCGAGGAGGGTCTGCTGACCCGCTCCGCCAGCCTGGAGACCTATTGGCAGGAGGCCCTGCACGGGCTGCGCGACCATCCCCATGTCGTCGACATCCGCAACATGGGGCTGATCGGCGCCGTGGAACTGGCCTCGATCGGCGGCCAGCCCGGCAAGCGTGCCTTCGACGTGTTCCTGCGCGCCTTCGAGGCGGGCATCCTGATCCGCGTCACCGGCGACATCATCGCCATGTCGCCCCCCCTGATCATCAGCGAGGCCCAGATCGATCACCTGATCGGCACCCTGGGCGAGGTGCTGAAGACCGCCGCCTGAGGCGGCACACCCATCCAGCCGACCCCGCGACAGAACGGGGCGGCCCGACAGGAAGGACTAAGAATGAGCGACGCAAGTGGCGTGATGGCGGCTGCCAACATCACGGTGGACGGCGACCGGCTGTGGGATAGCCTGGATCAAATGGCCCGGATCGGGCCGGGCATCGCCGGAGGCTGCAACCGCCAGACGCTGACCGATGCCGATGCCGAGGGGCGCGCCCTGTTCCGCCGCTGGTGCGAGGAGGCGGGGATGAGCATGGGCCTGGACCGCATGGGCAACATGTTCATGCGCCATGAGGGGGCTGAGCCGGATCTGGACCCGGTCTATATCGGCAGCCACCTGGACACGCAGCCCACCGGCGGGCGCTATGACGGCGTGCTGGGCGTGCTGGCGGGGCTGGAGGTGATCCGCTCGATCCGCGATCTGGGCATCCGGACGCGGCGGCCCATCGTGGTGACCAACTGGACCAACGAGGAAGGGGCGCGCTTTGCGCCTGCCATGCTGGCATCGGGCGTCTTCGCGGGCGTTCTGACCGAGGATTACGCCAACAGCCGGCAGGATGCCGAGGGCAAGCGTTTCGGCGACGAACTGGATCGGATCGGCTGGCGCGGGGACGAGGCTCCCGGCGACCGGCGCATCCATGCCATGTTCGAGTATCACATCGAGCAGGGGCCGATCCTGGAGGCCGAGGGCAAGCAGATCGGCGTCGTGACCCATGGGCAGGGTCTATGGTGGCTGCAGGTGACCCTGACGGGCAAGGATGCGCATACCGGATCGACGCCGATGGACATGCGCGTGAACGCCGGCCTTGGCATGGCGCGGATCATCGAGGCCGTGCACCGCATCGCCATGGACCATCAGCCGAACGCCGTGGGCGCCGTGGGGCAGGCGAACCTGTTCCCCAACAGCCGCAACGTGATCCCGGGCAAGGCGGTCTTCTGCATCGACTTCCGCTCGCCCGATCTGGGCAAGCTAACCTCGATGCGCTCGAGGTTGGAGGCGGAAGCCGATGATATCGCTACCAAACTGGGTCTCGGGATCGAAATCGAGCCTGTCGGGCATTTCGATCCAGTGACCTTTGACCAGGGCCTGGTCGGCAAGGTCCGCGATGCGGCCGAGCGTTTGGGTTACAGCCACATGGACATCGTGTCGGGCGCCGGTCACGACGCCTGCTGGATCGCCAAGGTCGCGCCTACGGTAATGATCATGTGCCCTTGCGAGGGGGGCCTGAGCCATAACGAGGCCGAGGCGATCACCCCGGACTGGGCCCGCGCGGGCTGCGACGTGCTGCTGCATGCGGTGCTGGACGCGGCCGAGATCGTCCGCTGACGCGGACCCCGACCGGGGGTTTCACCCCCGGTCCCCCAGGATATTTGAACGAAGAAGAGGGATGCGATGGGCACGGTCATCAGGGGCGGCACGATCGTCACGGCGGATCTGAGCTATGCGGCGGATGTGCTGATCGAGGGGGGCCGGATCGCGGCCATCGGTCAGGGGCTGACGGGCGATACGGTGCTGGACGCGACCGGCTGCCTGATCATGCCGGGCGGGATCGACCCGCACACGCATCTGGAGATGCCCTTCATGGGCACCTATTCCGCCGACGATTTCGAGAGTGGCACGCGCGCCGCGCTGGCCGGGGGCACCACGATGGTGGTGGATTTCGCCCTGCCCTCGCCCGGCCAAGGTCTGTTGGATGCGCTGCATATGTGGGACAACAAGGCCGGTCGGGCGCATTGCGACTACAGCTACCACATGGCGGTGACCTGGTGGGGCGAGCAGGTCCATGACGAGATGCAGGCGGTCGTGGATCGCGGCATCACCAGCTTCAAGCATTTCATGGCCTACAAGGGCGCGCTGATGGTGAACGACGACGAGCTGTTCGCGTCCTTCCGGCGCGTCGGCGATCTGGGCGGCGTCGCGATGGTCCATGCCGAGAACGGCGATGTCGTGGCCGAACTCTCCGCGCGCCTGCTGGCCGAAGGCAATACCGGCCCCGAGGCGCATGCCTATTCCCGCCCGCCGCAGGTCGAGGGCGAGGCCACGAACCGCGCGATCATGGTGGCCGACATGGCGGGCGTGCCGCTTTATGTGGTCCATGTCAGCTGCGAGGACAGCCACGAGGCGATCCGTCGCGCCCGCGCGGCAGGCAAGCGGGTCTGGGGCGAGCCGCTCATCCAGCATCTAACGCTGGACGAGACCGAGTATTTCAACGCCGATTGGGACCATGCCGCGAGGCGGGTGATGTCGCCCCCGTTCCGCAACAAGCAGCATCAGGACAGCCTCTGGGCCGGGCTGCAATCCGGGAGCCTGTCGGTGGTGGCGACCGACCACTGCGCCTTCACGACCGAGCAGAAGCGCACGGGCCGCGGCGATTTCACCAAGATCCCGAACGGCACGGGGGGGCTGGAGGACCGGATGCCGATGCTGTGGACGCAGGGGGTCGGCACGGGCCGCCTGACACCGAACGAGTTCGTGGCCGTGACCTCGACCAACATCGCCAAGATCCTGGGCATGTATCCCCGCAAGGGCGCGGTGCTGGTGGGCAGCGACGCCGATCTGGTGGTGTGGGACCCCGAGGCGGAGAAGACCATCAGGGCAGAGGCGCAGCAGTCGGCCATCGATTACAATGTCTTCGAGGGGCAGCGGGTGAAGGGCCTGCCGCGCTTCACCCTGACCCGCGGCGTCGTCGCCGTGACCGAGGGCAAGGTGGACAGCCGCGAGGGCCATGGCGAATTCGTAGCCCGCGAGCCGCGCGGCACCGTGAACCGCGCGCTGAGCGCGTGGAAGGAGCTGACCGCGCCGCGTCCGATCGCCCGCGGCGGCATTCCGGCCAGCGGGGTCTGATCGTGGAGCCTGTCATCCGGGCCCGCGATGTCGGCCTGACCTTCCACACCGCCGACGGGCCGGTCCATGCGTTGAAGGACGTGAACCTGGACATCGCGCCCGGCGAGTTCGTCAGCTTCATCGGGCCGTCGGGCTGCGGCAAGACGACCTTCCTGCGCTCCATCGCGGCGCTGGAGACGCCGACCGGCGGCACGCTGAGCGTCAACGGCATGGCGCCGGATGCGGCGCGGCGGGCGCGGGCCTATGGCTATGTGTTTCAGGCGCCGGGGCTTTATCCGTGGCGGACGATTTCGGGGAACATCTCGCTTCCGCTTGAGATTATGGGGTTTTCCAAGGCGGACCGAGCTGAACGCATCGCTCGCGTCCTGGACTTGGTCGAGCTGTCGGGGTTCGGCGGCAAGTTCCCGTGGCAGCTGTCGGGCGGCATGCAGCAGCGTGCCAGCATCGCCCGCGCGCTGGCCTTCGACGCGGACATCCTGCTGATGGACGAGCCCTTCGGCGCGCTGGACGAGATCGTCCGCGACCGCCTGAACGAGGCGCTGCTGGCGCTGTGGCGCAAGACCGGCAAGACCATCGGCTTCGTCACCCATTCGATCCCCGAGGCGGTCTATCTCTCGACCAAGATCGTCGTCATGTCGCCGCGTCCGGGGCGGATCACCCGCGTGATCGACAGCACCCTGCCCCCGGACCGGCCGCTGGACATCCGCGACACGCCCGAATTCATCGCCCTGGCCCATGAGGTCCGCGAGGGGCTGCGCGAGGGGCATGACCATGACTGACAGAGAATCCGTTAAGACTGCGATGCGACAATGGATCGTTGATGCGATCAGTAACCACGGTGGAGCGGCGACGATCGTCGAAGTGGCGCGTCACATCTGGACGCATCACAGATCAGAGCTGGAAGCGGCAGGTGACCTGTTTATTACGGGGCAGTACGACATGCGCTGGGTGGCACAGCGATTGAGAGACAAAGGAATTCTCGAGCCGACTACCCGCAAAGACCCACGATGGACGATAGCGCGATGAGAAACTTTGCCCCCGTCCTGGCGGTGCTGCTGGCCATCGTCGCGGTCTGGTACCTGGCCGCGATCCGCATGAACGCCACATGGGAGCGCGATCAGGCCGTCCGCGCTGGGATCGAGCTGACCCTGCCCGACCTTGTCGCACGCACGCTGAACCAGGACCGCCCCGTCCTGCCCGCCCCCCATCAGGTCGCGGTCGGGCTGTGGGAGGGGATCGCCGGCCAGGCCATCACCTCGCGGCGCAGCCTGGTCTGGCATGCCTGGGTCACGCTGTCGGCGACGCTGGCGGGCTTTGCCATCGGCGCGGCGGCGGGCATCCTGCTGGCCGTGGGCATCGTGCACAGCCGCAGCATGGACCAGTCGGTCATGCCTTGGGCCGTGGCCAGCCAGACGGTGCCGATCCTCGCCATCGCGCCAATGGTGATCGTGGTCCTGTCCAGCATGGGGGTCACGGGCCTTCTGCCCAAGGCCATCATCGCGGCATGGCTGTCGTTCTTTCCGGTGCTGGTCGGCATGGTCAAGGGCCTGCGCAACCCCGACGGGATGCAGCTGGACCAGATGCGCAGCTGGAGCGCGGGGCGCGCACAGGTCCTGTGGCACCTGCGCCTGCCGGCATCCCTGCCCTATCTGTTCGCCAGCCTGAAGGTTGCGATTGCCGCCGCCCTGGTCGGCACCATCGTGGGCGAACTGCCCGCGGGGGCCACGGCAGGCCTGGGCGCGCGCCTGCTGTCTGGCAGCTATTACGGGCAGACGGTGCAGATCTGGGCTGCGCTGTTCACCGCCGCCATCCTGGCCGCGGCTCTCGTCGCCATCGTCGGGGTGATCGAGCGCGCCACGCTGACCCGCATGGGGCTGGCCCGATGAGCGCGCTTCCCATCATCGGCGTCTGGCTGGGCGGTTGGGCGCTGAACGTCTGGCTGTCGCGCATCGACACACGCGCGTCCCGCGCCCTGGTCGCCATCATCTTCGGCGCGACCGTCATCCTGCTGTGGGAGATGGTGGTGCGGACCTATGACGTGCCGACCGTCATCCTGCCCGCGCCCAGCCAGATCGCGGCCAGCTTCGCGGCCAATACCGGCATCCTCTGGACCGACTTCGTCCAGACGATCGTGAAGGGCGCGCTGACCGGCTGGCTGATCGGGGCGGCGGCAGCCGTGCTGACCGCCATAGCCATCGACCGCAGCCCCTTCCTGCAGCGCGGCCTGCTGCCAATCGGGAACTTCGTTGCGGCCCTGCCCATCGTCGGCATCGCGCCGATCCTGGTCATGTGGTTCGGTTTCGACTGGCAGTCGAAGGCCGCCGTGGTCGTGGTGATGGTGTTCTTTCCGATCCTGGTGAACATGGTCGCGGGCCTGAAGGCCACCGACGCGATGCAGCGCGACCTGATGGCCAGCTGGGCCGCCCCCTATGGCGCCAGCCTGTGGAAGCTGCGCCTGCCCGCGGCGATGCCCTTTCTGTTCAACGGGCTGAAGATCACCACCACGCTGGCCCTGATCGGGGCGATCGTTGCCGAATTCTTCGGCAGCCCGACGCGCGGCATGGGGTTCCGCATCTCGACCGCCGTGGGGCGGCTGGACCTGCCGCTGGTCTGGGCCGAGATTGTCGTGGCGGCGCTGGCGGGAACGCTGTTCTATGGACTTGTCGCGCTGATCGAGAAGAAGGTGACGTTCTGGCACCCGTCGCAGCGCAACTAACCGGGGCCGAACGCCCCACCAACAGGAGAGACGGGGAATGACACGACTGATGACCGGGGCCGCAGCCCTTGCGCTGATGGCCGGCGCCGCGCAGGCGGGCGATCTGACGCTGCAGCTGAAATGGGTCACGCAGGCCCAGTTCGCGGGCTATTACGTCGCGCAGGAGAAGGGCTTCTACGAGGAGGAGGGCGTCAACCTGACGATCCTGCCGGGCGGTCCCGACATCGCGCCGACCCAGGTCCTGGCGGGTGGCGGCGCGGATGTGATCGTCGAATGGATGCCCGCCGCCCTGGCCGCGCGCGAGAAGGGCCTGCCGCTGGTCAACATCGCCCAGCCCTTCAAGTCCTCCGGCATGATGCTGACCTGCCTGAAGGAGAGCGGCATCACCGATCCGGCCACCGGCTTTGCGGGCAAGACCCTGGGCGTCTGGTTCGCGGGCAACGAATATCCGTTCCTGTCCTGGATGAGCACGCTCGGCCTGTCGACCGAGGGCGGTGCGGAGGGCGTGACCGTGCTGAAGCAGGGCTTCAACGTCGATCCGCTGCTGCAGAAGCAGGCGGCCTGCATCAGCACCATGACCTATAACGAGTACTGGCAGGTGATCGACGCGGGCCTGACGCCCGAGGATCTGGTGACCTTCAAGTATGAGGATCAGGGCGTGGCGACACTGGAGGACGGGCTCTACGTCCTGGAGGAGACCCTGGCGGACGAGGCCAAGGTGACCGATCTGGTGGGCTTCGTCCGCGCCAGCATGCGCGGCTGGCAATATGCGGCCGAGAACCCCGAGGAGGCGGCGCAGATCGTCCTGGACAACGACGAGACCGGCGCCCAGACCCTGGAGCATCAGACCCGCATGATGACCGAGATCGCCAAGCTGCTGGAGGGATCGAACGGTTCGCTGGACGAGGCCGACTATCAGCGCACGGTCGACATCCTGCTGGCCGGCGGGTCCGAGCCGGTGATCGCCGCGGCACCCGAAGGGGCCTGGGTCTCGACCATCACCGACCGCGCCTTCGACTGACCACGGCGCATCGCCGCCAAGGGCCGCCCCGACCGGGCGGCCCTTTTGCGTGCCGCGGCCCTATGCCGCCGACCGGCGCGCGGCGCGGGCCAGGCGACGACGCCCGTCCCAGGCCAGCAGCGTCGGCGTCAGCACCAGCGTCACCGCCGTCGCCACCACCAGCCCGCCTGCGATGCCGGTGGACAGCTGGATCCAGAACTGCCCCGACGGCGCGCCGAAGAACAGGTCGCGCCCGGTGAAGTCCACCGTCATGCCCAGGACCATCGGGATCAGCCCGATCACCGTCGTCCCCGCCGTCAGCAGGACCGGCCGCACCCGTTCGGCGGCGGCGCGGCGCGCGGCCCGGTCCGGATCGTCGCCACCCGCCCGATATTCGTTATAGGCGTCGATCAGCACGATGTTGTTGTTCACCACCACCCCCGCCAGCGCCATGATGCCGATGCCGCTCATCACGATGGAGAAGGCCTCCTGCCGCACCATCAGCCCGAGGAACACGCCCGAGATCGAGAAGACGATCGCGGTCAGCACCAGGAAGGCCTGATAGAAGCTGTTAATCTGGATCAGCAGGATCGTGAACATCAGGAAGATCGCCGCGACGAAGGCGCCCATCAGGAAGGTCATCGCCTCCTGCTGGTCCTCGATCTCTCCGCCGAACGAGATCTCGACCCCGTCGGGCAGCTCGACCCGATCGATGGCGGCCTGGATCGCGGCCAGCTCGGCCTGCAGCGTCGCGCCGGGGGCCAGATCGGCGGTCAGGGTCTGCGTCTCGCGCGCGGCGATGCGGGTGATGGCGGCGGGGGCCGGGGCGGGCAGGATCTCGACCACGTTGGTGATGGGCACCTGTGCGCCGGTGGGGCCCACGACGCGCAGCGCCGAGAGGTTCTCCAGGTTGCGCTGTTCGGGCGGATAGCGCAGCGCGATGTCCACCTCGTCCACCGCGAAATCGGGCAGATAGGTGCCCAGGTTCACCCCCGTGGTCAGCAGCTGCACCGCGGTGCCGATGGTGTTCATGTCGATGCCGTAGCGGGCCGATTCCTCGCGGTCGACCTGCAGGCGGATCTCGGGGTTGGGGCGGGGCGTGTCGTTGGCGATGTCCACGAAGCGGCCCTGCGCGCGCATCAGCCGCTCGACCTCCTGGGCCACCTGCTGCAGGACGGGGCGGCTGGTGGCCGAGATCTCGATCTGCACGGGGCGGGCGGCGCCGGGACCCGAGGCCGCGGCCTCGATCTGGATGCCCAGGCCCGGCACCTCGGCCGTGGCCTCGCGCATGCGCTCGATCACCACCGAGGACGGATCGCGGCCGCGCCAGTCGGTGAACTCGACCTGGATCTGGCCGATCACGTCGCTTGGCAGGCTGGAGCGCACGCGCTGCTCTACGCTGCCAATGGTGCGGGCATAGACGCGCTCGACCCCGTCGAAGCCCAGGATGCGCCGCTCGATCAGCCGGACCAGACGGTCGCTCTCCTGGACGGACAGGTTGCCGTTGGCGGTGACCTGGACCTGCGCGCGTTCGGCATCGGTCTCGGGGAAGAACTCCACCCCGCGGTTGAACTGCGCATAGGCGTAGATGATGACCAGCACCGACAGGATCGACAGGCCCAGGGTCACGCCAGGCCGCGCGATTGTCCACATCGACAGCCGCGCCATCCTGCCCGATCGGTCGTCCGCATCCGGGTCGGGCGGTGGCGGATCGCCCCCGCCCAGGGCACCACCCACCACCGGCACGAAGACCAGCGCCATCGCCAGCGACATCAGCAGGACCGCGATCATGGTCGCGGGCAGGTAGAACATGAACTGCCCCGCCAGACCCGGCCAGAACAGCAGCGGAAAGAACACCGCCAGCGTGGTCAGCGTGGAGGTGATGATGGGCCAGGCCATGCGCTGCGCCGCCAGCATGTAGGCGCGTGCCTTGCGCTGTCCGTCCGCGATCAGCCGCTCTCCCAGCTCGACCACGACGATGGCGCCGTCGACCAGCATGCCGACGACCAGGATCAGCGCGAAGAGCACGATGACGTTCATCGTGAAGCCGAGCGCCCAGATGATCAGGATTCCGCTGAGGAACGAGCCCGGAATGGCCAGCGCCACCAGGAACGACGCCCGCACGCCCAGAAACAGCACGGTCACCAGCATGACCAGGACCACCGCCGCGATCACGTTGTTCTGCAGGTCCGACAGCAGGTTGCGCATCTCCTTGGACTGGTCGTTCATGAAGACGACGGCGACCTGATCGGGCCAGTCGGCGCGGGTGTCGTCGACCACGGCACGGACCGCCTCGACGGTGTCGATGATGTTGGCGCCGGCCGACTTGCGCACGTCGATGGCCAGCGCCGGCTGGCCGTCGATGCGCGCGAAGCTGACCGGGTCCTTGAAGGTCTGGCGGACCTCGGCCACGTCTTGGACGCGCAGCACCGTCGCCCCGTCCACCAGGACGGGGATCGACATGATCTGGTCCAGCTGCACCACGGTGCCGGGGATCGACACGCCGATCCGCCCTGCCCCGGTGTCGAAGGACCCCGCCGCGATCAGCTGGTTGTTGGCGCGGATCGCCTGCGACAGCTGATCGGGAGAGATGCCGTAGGTCTCCAGCGCCAGGGGATCGATCAGGATCTCCAGCTGATCCTCGCGCTCTCCGGTCAGGTCGGCCTGGAGGACGCCGCCCACGGTCTCGATTCGGTCGCTCAGCGCGCGGCCAAGCCGGATCAGCTCGCGTTCCGGCACCGGACCGGACAGCGCCACCGTCAGGATCGGAAAGGTCGACATGTCGATCTCGCGCACGAAGGGGCCGTCGGCCTCGGGCGGGATGTCGGGAGCGGCGTCATCCACCGCGTCCTTGACGGACTGCAGGGCCTGATCCTGATCGAACCCGGGCTGGAACTCCAGCGTGACGGTGGCAAAGCCCTCGCTGGCCACGGTACGCATGCTGCGCAAGCCGTTCAGCGCATTGACCTGCCGCTCGATCGGCTCGGCCAGAAGGGTCGCGGAATCCTCGGCGCTGACGCCGCTATAGGTGACGTTGACGATGAAGATGGGGATGTCGACCTCGGGCATCGACTCCTTGGGCATGGCGACATAGGCCATCGCGCCCGACAGCAGCAGCCCGATCAGGACCATGACGATGGTCCGCGCCCGAGAGAACCCCGCCGCGATGATCGCGTTCATCGGACGGCCGCTCCTGCGCCGGGTTCGGCTGCGTTCGCGGCGCCCAGCAGATCGGCCGCGGCCGCCGGATCGGCCGGATCGGCCGGCGCCTCCGCGTCGCCCAGGATGCCGCGATACTCCTCGGGCGTCTCGCTGACGCGGACCGTCTGGCCGTCGCTCAGCGCGCCCTGCGCGATGGTCACGATGCGCGCGCGGGCAGGAAGGCCGGTGACCCAGATCGCCTCGGCGCGGGCCTGCGCGATCTCGACCGGGGCAAAGCGCAAGGTCTCTCCGTCGTCGGCGACGATAAACACGCCGATCCGCCCGGCATCGTCCAGCCGGATCAGCGCGGGCGACAGGCGGTGCGCCTGCTGCTGCTCCAAGTCCAGCGTGATCTGCGCGCTGAGACCGGCGGGGATGCCGTCGGGGTTCGGGATTTCGACCTCGACGCGGAAGGTGCGGGTCTCGGGCGTGGCGACGGGCGCGATGAATCGCACCCGGCCCGCGGCCTCGCGCCCGCCCTGAAAGACGACGCCCGCCTGCTGGCCCACGCGCACGGCGGTGATCTCGGACTGGCGGACCTCGATGCGGGCGATCAGCGGGTCGTTGCGCACGATCTCCAGCACCTCGCCCCCGGCATCGACGAAGGTTCCCGTCTCCGCGATGACGCGGCTGACGGTGCCGGTGATGGGGGCGGTCAGGCGGGTGTTCTGCAACTCCAGCTCGGCCGCGCGCAGTTCGGCGCGGGCCGATTCCAGCTGCGCGAAGCGCGACTGCAGCTCGGCCTCCGAGGTCACGCCCCGCTCGCGCAGCTGGCGCGCGGCCTCATAGTCGCGCTCGGCCGAGCCGACAGCGGCCTGGGCGCGCGCCACGCCCGCCTCGCGGTCGTCGGCCGACAGACGGGCCAGCGCCTCGCCCTGGCGCGCCTCATGGCCCTGGGTCACGACCTCCTCGACGATGCCACCGGTCCGCGCCCGCAGGACCGAGGTCTGGTCAGGCACCACGTCCCCGAACAGCGCGGTGCGCGGTACGATGCGTTCGGCCTCCGACAGGCTGGCCGCGACATGGGCCACGGGGATTTCGACCGGCTGCGATTCGGGGGGCGCCTCGCGGGTCAGCATGCCGCCGCCGATCCAGAAGACCAGAAAGCCGATAATCGCCAGAAAGACCGCCGTCGAAGAGGACAGATAACGCGCCATGACCATTCCGTTCCAGATCGGCCGCGCCACCGCCCGCGCACACCCCAATGCCCTAGATGGTTTTTTGTCCTGCCGAGGTCAACCGCTGCGTCGGCCCCGCGCTGCGGCATGGTGGCCCGTGAGAGATTCGAACTCCCGACCGGCCCGGTGTAAACGGGACGCTCTACCACTGAGCTAACGGGCCATGCCCCCGCCTTATGGCCCGCCGGGTGCGGGTCTTGCAAGAGCCTGCGCATCCTCCGTGTCGTCGGGATGGCGCAGCACGGTCTCCCGCCCCCGCGACAGGCGGTGGACAGCGCCCTGATGCACCGGACCGCAGGCCAGCGCCGACAGCGGCCGGCCCAGAATGATCAGGCGGATCATGCGCAGGGTGATGGCATGGGTGACGATCGTAGCCGGACCGTCCAGTGTGGTCAGGAAGGCCGCGCAGCGCGCGCGCAGCGCCGCGAACCCCTCTCCGCCCGGGCAGCGGTCGTACCAGTCGAGCGGGCCCCCGGCGAAAAGTGGCGGATGCGCCCGGCGCAGGTCGGCCAGCCGCTGTCCGGCGAACCGCCCGACGCAGATCTCGACCAGGCGGTCGTCATGGCGATAGTCCGGGCCGAAGACGATCCGCGCCGTCCGGTCGGCACGACCGAGCGGGCTGGAGAGGCGCGCGCCCCCGACCCCGCGGATGAGCGCTGCCTGCCACCGCGCCTGCCGCATCCCACGTTCGGTCAGCGCGGAATCGCCGCGTCCCTGAAGGCGTTCCTCCAGGTTCCATTCGGTTTCTCCGTGGCGGAGCAGATGCAGGTCGGGCCAGTCCTGGCGCATCGTCGGATGTTCCCCGTGCCGGCGGCAGGCCGGCATCGCGGTTTATGATCCGGGGCCGCGGGGACTGTCCAGCCGCATCTCCGCAGGCATCGGTCGCGGGTCCGGCGACAGGATTTCGGCCAGCCCGTCGCGCAGGGTCCTGCCGGGCAGATCGCCGAACAGCGCCCGCATCCGGCGGTCGCAGCCCCGCGAATCGCGGATGTCGCCGGCACGCGCGTCTAGGAAGGTCCTGCCCGCCGCGCTGCCCGGCACGATGTCGTCCAGCGTCGCGACCAGATCCAGCAGGCTGATCGCCCGGTTGGTGCAGACGTTCGAGACCAGCGCGTCGGGCTCTGCCGCAAGGCGGTCCAGCGAGCGGCGGATGATTTCGACCACGTCGGTGACGTGGACGAAATCGCGCGTCTGCCGCCCGTCGCCGAAAAGCGTATGGGGCGTCCCCGTCCGCGCGTTGTCGCAGAAGCGCGCGACGACCCCGGCATAGGGCGAACGGATGCTCTGCCCCGGACCAAAGACGTTGAAGAAGCGCAGCCCGGCCGAGGGCAGGCCATGGATCGTCCAGAAGGCGCGGGCGTGGTGTTCGCAGGACAGCTTGTCCGCGCCGTAGGGCGACAGCGGCGCGGGCAGCAGCGCCTCGTGGCAGAGCGCCCCCTGCTGATCACCGTAGATCGCGGCCGATGAGGCATAGACGACCGGCAGGTTCCCCGCCGCCCGCGCGGCCTGCATGACCGTGATCGTGCCGCCGATGTTGACACGATGCCCGCCCGTCCAGTCCGCCACGCATTCGGGCACCGACACCATCGCCGCCAGATGGACGATGCCGCTGCACCCTTCCACCGCCGCGGCGACCGCCGCCGGGTCGCAGACCGACCCGTGATGGAACCGGGCCTCGGGCTGCACGGCGTCGCGGCTGCCGGAACTGAGGTCGTCCAGCACGACCACCTCGGTCCCCTTGGCGATCAGGCGGCGGGACAGATGCCCGCCGATGAAGCCCGCGCCGCCGGTGATCAGGATGCGCGCGGGGCGGGTCATTCGGTCACCTCGGCGTCCTGAAGGCGCAGCCAGTCCATGAACATCCCCTCGATCTCGGCCACCATGCGCCGGCGCGGATAGCTGAGCTCGCGGTCCAGACCGAACACCCCCGCCCGGGCGGCGTGGTCGGCAGCGCCCTCCAGGGCCGCGCGCCCCGCCGGGCTGCTGTTGCGCTTGAACCGCGCCTTGAACATGGCCCGCGCCTCGTCGCCAAGCGCGTTCCAGACCATGTCGGCGCGGGTCGCGCGCTGCAGGTCGGGACGCCTGGAAAGTGCCTCGTCCAGGGCGATGGCGGCGCTGATGGCCAGGACGTCCGCGTCCTTGGCAGCGCCGTCCGACAGGACGTTGCGCAGGATCGCGGCGGCATCGGCCCAGACCATGCCGGTCCCTTCCTGCTGCTGGCCCAAGGCGTGGATCTTCATCGCGGTCACGACCTTCTTCTGCGCCGCGGCACGGACATGGTCGGGCAGGATGTCGCCGGTCCCGGCATTCAGCTCCTCGACCAGCACCCGCGCCGGCACCGTCCGCGGCTGCTGGGGAATGGGTTCGTCGGGGCGGATGTTGCGGACCAGCCGCTCGACCTCGGAGAGGTCGGCCTGCGGATCGGCGAAGAAATCGTCGCGCAGCGCCTCGCGCGCGATCAGGGAGAGGTAGCCGATATGGGTCTGCAGCCGGGGCACATGGCGGTTGCGCTGCCGCAGGTGATCGGCCTCGGCCAGGGCGCCCGTGTCGGACAGGTCGAAATAGTGACCGCCGGTCTGATGCAGCAGGATCGAGGCGATCGCCATGTCGTGGCGGTGATCCTCGAATTCCGGATGGGGCGTGCCCAGCTCGTCCGGTTGATCGGTCAGCGCGCGAGGGTCACGCGCCAGTTCCAGCCAGCGCTCGAGAAACGCGAAGGACTCGGCCGACGGCATGAACAGGGCGGGACAGGCGTTGATCTGCGGGGCATAGCGCATCTCGTCCGTGTCGGCGCCGGTCAGGATCATGCAGTCGCGCTTGGTGTACTGTCCCTGAACCAGCCATTCGATGCGCGTGCCCATGATGAACCGCTTGGGCATCATCGCGGTCAGCTCGACCGCGGCATGGGGAAAGGACGGGAACGGCTCGAACGAGCGCGGGGAGTAGCGGCCGGCATCGTTGTATACCACGATGTCGTTCGGCCCGACCTTGCGCAGCGTCTCGAGGATGATTCACGGCTTCCACAACCAGTAGCCCGCCCCGCGCGGCTGTTCCAGGATGGCGCGGTTCTCCTCCCAGAAGGGGGTCTGGCGCAGCTGGCGTTCGGTGTGGTGCGTGGCGGTGTCGAACCCCGCCCGCAGCGCGCTTTCGCAATAATAGTCCGAGTTCTCGCCGAACGGCGCGGCCTCGTTGCTGTAGACGATGAAATGCGCCTTTTCGATGCGAGAGTTCGGGTACATGCGGGACTGTCCTGCTTCTGCGTTATTCGACGGTGACGGATTTTGCCAGATTTCTGGGCTGGTCCACATCGGTGCCCTTCGCGACGGCCGTGTGGTAGGCGAGGTACTGCATGGGGATGGCGTAGAGGATGGGCTGGAACACGCCCCCGCCGGAGGGCAGCGCGAGGCTGGCGGTGATGCCCTCGCCCGCCGCCGCGATGCCCGCCGCGTCCGAGATCAGCAGCACCTGGCCGTGGCGCGCCATCACCTCCTGCATGTTCGAGATTGTCTTGTCGAACAGCGCGTCATGCGGCGCCAGCACCACCACCGGCACGTCGCCGTCGATCAGCGCGATGGGGCCGTGCTTCAGCTCTCCCGAGGCA
>NZ_JBYLFR010000023.1:0-41255 GCF_057748165.1 Paracoccus sp. NIOT.M2S5SZ12
GCGCCTCGGCCAGCCCGAGCTGGCCAGCGGCCAGGATGCGGCCATGGCCTGCAATCAACTCGCCATCGGCGGCGACGAGGCAGGGAACAGTCCAGCCAAACTCGGCCATGCTGGCGGCGATCTTCGCCACCTGGTCGGCGTCATGGGTCTTGGCATTCCGGGCGTAGGGCCGGAGACGGGCGAGGGGCCAATGCTCGATCCGGCCGGGCAGGAGGGGCGCGTTCATGCCGCGAGCCGCTTTGCCTTCAGGTTGGCGAAGGTCTCGCCGGTTTCCGCCAGCACCGCCTCCTGACCCGTGAAGGATTGCCAGCGCTCGATGGCGACATCGACATAGGCCGGGTTCAACTCGACCCCGAAACAGACCCGGCCGGTCGTCTCGGCCGCGATCAGCGTGGTGCCGGAACCCATGAAGGGCTCATAGACCGCCTGGCCGGGGCTGGAGTTGTTCAGGATCGGGCGGCGCATGCATTCGACCGGCTTCTGGGTGCCGTGCACCGTGTCGGCATCCTGATCCCGGTTGGCGATCTGCCACAGCGTGGTTTGCTTGCGGTCCCCGGCCCAGTGCCCCTTGCCCTTGGCGCGCACCGCATACCAGCAGGGTTCGTGCTGCCAGTGGTAATCGCCGCGGCTGAGAACCAGCCGGTCCTTCGCCCAGATGATCTGCGACCGGATGGCGAAGCCTGCGGCGGTCAGGCTGTCGGCCACGGTCGCAGCATGCAGCGCGCCGTGCCAGATATAGGCGACGTCGCCGGGGAACAGCGCCCAAGCCTCGCGCCAGTCTGCCCGGTCGTCGTTCAGCACCTTGCCGGTGCGCTTGGTCTTGGCCGCGCCCGCCTGGTTCCGCCAGGAGGGATCGTACTCCACGCCATAGGGCGGGTCGGTCACCATCAGCAGGGGGCGCACATCGCCCAGCAGCCGCCCCACCACATCGGCCGCGGTGCTGTCGCCGCAGATCAGACGGTGCGACCCGAGCTGCCAGAGGTCGCCGGGCACCGAAACCGGCGTGACCGGAAGCTCCGGAACCTCGTCCTCGCCTTCGACCGGACCATCCCCACCCAGCGCCTCGGGATGCCGTAAAAGCGCATCGAGATCATCGTCGCTGATGCCGAGCAGCGTCAGGTCGAAATCCTCGGCCAAGAGCCCCGCGATCTCGTCGCGCAGCAGGGCTTCGTCCCATTCGCCCAGTTCCGTCAGCTTGTTGTCGGCGATCCGGTAGGCCCGGCGTTCCGCCTCGTCGAGATGGCTGAGCCGGATCACCGGCACCTCGGTCAGCCCGAGCATGGTGGCCGCCAGCACCCGGCCATGGCCCGCGATCAGTTCGCCGTCGTCGGCGACCATGCAGGGGACGGTCCAGCCGAACTTGGCCATGCTAGCGGCGATCTTGGCCACCTGATCGTCGCCATGCAACTTGGCATTGCGGGCATAGGGGCGCAGCCGGGCAATCGGCCAGGATTCAACCTGGCTCGGCGCGAAGACGAGGTCCATTAGATGGGGCTCGGGATGTGGGGGAGGGGAAATGAAAAGCGCCCGCGAGGGGGTTCCTCCGGGCGCAATTCTTCGATGATCAAGGGGTAGGTCAATGGGGGCAGGTCTGTCAACCCGAAAAGTGAAGCGGATTCAACAGCTTCTCGCAAATTGGCTTGCGGGGTGGCTTCCCGACCCCTTGGCTTCCCCGGAGGTGGCTTCCCTGGCTTCCCGCCGGGAATCCACCTCGTCCAGATCGTGATTCCGCAAGCCGCTGATCTGACTCACGAATTCCTGCAACGGGGCGCAAGGTGGCTTCCGCCTGGCTTCCCCGGTGAAAATCCCTCACGCTAGCGAACCGCCGCGCTGCGCCCCCCCGCATACGTTCAGGGCCGGGGAGGAACCAGAGGAGGGGGATACCCTTCGGTTTCGGCCCGTTGTGGGTCAGAGCGTTTCGGAGAAGTGCGCGAGCAGGAAGCGACTTGGCTGGTCCTTGTCGGCCCACGCGTCCCAAAGCGAACGCGCAACGGGATCCGAAGAAGTGATCAACCTGTTGACTTGGTCATGCCTCTTCTGACGCGCACGCGATCCGAAAATGCCATCCGTGCCGGGCAAGAGGTAGTCGTCCACAATTGACGACGTGAAATCGCTGACCGTTCTTGCCTTGCGATGCCGAATGGCCAAGTCCGCCTGGATTTCGCTGGCAAACTGCACGGGAGCCGACTTTCCATAGAATTCTGCCGCGAGCTTCCAGACCTCGTCCAGATCGTTATCCTCGATCAGCAGGCGCAGGACCTCCGGAATGTAGTCGTCGGCGCGTGCCTCTTGGAACACGATTCGTGCTTGGGCGAACTGCTCCTTGGTCGGCGGGTGCGTGTCGTCGTTGGCGTCTCTTACCAAAAACTTGCGTTGTTCCCGCAGGCCATCGAAACTCGATGTCGACACCAGGACTCCACGAATTCTGAACGTCCAAGTTTGATCGCCTACTGTGACCGGGCCGATCTCGTCGTGCAGAAAATGCGGCACGATCTGGGTGCAAACGACTTTGTACTCACCCCAACCAGCATGAGCGCCCAGCGCAAGGCCTTTCGGATCTGCGAACCCGAAGGTCTGGGTGCGGTTTTCCTCATCAACGATCCATATGACGAAGTCGGGATAGTACCAGTCCGAAGAATCAACCCGTAGCCTGAAGGACTTGGCGTCCTTTTCTATGTTCCGCTTCAGCCAGATCTTTCGTTTTCCCCAGACCAGGGGCGTAGAAGCTGCCTTTGGGTAGTCCTTCTTGGGGTAGAGGTAGGTGATCAGGTCGCGAACGAACTGCTCCTCTTCTCGATTCAATGCCCCAGGCCCAGACAAAACGCCTGAGCCCTGCTGGTCGAGAAGAAGAGGTTGGTAGACGCTTCCAGGGGCGAGAACCTCGCAGTTATTGCTGGTGGCGCTGACAATCAGGGGCAGATTCTGTACGTCAGGGCACAGCACGCGGTCACCGAACAAATTCGGCTGGGACTTGTCAGGCATTAGTGATTTCCTTGAAATACTGGCTTGGAATGCCGCTTTCCGACGCGCCAATGATCTCGTACCGGCTGTGCTTGGCTTCGATCTTGCGGTAAGCGCTTTCGAACAATTTCCTCGCCACCGTACTGGCTGCTATCTGAAGACGCTGAATGTCCTGCCGACTTTGAATGCTGCAGAAACCCGGCAGCGCCCAAACCTCGTACGGACCCGAATGAAGGGCGGTGCTGACCGAAGCACGATCGAACCGGAGGTTCCACCGTTTTCCTATGCCCTTCCACTGGACGAGATCTGAATAGATCGCGTCGATGTCTAGGAGATGAGCGGCTTGCTTGAACGCTGCGGTGACGTCGGAGCCAACACGGGCTGCATTCTCATCCAGACCATCTCGCCCGATGCGTGCGGTTGCGACACCAGCCGCATAGGACACAACAACCTTGTTCACGGATTTCAGCCATTTGGGGTCGCGCAGGTCGACAAGGAATGCGCTTTGTTGCGGACCGATGGCCTTGATGGACAGAAGCGCGGGTGTTTCGGGGAGCCAGTTCTGGACGTCGCAGACGGTCCGGGTCTTCTCACCGATCCCGTTTTCAAACAACCCGGCAAGGAAAGCCTGCAGGTATCGGGACTTCAGGCCAAAGACGAAGGCCGTCTGCAGCGCGGCCAAATCGCCTTTGATATCGCGCAGGCGCTTGCCATTCCCGTTCGTTCCAGCGAATCGAACGACACGGCCGAACATCTGGATGATGAGCGAACCTTCGTTCTGGCCCAGACGAAGGAGGGTCAAGCTCGAGGCCCTGTAGTTGTCCCATCCTTCAGCAAAGCGGCGAGATCCGATCAACAGGTTCACGCCCGAGTTGGCCAGTTCCAGGTCCGCGAACAGTGATGCGGTGAAAGCGTCATCTTCGACTTCGAGGGACGCTGCCTCCAGCGCATCTTTCAGCCCCTTCACATCGCCGACGTTCACGACGCCATAGTAATGCACGCTGTCGCCTCGACGAAGGCCGAGCCCCATCTCGCCTGGTGACGTCTTCAAGACACGGAACAACGGAACGTCGCCGTCCTGCCAGCCGAACACGTCGTTCAGTATTCGGGCTTGGATTGCCGCCGCAGACATCCCCTGCAACCCAGTGGTCACGACCTCAGGCAGGAGGCTGGCACCTTGTCGGGCTGCATCCAGCACGCGCGTGATGCCCTCCGAGATGAAGTCATCTTCTGAAAGCGCCCGGTCGAGATATCGCAGGACGTCGATCACATCGGACGTCTGCTCCTTGTCGCCTTCGTTCTTGCCGCCGATCACGGAAAGGCCGAGCAGGACCCATAGCGGCTTCGCGATACGAAGACCCCGGTCCTTGATCTGCTTTTGCACATCCGATTTGCCGAAGGATGCCAACTGATACCAATACGCGATCAGCGCCGCGGTCAGGGTCGTGTGCTGGATTTCCTCGGTGGTCTCGTCGTGCCCGTCGAGCTTCACGTTCCAGAAATCCTTGCCGTAGAGATCGGCATGAAATCGGTCGTAGGCATAGTCGAGCATGATGGCTTTGGCATAGCGGCCGAACGTGGCCTCGGCCTCCGCCACCTGGCCAAAGGTCGCTGAGAATTCGATCAGCATGCCGCGATGGTCGGGCTGGCTGTCCCCGATCCCGGCGAGGTCAGATTGCAGCTTCTTCCAGACGCTTTCTTCGCTGCGCTGGCCCTTGTGTCCTTCGTCGACAAAGACGAGGTTGCGCCCGTCGCGGAAGACCGAGGTGGGGATGGTCACCCCGTCGCCCTTCTTCGTCTCGGCCAGCTTGTTGATGTCAACGACGATCACAGTGTCAGGGTGCAGACGCCCGAGGCTCGAGGCGTCGCCATCCATCGGATAGGCAAAGACATCGAACGCCTTCGTTTCCCTCAGCTTGTCAGCGTGCTGGCGCGACAGGCTTTCCGATGGCGTGATCAGGATGGTGCGATCCCAGGTCCCGGCGGCGTGCAGCATCGCGATGCAGGCATGCAGAACATGGGTCTTGCCCGATCCGGTGGCCATCCAGAACGCGGCAAACTGCAGATCGTCCGCGGTGAAGGGGCTGATCGTCTCGCTACGGTTCTTCTGTGCCCAATCGGCAAGGAAGGCATTCAGCCGCTCAAGAAATGCCCCCTCGTCCGTTCTGCGGCACTTCTGCCAATGCGCGAACAGGATCAGCGACAGATACTGCGCATAACGCGGCGCCAGCTTCACCGTCTGGCACGCGGCTCGGACCGCCTGATCCGCCTCTGTCAGCAGGGATGCATCACCCCGGCAAAGCGACTCCAGCAGCGAAAGGTAATTGCCGTCTGCCATCGCCAGATCGGCTGTCATTGTGTCTTCGACTGTCGAGAGCCCACGCATGACGGCGGCCAGATCCAGCCCGAGTTCGTGGGCCAGCGCATCGCGCAGGACGAGGGCCTTCTTCAGCCTGGCGTGACCGGATGCCATCAGCGCCCCCCGAACTGGGTGGCAAAGATGGCCTCTATGGCCTCGAACCGCTCGCAGCCCTCAAAGGCCAGCTCCGGCATGGCGTTCGTCAGGAAGCGGTCGGCGGGGTGTTCGGCCATCTTCGCCTTGCACCAGTCCTCGTTCCCTTCCCGGTCGCATTCACGGAACAGCACGGTGACAGCCCGGTTGCGGCGGTCAGTGCCGGTGATGACCACGCCCTGATCTTCGCGGTAGAGGCGCGCGACATCGAGGCCGAGCAGGTAGATCAGGCTTTCGACCAGATCGATCTCGCGGTCCACAGCCTCACCGCCGCCCTGCGCGCATTTGATGCTGTAGCCAAAGGGTGAGCGGAAGTGGTCGACCGACTGGAACAGCTTTCGCGCTTCACGGTCGAGGCGATACTGGATCGAAAACGCGAGGTTTTCGAACGCGAGGGCGTCTTGTTCGCCCCCTTGCACCAAGGCCAGGTTCTCTAGCGTGTCTTCGTAATCCTCCAGGTTGACGGCCTTCAGGAACACGCCGTTTCCGTCCAGTGCTTCAGCCTTGCCCTTTTTCCAGTTGGTAGCCGCGGCAGCTTTCATGATGCGGGGCAGGGTGAGCGTTTCGAAGTAGTCGCTCCGCTCGGTTATGACGAACTTGCGAGTTTCGCCGTCAGATTTGTTCATTGAGAGCACGGCGTGCGCCGTGGTGCCAGAACCAGCAAAGCAGTCAATAACCCAGCCATCGGGGCCTAGGTCACATACCCTGAGGGTATCAACGACCGCATGTACCGATTTGGGGAACGAGAACACACGTTTCCCAAACATCTCTTTCAGCAGCACGCTGCCGTAATCTACGGCCGAATATTCTGGCTTTATCCAAAGCGTCGACGGCAACGAGCCATCGCTCTGGGGGCGCGCTTTCCGATAGACTGCCGGGCCATTTTCGCCACTTCTCACTTCAAGGTCGTTCAGATTGGCCCTAGCCGTTTTGTGACCCCAACTCCAAACTCGTTCGGTCCCATCGTCATTCTTTGGATAGATAACTTTCTCCCCGGGCTTGGGCGCCTCAAGGATTCTATAGTCATTTTCCTCCTTGACCCATTCGATCTCTGGAATTCGAAGTTCCTTACCCTTCACATAGATCGGGTAGTACTGCTTCGGTCGGGCGTCGCGATGAGTTGTCGCGCCACCCCGTTTCCTGAAGTTCTCCCAAGCGAATTGCCCTTTTTCGTCCTGTTCACCGAAGTGCTTTTCCTGTGCCTCTGATCGATCAAGTAACCCGATCTCAGAAGCCCCAGAGTTGCCAACAAATACGCCATATTCGTGGTTTACTCGAAATCCTCGCACAGTCGGCCGCCCAGAAGGGCTGTTCTTGATCACGGTTATCCCGAGCAGGTTTTCGGGGGTGTAGCTCCGCTCCAAAAGGTCGACGAGCTCATTCTTTTGGAAATCATCGATGGTGAAGCAGGCCATCGATGCCGGACCGAGAAAACGTCGGCTCAATTCCACGCGGTCTTGCATCATCGCAGCCCAAGAGGAGCGGCGGTAGCCATTCTTGTAGCTGATCGGACCCGCATCCGTGTTGTAGGGTGGGTCAGCGTACAGCACATCACATCGACCCGAGAACTTAGGCTGGAGCAGGTTGAGTGCCTGCCAGTTGTCAGATCTAACGGCGATGCCGTCTAGCAGCTCGTCGATGCCGTGGCGTGCAGAGCAGCGAGCAAGCAGTTCCCATTTGAGATCGTCAGGGAAGTTTTTCGTATCCAGCGGTAGGGGAAGCCACCGACTTTTCGCTTCCTGCGCCAGATCCGCAGGAATGACCTCGCGGCACTGATCTGCCTTTGAGATGTCCCCTAGTCCCAGATCCTTCCACTCAGTTCTTTGCGCGGCAATGATCTGAGGGAGATGTTCTACCAGCCAGTCTTCGCCCGCCAGCTTGGCAATCCTGTCGAGCGTGATGACATAGCGCGTGGTGAAGACCAGCTTCTTCTTTTCCCACAGCGATTTCTGGAAATCCTCCAGCACCGCCAGAAAGTCGATGATCTGCTGGCCGATCTCGCGCACGATCCGGCCGACCCTGATCAGGCGGCGGGGCAGGTCAGTGTCGATCAGCAGCTGGTCCGCTTTCAGCACTTCCGTCTTCAGGAAGATGTCGAGGTCTTCGCGCAGAGCGGCGCCCAGCCGCTTGTGGATGAAGAAATCCGACTGGTTGCGCGCGACGAAGTGGTTCAGCCAGCGCTTCAGTTCAGCCTCGTCGGCGTTGATGTGGCCCTGGATAGCCTTGACGATGTCGTCCTTCTGCTTGTTGGACTGCGCGCCCTTGAGGTACTTCAGCAAGACGATGTACCGGCCATCCTCGGCCTTGGTAACGGTGTCGATCTCGTAATGCGCCTTGTCCGTCGGCTTTAGGTTGGCCCGCGTCTTCTGCAGTTCATCGGGTTCGACCGAGAAGACGATGCGTTCGCCATTGGACAGGCGGACGGTGAAGTCGGTGAACGTGTCGCCCGACTTGATGTAGTACATGTCCTCCGTCGCCCAGTGGAACTCGGTATCCTCGCCGGTCGAGCGGATGTAACGGCTGCCATCCCGGCCATAGCGGCGTTCGACGATGAAATCGCCGTCCTGGTAATGGCGCGAGAAGAACTGATAGAGGCGGTTCAACACCTCGCGGCGGTCTGTGCCGACATTCTCACTGGCGCGCAGCTGCTCTTGAAGCGAGCGGTATTCGTCGACCTTCGATTTGAAACCCGGAAACCGTTCGGCTTGATCAAGCAGGTCGCGCCGCTCCTGGTCGTTCATTCCCGGCTTAATGCCGATTTCGCCTTCAATTTCCTTTAGACGAAGGCGGTCCCCTGCGGCTTCTTCATCGTCTGCTTTTCTAAAGGCCGTGGCGAGGATTTCAGATAGTTTTCCACCTTCCAGCGCCTTGGTGCCGTTCTTTTCGACCACCTGACCGAGGAATGCTTTCACTTCCTGATTATGGTGGCGAATGACCCGGTAAAATCCGAAGTCGAGGCGTTCCGCCTCATCCAGCTGAAACAATTCCGCCATCAACTCGACAAAGCGGACCTCAGCTTGTTCAATCGTCGTCATCAGATACCTTTCTGCCCCGGCTGCCGCCGCCGCGACATCGTTTTCCGGCGACAATAGACGGCACATCCGCCCAACGGAAGCGGTTTAGGCCGGTTGCTCGGGGTTTCCAAAGGCTTGACGGGCGTTGAACGGCGCGTGGCCTTATCTGGCCGTCCCCCAAGGCCGCGCCTTCGGCATCGCCGCCGTCACTTCGATTTCGCGCAGCATCCCGCCTGCGATCAGCCCGTCCCGAACCCAGCCCAGCGCCTGCCACCAGTCGTCATAACCACGCCGGGCGGCCTCGATCTGCTGCGGGTGCGGCGAGAACGTGACCGGGCAGGCAAGGATGTCGATGGTTTTCCATGTGCCCCGTGCGCCGGTGCCACGCACACGGATGCGTTCTGAGCCCACGACGATGGCGCCCGCATGTGTGCCATGCTGGTTCTGCTTGACGATAGTCGGCACGCAGCGCGGGACGGCGCCGGGCATCCAGTCCGGGGTCAGCCCGGCGCGAGCCAGTTCGGCGACGCGGATCGCCATGCGCTTGCCGCCGAGGCTGTCGGGGATCCCGGCGACGGTGGCGGCGATCACCTCGGCGTCCTCATGGGTGTAGCCGCCGATCTTGTGCTGGCCGCCGTCGATCTTGCAGCCCAGCACGGCCCGTTGCAGCAGGACGTATTCCAGGCCGAAGCCGAAACCTTCCTCGGTGATGTCCGGGGGCAGCGGTAGTTCCAGCTGCGCCTGTTCGATCCGGAAGGCCCATTCCAGGGCCGCTTGCACGCCCAGCGCGCGTTTGATCCTGGTGCCGCTGACGCGACCGTGGAAGCTCATGGCTGCAATCCTTCAAGGAAATCCATCTGAGCCGGGCGCTGGGCCGCATCTGACGGCCGCCAGATCCACGGGCCCGAGGCCATGGGCAGCTGCGAGAGAGCGCCACGCATGTGCCGCTGCCAGAGGGTGAACTCCGTTGCCGAGCAGACGCAGAGCGCGTGCCCGATGGGCCAGCCCATCAGCCATCCGACGAAGAGCGGGTTCAGCCGCCGCCGCGACCGGCCCTTCAGGATCCGCCGCGAGACGACGCGCCCATGCGAGGCAATCATCGAAGCCCATAGCGGGCGCGAGATCGGGGCGTGCGGCAAGGACCGTAGCCCATCCGGCAAGGTCTCCGGGGCCGGGCGGGTGAAGCCCCGCTCCGCCCGATAGTGCAGCAGGTCCATCCGGGACTTGCCGTCGGTGCGGGTGATGCTGGCCTCGGAACTGCCCTTCCAGTTCTGCGCGGCTGGGGTCGGCCAGTGGTTCGGCAGGGCCTTCGTGATGCCCAGCGCCAGCGCCTCCGCCTTCCGGGTAAAGTCGCTGTTCCCGGCCGGGTTGTAGCGGCCGGTGCCGGGATGCAGGCTCATCGGTGTGGGCCAGGATGAAGATGCGCAGCCGCTCATGCGGCGCGCCGACCTCTGCCGCCGAGAACAGGCCCGCCGCAGGCGTATAGCCCAATCCCCAAAGCTCTCGCAGGACGGTCTCGAGCCCGAGGGTGACATGCCCGGCGACGTTCTCGAGGAAGACCCATTCGGGACGGCATTCTCCGATGACCCGGGCGACGTCGGGCCAGAGGTGGCGAGGATCGTCGACGCCGCCGCGTTTCCCGGCCGCGCTGAAGGGCTGGCAAGGGTATCCGGCCAGGACGGTATCGAAGGCGCCGCGGAAGGGCCGGGCATCGAAGCTGCGCAGGTCGGTCCAGATCGGGGCCGGTGCGAAGTAGCCCGCGCGCTGGGCGGCGATGAGGACCGTGCGCGGCCAATCTTCCCATTCGACGAAAGCCCGGGTGTGATAGACGGGCTCGACGAGCATGAGGCCCAGATCAAGGCCTCCGCCGCCTGCACAGAGGGACAATCCGTGCCGGGGACGTGACACCATACCATTCACCGCACCCCGCGCTCGCGCAGGCGTTCGGGCGTTACCAGCCCGCGGGCCAGCATCGCGTCGCGCATGGTGTTGCTGATCGCGCTGACCGGCAGGTAGCGGTCGGAGTTGACCAGATCGGCGTAGAAGGCGGGCAGGTCGGTGATCGGTTTTGCGGTCGGGGCCGGGTCGGCCTTCGGCTTCCGGCGCTTCCGCCCGGCATCCTCGACCTTGCGCTGGGCCGCCCGTTGCATCGCCCGGTCCAGTGCCTTCGGCCCATCAGGCGGTTCGGGGTGCTCCTGGCGGCTGGCCTCGGCGGCAGCCAGGATCTCCGCCTCGGTCAGCCCCAGTTCGTCGCGCCAGCGCTGGACGTGCAGCCGGGGCGGCCAGCCTTGCCACCAGCCGGGCAGTGCCGCGGGGTCGAGGCCGAGTGCTGCGAGCAGATCCCCGAAAACCTCATCGGAAATCGCCTCGCGCGCTTGCGCGCCCTCCTCCTCCTTTACTGGTTTACTTAGAGGTTCCCTTACAGGGTTAGTGTCCGAAATCCGGACACGGCTTTCGGCATTTTCCGGACACGGGTCAGCCGGAAAATCGGACACGGGCCTCGCGCTATCCCCGTGTCCGAAATCCGGACACGGCAAGGCATCGGCCATGCCGCCGACGTCGCAAACATCGGCATCGTCGAGCCTTTCTGCGCCTTCATCGTCGCCGTGTCCGCCTTCCGGACACGGCACCACAGCCACGGGTGTGAAGCCCGGCTCGAACCCCAGGATGTAGCGGGTCGGCAGCTGGCGTTTGGTGACAGGATCCAGCCGCGGCACGCGCCGCAGCAGGCCCACGGCCTCGAGCTGCCCGAGGTGATCGTTCAGCGTCGAGCGGCTGATCTCGCAGTCATTGGCCAGCCGATCCTGTGAGGGGAAGCAGCCGTAGTCGGGGTTGAACCGGTCGCAGAGATGCCAGAGCACGATCTTGGTCGTGGGCTTCAACCCGCGCTGCTTGATGGCCCAGTTGGTGGCCTCATGGCTCATGGCGCGGGCCTCCGTGGGGCAGGGGCGATGCGCGTGGTGAAGCCGTGATCGGCCAGCGCGCCCAGCGCGTCGTCGAGACTGCGGACCAGCGCCCAGCCGAACCCCTGAGCCGTAACGGCATCGCGGAACGCTTCCTGCTCCGGCCGCAGTCGCCCCTTGGGTGCCTTCAGCTCGAGGAACAGAACACGGCCGTCGCAGATCACCATCAGATCGGCGAACCCGGCGTGAACGCCCATGCCAACGAGGATCGCCTGGCGCTTGGCCCCGCGGGGCCCGGCCTCGGTCACCTCGTTGGCGCAGTGGTGGATGATGGCCGTGCGGTGCAGGGCGATGCGGAGCGCCTGCACGACGGCGCGCTGCAGATCAGCCTCGGGCGTGCCACGACGCATCATCGCGCGGCCCTCCCCTGGTCTTCGCGCTGGGCGCGCGCTACCCCCCGCCGCGCATCGACGACGACCAGCAGGCGCTGGGCAGCAGCGCGCTCGCCCGGGGTCTCGCCATGTTGGACCAGCACATTGCAGGCGAGGCGGATGAGGAGATCGCTGTGATGCGCGACGTCGGCGATGACGGCGCGGGCCTCCGCCACGCGGTCGGCGGGCCAGGCGGAATTGCGGGGCGGCACCTGCATCACCGGCGCCCTCCGGCACGGCGACGGCGCGGGGCGGCCTGTTCCTGCTCCTCCAGCCATTCCTCGACGGCGGCGCGGCGGTAGTAAACCTTGCGCCCGGCCCGAACGCAGGGTGGACCCGTCCGCATAGCCTCCCACCGGCGCAGGGTGTCGACCGAAAGGCCGAGTTCCAGCGCGAGGTCGAGACGGCTGATCCAGCCGACCAGCAGCGTGCGGGGTTTGTCCTTCGGGTCTGGCATCGATCCGAGATGCGGCATCGGGTTCTCCTGGTCCTGGCCCCGAAGATCGGGGACGTCTTGCAGGAACCAGTGAGCGCAGAGCCCAAGGGGTGGCGGCGAGGCGGAGGGTGGCAGAAAGGACGCCACCTTTGTGCCACCCCTTGTTTTATTGGGGTTTGCGATGGTGGTCGGGTGGCGGGGGAAGATTACGGCCGGTCCTGTCAGATGGGCGAAACGGACGCCAAGGCCGCAAACACCAGCGAACAGTCGCATTGACCGTGTTTGACCGGCATTGAAGGGTAAAGAGGGGGTGGCACCCGACACGGTACCCCTGCCACCCATTGAATTCCTTTAGGATTTTCCGATCTGCGGCACGTCGCGCGCCGGATTTGCAGCCTGATGACCGCGCCCACGGCTTCAGAGGTCCCACGGCGCTTATGTCGTCAGTCGCGCATCGATCCGCCCAGCGCCGAAAACCCAAGAAAACAAGGGGTGGCGCGGCTCTGGCGTCCTTCCTGCCACCCTCCGCCTCCCCGCCACCCGACCTGCCATGCTTGCCTTGATAGTCAGGCGAAACCACGCCTCATGTCGGATGCAAGAAGGACCGAAGCCATGCCCGAACGCATCAAGCTGACCGAGAAAGTGCTGCGCGACGCCGAGCCGGTGCCGGGGCGGGACTATCAGATCTTCGACACCGACGTCCGGGGCTTTGCCGCCTGCATCTACCGCGGCGGCGGGCGGGCCTTCACTCTGGACTACCGCCATGCCGGGCGGCAGCGCCGGATGACCTTCGGGCGCTGGCCGGAATGGTCGGTGTCGGCCGCCCGGGAGCGTGCCAAGGAACTGCGCCGCGAGATCGACGCCGGGGCTGATCCCTTGGGCCAGCGCGAGGCAAAGCGCGAAGCCCCGCGCGTGACCGATCTGATCGAACGCTACTGCGCCGAGCATCTGCAGAAACTGTCAGCGCGCAGCGCGGCCGATCAGCGGTCGGCGCTGGCCAAGATGGTGGAATCGGTCTGGGGCCGGAAGCTGGTGACGGAGATCACGCCGACCGACGTCGACAAGCTCCTGACGAAGATCGCCGAGGGCAGGGCGCGACCGCACAAGGAAAAGCCCAACAACCGGGCACGCAAGCTACAGGGCGCGAAGCCTACGCCGGTGCGCGCCAACCGGATCGGCGAGGTGCTGCGCAAGATGTTCACGCTGGCGGTCCAGTGGGGCTGGTGCGAGGACAACCCTGCCCAGCGCTTCCATCGCCGCACCGAGACGCCGCGCGAACGCTTCCTGTCGAAGGAGGAGATCGGCAAGCTGGCCGCCGCGCTGGATGCGGCCGAGGACCGGCGTGCGGCCGACATCATCCGCATGTGCATGCTGACCGGCGCCCGGCTGGGCGAGGTGCGGCAGTCCCGGTTCGAGCAGTTCAACCTCGAACACATGAGCTGGTCGAAGCCGCCCACCATGACGAAACAGCGCCGCGCGCATCGCGTGCCGATCTCGGACGAGACAGCCGCCATCGTTCGCCAGCGCTTGCTGCTGGTGCCGAAGGGATCGCCGTGGCTCTTTCCCGGCGATACGCCCGGCCAGCCAGTGCAGGAGGTCCGCCGGTTCTGGGCACAGGTCCAGAAGCAATGCGGGCTGCAGGACGTCCGGATCCACGACCTGCGCCACACCTTTGCATCGCTTCTGGTCAGTGGCGGTGCCTCGCTGGAAATGATCGGGAAGCTTCTGGGCCACAGCCAGATGCAGACCACCCTGCGCTATGCCCACCTGATGGACTCGCCCCTGCGCGCTGGGGTCGACGCGGTCGCCAGCGCCTTCCGGCCGAAGCCCCGCCTGGTCCATGACGCGGACGATCAGGGCGGCCGAAAGACCGCATGACGCGGAAACCCAAGGCACCGCATCGTCACGCCTCCTCTCCCCGCAGCTTCTTCCAGACCGGCGTCACCCTGCGCCGGATGCTGCGGCTGTCGGGAATCTTCTTGCCGTCCGACTGATCTGCGAACCAGTCCTGCATCTCGGCAACCAGCTCTGCCTGTGTGGCGGGGAGGCCCCGTTCGTGGATGCGATGGATCAGGGCGACCATCATGCCTTCCCAATCATAGGGCGTGGTCGCCCCCGGCCCGCTCGTCACGCGGCGGACCATCTCGTTCTCTTCCTCGAAGGCGTGCACCTCCTCGGCCAGGATCAGCATGTCAGCCACAGCGACGGGAATGCCGCCCGCCGGATCAGTGATCAGCAACCAGTCCTGGCGACCAATGGGCTGAATGCGGCGTATGGTGCCTTCGGTTGGGCCAGTGCCGCAGCGGCGAAACAGGGGCAGAAGTTCCATCGGGGACAGAACCACCTTGCCCGCGACGACCTCGTCGCCGCAGCGAACGGCGGGGATGCCGGTCAGGATCCGGAACCGGCCTGCATCGGCCCATCCGGCGACATCGGCGATGTTGCAGCCCCAACGGGCCGTGACTTCCTGAAGGGTGTAGTAAACGCGGGGCGGCAAAGCCATGACAGATCATCCTCACATGAACCGAGGACGGGCCGAACTCATACCGCCTGCAGCCCGTGCCGGGGGCGGCACGGGTTAAGTGATCGGGCGCAACGACACGAGAGGCGCCGGGGCGCCTTCGGTCAGAGCGACTGGTGTACCGATAGACCTGTTATGCTTTTGGTTGAGGGCTGCTCTCCTCAAGGATGCACCCTGACGCTGGCCTCGATTCGGAGCAAGGGGGGTGAGGTAGATGAAGCTGTGGATAAGCGAGAGGGCCTTTTTGCCAACGATGGTATCAAGCGAAGGCGCTGCTCACTTGTGGACAAAACCAAGATGGGCAGGCATCACTGCTGGCATGATGAACGATGCTGACCACAACGCCGCAGAGACTGCGATTCCCACTTCAACGACAGTGAACGACTCTAATGTTGGGCAACTGGCGGCGGTGGATGTCCACGACCAATCAGGTGGCGGGGAAACGGCAGCCGACCCCAAGGCCGTGACCCTGGAAGGTGTCAAAACGGGATCACCAACTTCAGTTCTTGGCTTGCCTGACACGCGGTCGGTCCGAGCGCGTCGATGGAGTACGCTTGAATCGATCACTGTCCGTGGGTTCAAGGCAACCAAAGAAGCCACGATACCACTGGATCGAGTCACAATCCTTGTTGGCCCCAATGGGTGCGGCAAGTCGTCCGTTCTTCAGGCCATCCACTGGGCGGCGCGTTCGGCAAGCTACGTTCTGCCGAAAAACACCAAGGAAATGATTTCATTTGATCGACTGGATTATGTGCCGTCAAGCGACCCACTCACGACGCTGCATAAGGGAGAATTGAAGTCTGACGCCGCCTCTGTCCCGGTCGAAGTTGTTTTTTCCCATCGCCCGCTTGGCGAAGAATCTGTCCAGTCGACGATCCGTATTCGCGCGGCGCGCAATCGTGGCGGGATCACAGTCTACATGGACGGTGGTGCAGCCGTTACCCCTTACAAACAACGCATCCAATTCATCACCGCCTATATTCCTGGTCTTGCTGGCCTCTCAGAGAAAGAGACCATATTGGCGCAACCAACTCTGCGTCGACAGGCAGCAAGCGGCGATGCCGGTGGCGTGCTTCGGAACATCTTACTCAACCTCCGTAGCCGAAGACCGGACGAAGCCGACGATTCAAAAGGAAAAGATCGGCTCGCTAAGTTAAATCAAATGGTTCAGCGTGTGCATCCGGGCGCACATGTCGATGTGTCCTTCGATGACCGTGAAGACTATCACATCACGGCAAGTATTCGGACAGACGGGTTCGTTGGACAAAGTCGGCCGCTGGAGACCGCTGCAACAGGTGTGCTCCAAGTGGTTCAAATCTTTGCCTACCTGATCCTTTTTGAGCCGAAGGTGATGCTTATTGATGAGCCAGACGCGCATCTTCATCCCGACAAGCAGGAGCGATTGATCGAAGCGCTGGAAAGCGCTGCTTCGGAATATGATAGCCAGATCATCCTGACCACACACAGCCCTCACATCGTTCGCGCAGCGAGCCCAGCAGCAAAGCTCGTGTGGATGAGGGATGGCACGGTAGAAACGGAAGATGACGAAGCTATCCGGCGCTTGCTCGGATGGGGAGGTCTCGACAAGGGGGCGCTGTTCTTTGTTGAAGACGAAGATGACAAGCCACTTCGGGCCCTGCTTCGTCAGTGGCCAGACTTGGCACGTCAAGTTGCCGTATGCCGTTGCTTCGGTATCGAAAATCTTCCTCGCGACAAGCTGTTGGAAGGGCTTCTGATTGACGGCGAGCTGAAGATCAATGCGCTTCTTCATCGAGACGGCGATTTCATGACACCAAATGAGGCCGATCGCTGGCGGAAAGGATTCAAGACCCCTGGCGTCTTCCCTTGGGTTACAAGTGGGGCCGATATTGAGGCCTATTTCTGTCAGACGGACTATCTCTGTGCGCTCTATGGTGTGTCTGAAGAAATTGCGGAGATTTGGCGACACGATGCCGCCAAGAAGGTGTCAAAGGCACGCGAGACCTTTCTTTCTAAACGCCAGAATGTCGTTCGCGTCATTTGGCCCAATGGCGGATCGCCAGACGCAGAAGCTATGTGGGATAGTTCCGGAGGGCCCATCCCCTCAACGGTGAAGGGAAAGAAACTTCATGCTGCACTGAAGCCAATCGTAAAGGCGGCAGGCAAGGACGATTCTTTGCTGAATTCGTTCCATATTCCCGAGGGGTATGTCGCTGCGCCTGAACTCAAATTACTGATTGAGAAAGCAGTCGCGGGACCGGCGGTCATCGTTTGATTGATGGTGTGTTTAACGCCGCGGACGACGTGATGTTACGTGCCTTAAGTTCGCGACGCGTTACGGAAAAAAGGAATGGTGTTGGCCGAGCGTAACGACATATCGGTTTTTTTGGCCTTCATCAGCCGTGAAGGCGACTGGCGTGAACGGCTGCAGGATGTGGTCGCCGAACACCTGATGCCCGCGCTCGAAGAATTCGAGATCGACCAAGACGGCTTGGCCGACCTGCTGGGCGACCAATGGTCAGGCGTCCTATGGGGGTGCGGTTTCGAGGATTTCCTGGGCCAGCGCTATGAGGACGGCAACATCGTCGATCTCTATCTGAAGCGCCGCGGCCGTAAGGAAACGGCGCTGAACAGGGCCTATTTCGCCGCTCTAAGGGATGCGCCGGTCAGTCTGTATGAAGTCAGCGATGTCCAGCCCGGGACGTCTATGGTGCTGCGCGACTTGTTGTCGGATGCCGCACCCGTAACGGTCAGAGAGAAATCCGCCACGCGCACGTTGAAACAATGGGACAGGATTGCCGTTCGGGTGGTGGCCGAGCGCGATCACCATGTCATCTCCGGGGCGCTGTTGCCCTTCCGGGCCGAGGCGGTGGATTTTCTTTTCGCCGCGCTTCGCGATGCCCTGAAGCTGAAGAAGCGAGATGCGCTGCGGCTTTCGCACGATCAGCTGATGGGCTGCGCGCCCATCTTCACCTCCGCATGGCTGTTCATCGAGATTGACCGTGCCCTCAGCCCGGCACAACCGCAGTTCACCAATTCGGACGGCGACGATGTGCTGTTCCACGATCTGCGGTACCCGCTTGCGAGCGGCGTGGCGCAGAAAGCAGTGGCGGAGCGTCTGGACCGGGTGAAGGGCTTCCAGCCCGAGGGGCCGAAGTTCTGGAACTGGTTGTCCACGAGGAAGGCGCGCGGTGGCAAGGCTGGCGGTGGCATCATGCTCGACACGCAGATGGAGGGCGCCACCGTTCTGGGTTCGCTGGAACTGACGGGCAAGACGTTGCTTGTGACGGTCAACTCGGCCGAGCGGGCGGCCAAGGTCCAGACGTTGATCGGCGCGGCCGCCGGGGATCTGCTGAGGGCACCGTTGACCACGATCCGGACGGTTGAGCAGATGCGGGCCGACCAACGGCGAGACGGGCCACACGAAGCGGCCGACGAAATTCCGCCAGAGATCGCCCGCCAACCGATGAGAGATCACCTCGACAAGCATTATCGTGAAACGCTGGACGCGCCGATCCCGGCACTGGGCGGCAAGTCACCGCGCCAGGCTGTCCGGACCGTCGCTGGGCGCGAGAAGGTCATCGACTGGCTGAAGATGCTGGAAAACCGTAGTGCCGGGCATGGGGAGGGCCCGATTGCCGAGTATGATTTCGGCTGGATGTGGGTCGAGCTTGGGCTGCAGGAACATCGGAAATGAAGGCCGACAAGACGGTCTGCGATGATGATCCGCGGGGGAGGGCGCGCAAGCTACATCAACACCACATCAACCTGCAACTGCGGGCTTCAAACTTGTTTTGCATGTGAATGCCTGTGAGCGCGGCTGAGTGCGGAGGCGAAAACTCCGCCTAAACAAAGGCTTTTTGCCTAAGTGGTTGGATTGCCTAACTTATTGGAATCGCTTACCTTTGGGCTCATAACCTGAAGGCCGCAGGTTCAAATCCTGCCCCCGCAACCAAATTACTCCGCGTTATCAAACGCTTAAACGCCGCCCTCTGGGGCGGCGTTTGCGTTTCCAACACCCGTGGAAGCACTGTGGAAGCAAGAGGGAAAGAAGTCCTTCGTAATCAAGCGCATCGCGGGTGCCACAGAAAAGATCTCCACTCAAACAACCACCTGCACCTGCGCGGCGTTCATCGCTGCAATTGCTGCTTGGATCTCCGTATAAAGGTCCGTTTCGACATCTCCGGTATCCAGTTCAACGACTAGAGCGAACCGCGCGGTCTTTTGGCCGACGTTCTCAGTCGACTTAGACTTCCACCACCCTGCCACTGGGTGGACCGCAAGCATGTTTCTCCGGGCGAGATCCGAGGCAGCGCACCGCAACTCGTCGATGTGCAAACTCCCTACATCCCGTCGGTTGCGTCCATATACCCATCCATCATTGTCGCCTACAGCTTCCGCTTCCGTATCATCCGCCAGCTTGTTTATCCGAGCCTTGAACTGCGCCTGGTTCTCATTGGCGCGATTAAGCTTGAAACGAAGATTGTGGGACGCGTAGCGGAACTTCGATCCGCGTGCCGCTTCCGAGGGATTTGGCTCAATGAACGTACTCAGTGTAACTCGCAGCGTTACCTCAGCGGCACCGAGGGCCCTGAGGGCTTCGCGAGGCCAAGGAAGCTCAAAGAACATCATCTGGTTGTGGACGGGGTCAGCCCCGGCAGTGGTGCTCGGCCGGTATGGGATGATCGTGTCCTGGACGATGAGAGACAACGCATTGGCCGCGCTGCGCCGTGCGCGAATTGGGTCAGGAACCCCGTAGCCATAACGCCGAAACAGCCTTGCAAAGTCGCCCTTTGACGGATTTGGCGGAAGATGCGCCCTCATCTGCGGCGTCCAACGAGCGGACGAGACAAAGATGGCCCTGATCGTTTCCGGCCAGAGGTGTGGGTATTCTTCCCAAAGCTCCGTAACAGCTTTGGCCGCCAGCGCTGAAGCCGCACTCGTATCGGCACTAGTCGTAAGTGAACGTCGAGGATAGCGGTGATCCGTAGTGAGTAGCGAGAGCGCCGCGTGGTTCATCGGGTGCGGCGGACCGTCCTGGATCCAGTTACCACCTTCCATGACCACGTCCGGCTTGATGGGCCAGTGCCGCGACCAGCTAGCAGTCCTCGATGACGGCGAGAGATCACCCATGGGCGCGACCGGATACCCGGTCGAACCCGCTGGAAGCCTCACCTTTTCAGTAAACGCGCCGACGCAGATTGAGTTCCAAGCTTGAGCAGGGGATTCAATCTCATGGTCAAGATCGTCACAAACGGAAAGGTAATCGGCTCCTTGGAAGCGACTTTGATCCCTGATGTTGCCCGCTGAAATCACAAATAGTCGCTTCCGACGCTGATTTCCCGACACACCGGCTGCAAGTTGATCAATCTCGCTGGACCAGGATGTGGGCGCGCCGTCGTGTGGCGTGTCCTGGTCGGTCGTGCTGGCCATCGAAAAAGTTCGGCCTCGCTCGGCATTTGCCTCGACCGCGTTGATGGCCTTGAGAACTACGTCTCCCAGAAGATGATAGGGATTCTGGCCAGCATCGGGGATGATCTTGGCTGACTCAAGCCGATGGCGGACATGCACCGGCAGATTGCTTTGGATCAGCGGCAGTAAGTCTCCATAGAGCGCAAGACCTGCCAACTGCGTGCCGTGCCCGTGAGTGTCATCCAGCCCCCATCCGGGTTCCGCAGCATGGCGATCTACTGGGTCAAGGTAGGGTCGAACCAAAGGGTGATTCAGCCCCACACCGCTATCGAGTAGCGTAATGTAACGTGGATCCGCTGCAGCAGGCGGCTGCAAGAGACGTTCCATGGCCTGCGCCCACTCAGCCTGCTCATCTGGGGGCATCCCGTCAAAATAGTCCGAGAGGACGGTCGGGGCGGCAAGAGCCTTCACAATTCCAAGGCTGCGGACCGCACTGGCTATCTGAGCGTGGGTTGCGTGGCCGACTACTACTACGTCTTCCGGAAATTCAAGGCGCCCACCTCCGGCCTGCCCTTCCCCTCCTTCAAACTGGATTCCGAGTCCGCGCGCGTGCGCAATGAAATGGTCAGCCCCGCTGCGGTCAAGCCAGATTTCCCAGGGATGCGTTGCCCCATCGTCTGCAGGAAACTTCGCTGCAGGACTTCGCCAGAGAGCACGCAGTCCTGCCTCGACGATGGCCCTTATGCTCTGAACAAGGTCGGCATTCTTCGGTCGGCCGGTCTGCGTGTCCTCGTCCTGAAAGGCTTCGACCTTCCTCCGTAGATTGGCCACGCCAGCTGGTGATGCAAAAACAGTAGCACGGGCTGGAGCGTCACCGTTCTCGGCGGCAGTGTCGACCCTGAGGAGATGCAAACCGCTTGAATCGAGACTCTTGGTCACAAATGGTTCGTTCGGTCTCGCCTCAATCTCGAGATAGACCCCAGGCCGTCCCTGACCTGCGGGATCCCCGATTTCATCGATCGCTCTCAAAAGTGCCAGTGCATGCGCACGGCGATTAGGAACGTCACTAGGATGCTTTGTCTGACCGCTGACCTTTGCCCGAAACGCGACTGCTTGTCCGGGGACGTTTAGGATCAGATGGGGGCGATTTCGTTCCATTCAGCGAAGTTCCAAGTCCTTGCAACGAACGCCGGCGCTCCATTGATGCGATAAGCGTATCCGTCAAAATCCTATCTGATGAGGACAAGACAGCGCGTCGCCCGGCATCTTCTCCCGCAGCAACAACATCTGCGGTTGAAAGACCTTCCGCAACCCTCGACACGGCATCCCAGTCCACATCTGTGACGCTGAAACCGATCAAGCGCCGCCGCAAAGCCTTTTGAACGGCCTCTCTCGAAGGCAGCTCGTATGGCAGCACAAGTTCGAAGCGCCGAAGAATTGCCCTGTCGAGGATCTCAGGGATGTTCGTGGTCGCGACAACGATAGAAGGGCCGGTATCTTCATCAAGAAACTGGAGGAATGAATTCAGAATTCGCCTGGCTTCGCCAACGTCATTTTCGTTTCCGCGAGATGCCGCCAGCGCGTCGATTTCGTCGAACAGGTAAACGCCGCGAGTTGTCCGGATCGCATCGAAAATCAGGCGCAACTTCTGCGCGGTCTCGCCCATGAACTTGGTGATAAGCCCATGAAGCAGGACCGTGAATAAGGGGAACTTGAGTTCGCCTGCCAATGCCTCAGCGCTCAGGGTTTTTCCCGTGCCTGGAGGGCCGGAAAAGAGGAGCCGTCGGCGTGGATGGAGCCCCTTCTCTTCGAGAAGATTACGCTTACGGGTTTCAACAACGATTTGGCGCAGTTCGTCGGAGAGGTGATCCGGCAGGATCAGGTCGTTGAGCGTTGTTGTCGGGTACCGCGCCCCCAAGATACCCGCGAGATCGCCGCGCGGCGCTGCCAGCGGTGTCAACTTCGCAGTCGCAGCGGTCTTCGGTGACTTTGATGCTTCAGCCCATTGCCGCAGCTGTTCCGCTAGCCGACTGTGGCCGCGCTGTTCTTCCGCTGCGGCAAGCTGCATCGCGAGATCGAAGAAGCGCTCTTCGTCCCCCTCTGCGTGGCTCTTTATGAGCCCAATAAGTTGCTGTGCCGAAGCCATTTTTGAGCCTTTACGACCTTCTCGTTGCGACCTAAAATCCGCGCCTTTCGTTATTGTTTAGCAATCTCGAGGGCCGAAGCGCCAGCGAAACCGGGCTCGGCGGCTGAGTTTTTACGTCGCGTTGCCCTCAGGCATCGTGATCGTTGCTGCCCTTCCGATCTTTGCGCCCTGGAAGATGCTCGTTCTTGGACCCCAAGGCATGTTGCTGCAGCTGTCGTGGACTGATCCCAAGTTCGCCTAAGCCTCGGTAACGGATAGAGGAAATGCGTTGACAAACCTGCCCCCCTTGACGCAAGCTTCAATCATCGCAGAGGTGCGCCCGGAGAGAGATCTCGCGGGCGCTTTTTCGTTTCTGGCGTCGGGTGGGAACGGTACCACCCATCTTCAGATCTCCCGCGCGAACCAGCGGATGCGGCCGATGATGCGGATCTCGTCGGCCGTGCGCTCGTAGGCTGGGTAAAGCGGGTTGTCCGAGATCACCCGTACGGCGGGCGGGTCGCTGTTGGGGATGTGCTCAAGGCGCTTGGCCACGAGGCCCATGCCGTCGTCGAGAACGAAGATGCCGGGCGGACTGGGGAACTGCCGCGTCATGTCGACCAGCACTGCATCCCCGTCGTGCAGGGTGGGCACCATGCTGTCGCCTTCGACATGCATGATCCGGAGTTGTGACGGACTGGCCTTCAGCTTGTGGCGGATCCACGACTTGCGGAAGTGGTAGGCACGGCCGGGCGTGTCGCCATCCTCGGTCACCACCGCGCCGCCGCCCATGGCGGGGCGGGGCGTGGCATGCGCGATCGCCACGAAGGTATCTTCGGGGGTCTCGGTGAAGGGGGAGGGGCCCTCGATCTCGCCGATGCCGTGGATCAGCCACTCGCGGTCCACCTTCAGCACGCGAGCGACATCGGCCAGCCGGTCGATGCTCGGGCGCGAGGAACGCCCGCGCAGAATGTCATAGACGAAGGAGCGGTTGACCCCGGCCATCTCCGCGACGTGGGCCGGTGCCAGGCCGAGCTGGTCGGAGCGGGCCCGCAGACGGTCGGCCAGGGTGTGATGTTCGGTCATCTTTTCCCCAAGGGGCTGTGGATAGAGTGGGATATGACAGGATTGAATTGGGATCGTCAAGCGGCTAGAACAAAAGCCAAACAGATTGCATTGGAATCGGGGGCCCGGATGGAGATCGAGAAGGCGTATTTCACCCTGCCGGAAGTCCTCGCCCGCTGGTCGATGCCCGAGGTCGATCTGGTCTATCTGGCCGAGAATGACCAACTGCGGCTGTCGGTCCGCATCCTCAACCTGCCCATCGAGTTTGGCGACTACGAGGAGACTGACGATGGCCGCTGCTACTCGATCCCCACCGAGCGGTCCTTGTTCAACGGGCTGCTGGACCTGCACGTCCAGGACGTCTTCCAGCTTTTTCGCAAGGGTGAGGTCAGCATCACCCGCTTCCGGACCGCAAAGGCGGACTACGCCTGTTTCTATGGCTCGCGCGAGAGCCTGACGATCCGCAAGCCGGATTTGATGCTAAGGCGCGAAGAACGCGACCGTTTCGAGGCGGCGACAGGCTTCGGCGGTGCGTCGGGCATGAAGCCAGCGGGCGCCTTCCACGCCTCCGCTGATTACCAGAGCGTCCGTTGCAATGGCTGCGAGTTCCGGCTGGGGCCGATCCAGGCGCAGGTCGTGCGGATCCTGCATGCTGCGGCCAAGCGGGGCGATCCGTGGCAGAGCGGCAAGGCGGTGCTCTCCCAGGCTGGGTCGCGCAGCCTCAAGATGGCGGATGTCTTCAAGTCCAAGAAGGACTGGCCGCTGCTCATCGAGTCGAACGGCCGTGGGGCCTATCGCCTCGCTGGCCTCTGAGTCGGACCCTCCGCGCGTCCCTGTTTGCTCCCCGCTGTGGGATGCACCGGGGGATGGAGGGGGATGGCGATCCCACCGTCATACGTTTCACCCCATGATTGAAACGGTCCGGCTGATCCCCCGCCGTATCCCACTCTGATCCCGACGACATCCCCGCATCGCACCGTGCATCTTCCTCCCAACGACACACCGGGAGAGGACGATGCAGACCAGAACCTGCCTGAACCAGACCGAACTTGCCGCGCGCTGGAGCATTTCGGCGCGCACACTTGAACGCTGGCGCTGGACCGGCGAGGGCCCAGCCTTCCTGAAGATCGGCGGCCGCGTGGTCTACCGGCTTGAGGATGTGCTGGCCTATGAACAGGCCCGCCAGCGGCGCAGCACCGCAGATCGGGGCGCGGCATGATGGCCCGGCATTCCACCATCCGCGCCACCGGCGTCGTGTCGATCTTCGGCGCGGGAGGACCGGCCCTCGACGAGGTCGCGCTTTCGGCCTGGATCGCGCAGGCCGCACCCGGGGAGACGCTCGTCTACCACCGCGGCTTTCTCGCAGTCGATGCGACCTCCGTGATCTCGAAACTGCCCCCTAAACAGCAGCGCACCCTTCGCCTCGTGGCTTCGGCCGCGTTGCGCGCCGCCGAGCAGGGCCTTGTCCACCTCGTGCAGGCCCGGATCGGCCCCGACCAGTTCGCCTACATCGCCATCGCCCGGACCAAGCCGCGCCAGGCCGGTCCCTCCCTTTCGGTGCGCCTCTTCGAGGCCGCCTGACCCCATTCCCCTATCACGGAGACCCCCATGACGTTCCCGCAGAACACCCCCAGCATCGATCAGCTGATCAACCTGCCTGCTGGCGAGATCGCCCAGCTGCCTGTCGAGCTTCTCGCTGCCCTGCAGCGCGAGATCGACGCCGCGGCGAAGCAGATGAAGGCCGTCACTGCGCGCTTTTCCACTGCGCTCGAGGTCCGCTATGCCGCCCGCGCCGCCGAGGCACGCCGCGCCTGCGGCAAGGACACCGGCACCGTCCGCATCGCCGATGGCGATTTCACGGTGGTCGCCGACCTGCCGAAGCGCGTCGAATGGGACCAGGCTAAGCTCGCGGCGATGGTCGAGCGCATCCGCGCCGCAGGTGAGGATCCGGCCGAATATGTCGAGATCAGCTTCAAGGTGCCCGAACGTGCCTATGTCGCCTGGCCCGAGGCGATCCGCCAGGGCTTCGAGCCCGCCCGCACCGTCAAGACCGGCACGCTGAAGATCGACCTGCTGCCCCAGGAGGATCGCGCGTGAGCCTGCCGATCATCACCGCCGATCAGCGGTTGGCCGAGCCGCGCGGCATCAAGGGCTGCATCTTCGGAAAGTCCGGCATCGGCAAGACCAGCCTCCTCTGGACGCTCGACCCGGCTCGCACGTTGTTCATCGACCTCGAGGCGGGCGATCTGGCCATCGAGGGCTGGCCGGGTGACAGCATCCGGCCGCGCACATGGGCGGAGTGCCGGGATTTCGCGGTGTTCATCGGCGGGCCCAATCCGGCCCTGCGCGACGAACAGCCCTACAGCCCCGCGCATCATGCCGCCGTCTGCCAGAAGTTCGGCGATCCGGCCGCGCTCGACCGCTACGACACCATCTTCGTAGACTCGATCACCGTGGCGGGGCGGCTCTGCTTCCAATGGTGCAAGGGCCAGCCCGAGGCGGTGTCGGAGAAAACCGGCAAGCCTGACGTGCGCGGGGCCTACGGGTTGCACGGGCGCGAGATGATCGCCTGGCTGACCCACCTCCAGCACACCCGGGGCCGCAACGTCTGGTTCGTGGGGATCCTCGACGAGAAGTTCGACGACTTCAACCGTCGCATTTTCCAGCCGCAGATCGACGGCTCGAAGACCGGCCTCGAACTGCCGGGGATCGTCGACGAAGTGATCACCATGGCCGAGTTGAAGGCCGACGGCGGTGATCCCTACCGCGCCTTCGTTTGCCACACCATCAACCCCTGGGGCTTCCCTGCCAAGGACCGTTCCGGTCGCCTTGGCCCGGTGGAAGAGCCGCATCTTGGCCGCCTGATGGAGAAGATCCGCGCCCCCGGCACGCCCGCGCCCCGCCGCCTGACCTTCACGCCGCTCGCTGATGGCGCGGCCGATCACCCCCTTCCGCAATCCTGATCCGCAGAGGAGACACCCCATGGGTTCCTGGAACGACTTCAACGACGCGCAGTCCAACACCAACCTCATCCCCAAGGGCACGCTGGCCAAGGTGCGGCTGACGATCCGCCCTGGCGGCTTCGACGACGCATCGCAGGGCTGGACCGGGGGCTATGCCACCCGCGGCTCGACCGGCGCCGTGTACCTGAACGGCGAGTTTACGGTGACCGAAGGCCAGTATGCCCGGCGCAAGATCTTCACCCTGATCGGTCTCTACAGCCCGAAGGGACCGGACTGGGCGAACATGGGTCGCAGCATGATCCGCGGCATGCTGAACTCGGCGCGCGGGATTTCCGACAAGGACCAGTCTCCGCAGGCGCAGGCGGCGCGGCGGATCAACGGGCTCGGGGATCTGGATGGGATCGAGTTCCTCGCCCGGATCGATGTCGGCACCGATGCCACTGGCGATGACAAGAACGAAATCCGCAGCGCGGTGACGCCGGACCATCGTGACTATGCCCAGCACATGGGGCTGGCGGCGCAACCGGGCTATCACCCGCCCGCACAACCCGCGGCGCAGCAGCCGGTCCAGCAGCAACCTGCGTCGCCGGTGCCCGGTCGTCCCTCCTGGGCACAGTGAGGGCCTGATCCATGCGCCTTCGCCCCCGTCAAAGCCTCTTCGCAGAGCGCAGCCTCGCTGCGCTCTGCGATCACGGCAACACCCTCAGCATCGCCTCGACGGGCTTCGGCAAGACCATCGCCCTGTCGGCGGTTGTCGCGAAGTCCCTCGAGGGCGGTGATGCCAAGGCCTGCATCCTGGCCCATCGCGACGAGTTGACCGCGCAGAACCGGGCGAAGTTCGGCCGGGTCGCGCCTGGCATCCCCACGTCCGTCGTCGATGCCGAGGCCAAGAACTGGGCCGGACGTGCGACCTTCGCCATGGTGCCGACCCTCTCGCGACCCACCAATCTGGCCGCGATGCCCGCGCTCGACCTGCTGGTCATCGACGAGGCGCATCACGCGGTGGCTGACAGCTACCGCCGGATCATCGATCATGTCCGGGGTGCCAACCCCGCCTGCCGGATCTTCGGCGTCACCGCCACGCCGAACCGGGGTGACCGCAAGGGTCTGCGCGAGATCTTCGACAATGTCGGCGACCAGGTGCGGCTGGGCGAGCTGATCGCCTCGGGCCACCTCGTCCCACCCCGCACCTACGTCATCGACGTCGGCGTGCAGGACCAACTGCGCGCGGTGCGCAAGAGCACCGCGGATTACGACATGACCGAGGTCGCGCAGATCATGAACCGCGCGCCGGTGACGGACGAGGTGGTCCGGCACTGGCAGGAAAAGGCGAGCGAGCGGCCGACCGTGGTCTTCTGCTCCACCGTCGCCCATGCCGAAAACGTCGCGGCGGCCTTCAAAGGCGCAGGTGTTTCGGCGGCCGTCATCCATGGCGATCTCGATGCCAGCACGCGTCGCCGGATCCTCGCCGCCTATGCCTCAGGCGAAATCCGCGTCATCGTCAACGTGGCCGTGCTGACCGAGGGCTGGGACCATCCGCCCACCTCCTGCGTCGTGCTGCTGCGGCCGAGTTCCTACAAGTCCACCATGATCCAGATGGTCGGACGGGGCCTGCGCACGGTGGATCCCGAGGAACACCCCAGCGTCATCAAGACTGACTGCATCGTGCTGGATTTCGGGACATCGAGCCTGATCCACGGCACGCTGGAACAGGATGTCGATCTGGACGGCAAGACCGAGACTGGTGACGCCCCGACCAAGACCTGCCCCGGCTGTAGCGCTGAAATCCCGCTGGCTGCCATGGAATGCCCGCTCTGCGGCGAGGTTTTCGCGCGCGACCCGGAGGAGCAAGGCGAAGGCCAGGATGCCATTCCGCTCTCGGGTTTCATCATGTCCGAGATCGACCTTCTGAGGCGGTCGAGCTTCGCATGGGTCGATCTCTTCGGCGATGACGCCGCGCTGATGGCCAACGGCTTCAATGCCTGGGGCGGGATCTTCTTTCTCGATGGACGCTGGCACGCGGTGGGCGGCGCGAAGGGGCGTGCACCCCGGCTGCTGGGTGTTGGGGAGCGGACGGTCTGCCTCGCGCAGGCCGATGACTGGCTGAATGAATACGAGACCGACGAGAGTGCCTTCAAATCGAAGGGCTGGCTAAAGCAGGCCGCGACCGAAAAGCAGCTGCAATACCTGCCGCCTGAGTTCCGACAGGACTATGGCCTGACCCGCTATCGCGCCTCGGCGCTGATGACCTTCGGCTTCAACAAGCGCGAAATCCGCCAGCTCGTCGGCCGTGCCAGCCCGGGTATCGGGAGGGCGGCGTGAATCATGCTGCGCATAGTGCACCCCCTCGCGAACTGGCCCGCCACTGGCACCCGCGCCTGCAACCTTGCGCCGTCTGCCTGCGTCCCGCGCAAGGCTTCGGCTTCTTCAACCCCGCCAAACCACGCCCTCGCAGGCATCGCTGGTTCTGCTCGATGCCCTGCCAGGGATGGTTCGCGGCCCGCCATCGCAAAGGACTGACCATGCAGGGAATGACCGAGGAAGAGCGCGCGGCCATCGCGTTGGTGATGAAGCGTTTAGGCCAGACGATGGAGCAGATCGGCTGGGACAAGCGGCTTCGCGATCTCACGGCGGCTGAGGTTACCGCCCTGATCGAGGAAGTGCTGGAGGGCTATGGCGCCGAGATGTCGCGCATCGCCGCCACGGCGGAGGTGCCGTTCTGATGCTGGACTACAATCACCGCCCCGGCATTGCCGAACGCGTCAACGCTGCTGTCGACGCTGCGCTCATCGCCGAGCGCGAGGCCACGCCACCCCGAACCTATCTCGGCGCATCCCGGCTGGGCCATGCCTGCGAACGGGCCTTGCAGTTCGAATTCGCGGGCGCGCCCAAGGACGACGGTGCGGATTTCGGCGGTCAGACGCTGCGGATCTTCGAGATCGGCCACCAGCTCGAGGATCTGGCCATCCGCTGGCTGCGCGCGGCCGGGTTCGACCTCTACACCCGCAGGGGCAATCGCCCCGATGGCGAGCAGTTCGGCTTTTCCGTCGCGGGCGGGCGCATCCGGGGGCATGTCGACGGGATCATCGCCGCGGCACCTGCGCCGCTAGGCATCGGCGTTCCAGCGCTCTGGGAATGCAAGACCATGAACGCCAAGAACTGGCGGGCCTGCGTCAAGGACGGGGTCGCCGTCGCGAAGCCGGTCTATGCCGCGCAGATGGCACTCTACCAGGCCTACATGGAAGGGACCGTCCCCGGCATCTCGGCCAATCCGGCGCTGTTCACGGCGATCAACAAGGACACCGCCGAACTGCACCACGAGCTTGTGCCCTTCGACGCAGGGCTCGCGCAGCGCATGTCGGACCGGGGCGTCCGGATCCTGCAGGCGACCGATGCGGGCGAGCTGCTTCCCCGCATCGCCACCAATCGTGACTTCTTCGAATGCCGCTTCTGCCCATGGGCCACGCGTTGCTGGGGGCTACCCGGATGAGTGACGACAAGATCATCCACTTCAGCCCCTGGCAGGATTTCAACGACGCCCCGGCGGCCGAAGACCCGTTTGGCGTGGAGCCTGACCCGGTCCAGATCGCGACGTTCCTCGATGTGGTGTTCGGCTGGTGCGAAGGCCAGATCCCAGTCCGAGGCTTTGTCGACATGGGGCAGGGCAAGGAGGGCCGGCCGCACAACGTCTGGATGGACGCCGACGCCACAGCAGCGGGCAAGCTTGTGACTTTCGCCAACTGGGCCTGGCGCGAAGGGGCCGCCGTCTACGTGATCCCCGGCACGGTCGCCGGGGCAGGACAGGCCAAAGCCGCCGAAGTCCTGCAAATGCAGGCACTGGTCGTCGATCTCGACGCGGGCGACATCCCTGCCAAGCTTGCCCATCTGTTGCGTCATCTGGGCCGACCCACCCTGATCATCGAGAGCGGCGGGCGGACGTCCGAAGGTGCAGCCAAGCTGCATGTCTGGTGGAAGATGACCGAACCCGCCGAGGGGGCGGCGCTGGCCAGTCTTTGCCGTCTGCGGGGCGAGATTGCCCTGAAGGTCGGCGGCGACACGCATTTTCGGTCCGCGCACCAGCCGATCAGGGTGGCAGGCACCGTCTATCACAAGCATGGCAACCAGCGCCTGGTGCAAATCCGCGAGCACCATTCCGTCGAGGTCGATCTCGACGAGTTCGCAGAGCGCGTCGCCGAAATGCCGACCTTGCCGGGGGCCGGGATGGTCGCCAGCGGCAGCTTTTCCCCTGACAAGCCCCGCCTCGATGATGTCTTGATGACCCCGGTGCGCGAGGGTGGGCAGGACGACTGGTCCCGTTTTGAGGGGGCATCGGCCGCGATCGGCCATTTCATCCGCCTGGTCCACGAAGGCCGCATGTCGAAGGACGAGGGCTGGCAGGCGATCTGCGGCTACAACGCTGCCATGTTGCGGCCCTCCTGGCCGATCGAGCGCCTTCAGCGCGAATCCGAGCGGCTCTGGGATCTGCATGTGCAGAAGAAAGGTCCGCCGCTGGTTCGTCTCGATAGCGCAGCCCCCGCACCCAGTGAAATGCCCACCTTCACGCTTGGCGCGCTGCTGGATGATACCAGCCCGATGCCCGAGGACATCATCGCGCCGCGCGTGCTGACGCCGGGTGGCCTGCTGGTGCTGGGCGGAGCGCCGAAGGTCGGCAAGAGTGATCTGACGATCAGCTGGCTCGTGCACATGGCCGCCGGTCAGCCCTTCCTCGGCTTTGCCCCGCCACGTCCGCTGCGCGTGTTCTACCTGCAGGCCGAGATCCAGTACCACTACCTGCGCGAGCGGTTGGGCCAGATCGCGCTGCCCGCCAGGGTTCTGGCCGCCGCGCGCGACACCTTCGTGGCTACGCCCAAGCTTAAGATGCTGCTCGACTCGGAAGGCAGCATGCGGGTGGCGCGCGCCATCCAGGCGGCGTTTCCGGATGCGGGCCCGGACATCATCTGCATCGACCCGATCCGCAACCTCTTCGATGGCGGCCCGGATGGTGGCGGCGAAAACGACAACACCGCCATGATGTTCTTCCTCAAGGACCGGGTCGAGGTGCTGCGGGATTACATCAACCCGGCCTGCGGGGTGATCCTGGTTCATCACACGCGAAAGCTGTCGAAGCAGCAGCTGAAGGATGATCCGTTCCTCGCCCTGTCGGGGGCCAGCGCGCTCCGGGGCTTCTACACCTCCGGCCTGATCCTGCACCGGCCGGATGAGGACGCACCAGAGCGCAAGCTCGAGATCGAGCTCAGGAATGGCCCCGCGCTGCCCTCGAAGCTGATCGACAAGGTTGGCGGCCAGTGGGTCGAGATCAACCCGATGAACGAGCGCCTGGTCCGCGCCGAGGTTGGCGCGAAATACGACGCCGAGCGCGTGCGCAAGCAGGAGGTGATCCTCTCCATCCTGCTCGAGGAGGCGGCCGAGGGGCGTCTCTGTACCGTCAACCAGTTCGCCGAGATCTTCGAAAACAAGGGCGGTCTGGGCGGCAAGGATGCCATCCGGGACCGGATCGCGGTGCAGGCCACCAAGGGCGCCGTCAAGTTCGTCCGCAACGCGGCGCCCTATGGCCTTGGGCCCTCACGCTCGCGCTTCGGCTACCTCTGCGTCGAGGGAATGGTCATGCCCACGGGCGGCGAGGAGGTCGATCCGGAGACCGGCGAAGTCATGCCCGTCCGCGTTGCGGTGCTCCCGACCCATTACAAATCGCCCCAGACCGGCGCGCTTCTTGAGGTCGAAAATCCGCATGTCTGGGTCTATCCCGAGGGGGATCGGCCATGATCGCGCCCCCAGATCGCTTCGCGCGGAATTGCGCAGAAGCCAGTTTGAACCAGATTGGCCCCGCTGCCGAGACTGCCCCGCCATTCTCACGCAGGACCACGCAGGGTCCAGTTGTGACCAGTTTCGGCCCGCTTCCGAAACTGCCCATGCAGGATTGCGCGGATGCCGCAACGGCTACGCTGCAACCAGTTTCGGCAGGATCGACCGAAACCCACCTCCCGAAACTGGAATTCCCGTTTCCTGTCAGTGTCTTGATCGGTGTTCCAAGTTTAGGGGGTGAAACCACCCCCTACGGGGGTGGGGGAGAACGCCGCAGGCGGGTTCTCCCTCGCCCACCCCCAGGGGTTTCGCGCGCGTGGCCTGTCGCGGGTCCGATCACCCGATCCGACAACAGCAGTCCGCATCTTCCGCAGCATTCACCCGATGTCACCTTCCAACGTGCAGCCAACCAGAAGAGGAGACCACCCATGGCTGACCTGACCTTCGCCACCCAACCCCATGTGGCCATCCCCGATCTGCCGATTTCCGTCCGGTCTGGCCGCACCCTGCTGGCCCTCGATCTCGGCACTACGACGGGATGGGCGCTGCACGGTCTTGATGGGCTGATCACTAGCGGCACCGTGTCCTTCCGTCCTGGCCGCTTCGACGGCGGCGGCATGCGCTATCTGCGGTTCACCAACTGGCTCGCAGAGCTGGATCGTCTGTCCGGGCCCATCGCATCCATCTGGTTCGAAGAGGTCCGTCGCCACGCGGCCACCGATGCCGCCCATGTCTATGGCGGGCTGATGGCCACGCTGACCGCATGGTCGGAACTGCGGGGCGTGCCTTACGAGGGCGTCCCAGTCGGCACCATCAAACGCCACGCCACCGGCAAGGGCAACGCCGACAAGGCGGCAATGATCGCCGCAGCCCGGGCGCGGGGGTTCAGCCCGGCCGATGACAACGAGGCAGATGCCATCGCGATCCTGTTCTGGGCGCTCGAGACCAAGGGGGGCCTGCAATGAAGGGCATGCGTTTTGCCCCGAAGGGCTATGGCGGCCGTCGCCGGAATCCCGATGAGGTCAAGCGTGATGGCTGGCACGAACAGCGCGTGTTGGCCGTCGCCCTCGACGATCACCGCCTGACCTGGCCCGAGCGGGAACTGGTGCGACAGTTGGGCGAAAAGCTTTACGGCCCAGCTGCGACCGGGCGGGAGGTGCAGCGATGACTGTCTGGACCCCCGCGCTGGTCGAGGAACGACTGGCCGAAGCCGCCTTCGTCCTGAAGCGTCTACCCGAGCCGCGCAGGCAGGGTTACTTCAGCACCTGGCCTGCGGTCCTGCACAGCTTTGGCGACAAGGTCGGGCAGGAACCCAAACCGATGCGCGTGCTTCCCTCGCCGCAGGCGATCAGCCGCATGGAGGAAACCCTGACGTGGACCGCCTGCCTCGAGCCCGTGGACGGTCGCATCGTCTGGATGAAAGCCCACGGCGAGCGGTGGAAGGAGATCTGCTGGTCCACGGGGCTGCACCGATCCGCCGCGCATCAGCACTGGCAATTCGGCCTCGCCGTGATCGCCCTCACCCTCAATAAGCGGCGGTTCAACCGCAACCTGTCGAAGCAGCGCGTGATCGAACTGGCCAGTGGCGCGTAACCCCGCGCGCCAGATAGAAAATTGTCCGGCGGACAGTTTTCGAAGGGACAGAAAGCCCTCTCCCGGGCTAGAAAGTTGATATGCTCGGGAGAGGAGCGCGCGGGGCAGGAGGCAGCCGGCTTCCGGTATCCAGCGAGAGTCCGGTCGGGGTCCAGCCCCGGAGAGTTGGCGGTTCCTTCTGGGCGATATTCGTATGCTGGCGGGCGAAGCGCGGCATATCGCTAGCGACTGGGCCGGATTTTTGGGAAGCCACCCGGAAGCCGCCGCCGCCTGAACCCGCCTGAAACACTGCAAATTCAAACCCTTGATGCTGGACACCCCTGGTGGCCGCTGGACCCTGCGTGGAGTCCAGTCTGGACCCCGAAGTCCGGAAGCCAGGGGTATCCACCCTGATCCGAGGACTGACCCGACGATGACGCTGAGCTTTGCCCCGGATCGGATCGAGATGTGGCCGCTGGCGAAGCTCCAGCCCTACGCTCGGAACGCCAAGGCACATGGCGCGGACCAGGTCGCGAAGATCGCCGCCAGCATGGCCGAGTTCGGCTGGACCGTGCCCTGCCTCCTCGGCGAGGACGGCGAGCTGATCGCGGGGCATGGCCGGGTGCTGGCGGCGACTCAGCTGGGGCTGATCGAAGCGCCGGTGATCGTGCTGGGGCATCTGACCGAGTCGCAGCGCCGGGCTTACCGGATCGCCGACAACAAACTGACGGAGTTGGGCTCCTGGGACGAGGCGCTGCTGTCGGCGGAATTGAACGACCTGCTGGCTGAGGATTTCGACCTGTCGCTCGTCGGGTTTACCGACGGCGAGTTGGACAAGCTGCTGGCCTTCGTGCCGGGGGGGGACAGGGAAGAAGGTGGCGCCGGGGGCTCCGTGCCGCCGGTGACCATCCCTGAACCGCCGCGCAACCCGGCCTCTCGCACCGGCGATCTCTGGATCCTCGGCGACCACCGGCTGCTCTGCGGTGACAGCACCAGCGCGGCCGACGTGCGGTGCCTGATGAATGGCGAACGGGCGATCCTGTTTGCGACCGACCCGCCTTACCTCGTTGACTATGACGGTTCGAACCACCCGACACGGAACAAGGACTGGTCGGCCTCCTATGGCACGACCTGGGACGACAGTTCGCAGGGGGCCGAGCTTTACGACGGCTTCATTGCCGCCGCCGTGGCCGAGGCCATTGCTGAGGATGCCGCTTGGTATTGCTGGCACGCCTCGCGCCGCCAGGCGATGCTGGAAGCCTGCTGGGAAAAGGCGGGCGCCTTCGTCCATCAGCAGATTATCTGGGTGAAGGACCGCGGCGTCCTGACCCGGTCGCATTACCTGTGGAAGCACGAACCCTGTTTCATGGGCTGGCGCCGCCCGAACCGCCCGCCGAAGGTCGCGGAGCAGACGCTGCCCTCGACCTGGGAGATGCCGAGCTTTGCCAAGGACGAGCGGCCCGACCACCCGACGCCGAAACCGCTCGACGCCTTCGGCATCCCGATGCGCCAGCATGTGGCGCGGGGCGGGCTGTGCTACGAGCCCTTCTCGGGGTCCGGGTCGCAGATCATGGCCGGCGAAGCCAATGGCCGCCGCGTCTTCGCGATGGAAATCAGCCCGGCCTATGTCGATGTCGCCGTGGAACGCTGGCAGGCCGAGACCGGCAAGGACGCGATCCTCGATGTCGATGGTCGGACCTTCGCTGAGGTGAGGACCGAGCGGCTGGGCGACGACGCCGGGGCCCCAGCCGATATGACGGACACTGACGTCGCCCCCGAACCCGCGCGCAAGCGCAAGACCGCCGCGTGACATGCATGACCTGGCTTTATCTTCCTCCGGACGCGCTTCCGAGGCCGGAGACGCATGCCTCTTCGGCCTCTCCCTCTGTTCCGGCGCGGGCGGTCTCGACCTTGGGCTCGCCATCGCCATCCCCGGCTATCGTGCTGTGGGCCATGTCGAACGGGAAACCTTCGCCGCAGCCACTCTCGTGGCGCGGATGGAAGACGCGTCCCTGGATCAGGCTGTTGTCTGGGACGACCTTGGAACCTTCGACGGCCGCCCTTGGCGCGGCGCGGTGGACATCGTCACTGCGGGCTATCCGTGCCAGCCGTTCTCCGTCGCGGGCAAGCGCCGGGGTGCAGACGACCCGCGCCACCTCTGGCCGCATGTCGCCCGCATCATCGGCGAGGTCGAACCGCCCTTCGTCTTCCTTGAGAACGTCGCCCATCATCTCCGCCTCGGCTTCCCCGAAGTCGCCAGCGGACTGGTCGGCATGGGCTACCGCCTTGCGGCAGGCCTCTTCACGGCGGCGGAAGTCGGCGCGCCCCACAAGCGCGAGCGGCTCTTCATCCTCGCCATCCGCGAGGGCGACGAGTTGGCCGACCCCGCGCGCCTGCTCTGGCACCCGCTCGAGTGGCGGGAACCGGACGGAACTGCTGCGCCTCTGGCCGACGCCGAGGGCCAGTGTGAACGAGAACCGGCAGACGAAGCCGACGCCATCGCAGGAAGCGGGGCAACACGGGATGAACCTGGCGACGACGGCAGCGCTCTGGCCGACGCCAATGGCGAACGACGGCTGCAAGCCGAGCGCGGGCAACCGCCGGACAGCAGACCTGACCCATGCGGCCGGGATGTGGATGACGCCGACGGCACGCGATCACAAGGATGGGGCGACGACACTGGCGAACACACCGGTGAACGGCCTGCTTGGCCGCCAGGTCCTGGCGACGCCGATGGCTGGGAGCGGTACCTCCGATGCGCGCCGGACCTTGAACCCGCTGTTCGTCGAGGCGCTGATGGGCTGGCCCACCGGGTGGACCGGCTTCGCCTCTGTGGCAACGGCGTGGTCCCCTTGGTTGCGGCGCATGCGCTGCGAACTCTCGCTGCTGAACTACTGGCCGATGGATGAGGTGGCAACATGAAGCAGTCGCGCGCCATGTCGCTGGTCGAGTCCGTCGCCAATGTAGTCGTGGGCTACGGCGTCGCCGTGGTCACGCAGATCCTGATCCTCCCAGTCCTCGGGCTGCACACGACGCTGGCGCAGAACCTGAAGATGGGCGCGGTGTTCACCGTGGTGAGTATCGCCCGGTCCTACCTACTGCGACGGCTGTTTGAAGGGATCAGGGTCGCCAATCGCTCCGGCGGCCGTGGCGGACATGCAGAACCCGCACCGCGCCGTCGATGACGGCGTAGTAGATACGCCAGCGCGTCGCCTTTCCAAACAGCGCGCGACGGATCGGTAGATCAAATTCACGCGACTCTGGGGCAATCGGATGAGCTTCCGGCATCGCGCCGAGGGCAAGGATCGTATCGCGGATGCCCTCCAGCCAATCGTCCGCCGCCGTCGGGTTGCGATCGCGCAGGTAAGTCCATGACGCTGTCAGATCATCCGCCGCGTTCGGTGTAATGATCACCGGGAGAGGGGAAGTCATTTCGTCTGGGCAAGGCCGTCGAAGAACGTGCCCACGTCGGTGCCTTCACCCGCGTGGGCCTGCGTCAGGCCTTTGCGGATCCCCGCGACGGTTTCGGCATAGTCGAGTTGGTCCTGCATCTCCTGCCACGCGGCGGCATCCATCACGACGACGGAAGGCTTGCCGTTCACTGTCAGGATCTGCGGCCGACCGGTCTCCTTGATCTGCGCGATCAGACGCGCCGAATCCCGCTTGAACTCGGTCAGCGGGCTGATGTCCTTGGTGATGTTCATGACTGGCCTCCCGACGCGCATCCAATTAGGTGCGAATATAGCGCCTTTTTCGATGCGCGTCGAGGGTTGCGGTACCTACGTCAGGGTGTAGACCCGACCGCGTCCTTCGACCTTCTCTGAGATCACCTCGAGCCCGAGCTTCTTCTTCAGGGGGCCCGCCATGGCGCCTCGGACCGTGTGGGCCGCCCACTGGAGCGCGGTGGCGATCTCCTCGATGGTGGCGCCGCCCAGTGCCCGCAGCATCTCGATCAGGGCTTCCTGCTTGGTGCCTCTCCGGCGCTGGACCGGTGCGGTGACGGTTTCGGCTGCCTTCGTGGTCGTTTCGGCCTCCGTGATCCCGAGCGTGGTCTGTGCCAGCGGCGTCGCGCGCAGGGTGATCGGGCCGCGCTCCTCGTCGTGCCGCCAGACAGTGTTGAGGTCGGTGGCGGCGATTTCCTCGATCAGCCCGAGCTTCAGGAGGCTCTTGCAGACATTGCCGACGGCGCCGCCCTTCAGCTTGGCGGTGACGGGAAAGACCGCGCCATCGTCACGCGCGCAGGCCGCCGAAAGGATGACGGCTTGGGTATCGGTCAGCTGGATCTGGGTCATGGGGTCGTCTCCGTTCTCGGGGCCGCGACTGCCGCTGCCCTCCTACGACCCCAAGCCGCGCTGGGCGCGCGGCGAGAGTTCTGGCGTTGCGGATGGTCACTCGGCGTGTTCGCCTTCCCTGAAGGCGCTGTCGGTGATCTCGCGCAGCTTTGCGCGGTAGTGGTTCAGGGTGCCGACGTGCCCCCAATGGATTTCGTCGGGGCTGGTCTCGAAGTGGTCGGCGCTGAGGGTGGCGAGGCGTTCCAGCATCGCGTGGATCTCGAACTTGGCGGCGAGGAAGGCGTCGAGGGCTTTGGTGTTGTCCTGTGCGCGGCGGGTCATTTTGGTGGCTCCCAAGTGAGTTGCATCGTCCTGCTGAAAGGATTTTCGCTCTGTCCGCGATGCTTATCAACGAAATAAGAGCATGATTTTGAATGATAATCGGAGCCGCCAATGCAGGGCATGAGCGAGCGCCAATACGCCGCGCACGTCGGCCTGTCGCGGGGCGCGATCCAGAAGGCGAAGACGGCCGAACGACTGGTCCTCTATCCCGATGGCAGCATCAACGCGGCCGCGAGCGACGCACGACGCGCCGAGACGACCGATCCGTCGAAGACGAGTAAACCGCCCGCGCCGAAGCTGAAGCCTGTCCCCGAGGCGGCAGTGGCCGCTGTCGGCGACACGCTCCGCGAACAGGGATTGGCGGTCCCGGCGGTGGGCGGCGGCACGACCTTTCTGCAGGCCAAGACCGCGAACGAGGTGCTGAAAGCGCAAGAACGGCGCATCCGGCTCCAGAAGCTGAAGGGGGAGTTGATCGAGCGGGCGCGTGCCCTGGCGCTGGTGTTCCGCCTGGCGCGGGAAGTTCGGGACGCATGGGTGAACTGGCCTGCACGCGCGGCGGCGCTGATGGCGGCGGAACTGGGCGTGGAACCGGCCGCGATGCAGAAGGCCTTGGAAAAACATGTACGCGCCCACCTCGACGAACTTGCCGAGGTCCGGCCTGATTTCCGGTGACGATGATGGCCTGACGGAGTTCGAGGGCGCAGGAGAAATCTTGCGCACCTGGGGCGCGGGGCTGACGCCAGACCCCGACCGGGACGCAATTCGGGCCGAGAGCGGACCAACGCTCGCGCGTAGTCCAAGGACTACACAGGGGCCTCGGCGCCGGACGGTGCGCTCGACCTATATGGGCTGACCTTCGGAGCTACTGCTGTCGCAGCGCGCGGCTGCGGGCGAAGGCCTCGAGGGAAATCTTGCGCCGGGTGGCAAGATCGCGCACGCGCGCCGCGATCTCGGCTTCGCCAAAGTCCACCGGGTTGAAGGGGCCGCCATACCAGCGGAGCATGTCCTTGTGCTGCGGATGGCGGCGGTTTGCGATGGCCTCGACGAACTCCATGAAGCCGGGTGGACCACCCACGTCCTCGGGCGGCGCGGTGCGCTCGCCCGCGACGAACAGCGGATAATCTGTGCCGGGATCGGCCGCGCCGACGTGTTCGACAAGGACGCGGTGCTGCCAGTCGTCCCCGAAATCGTAGGTGTAGAGGAACTCGGTGACGCCGCGATCGATCAGCGTGCCGAGGCGCATGCCCTTGGCCTGATAGATCTTGCGGCCCCACACCGCGTCCTCTGGATCGGGTTCGCCATAGACCCTGTCGCCGATCCGGAAATCATAGAGGTGATAGTTCTCCCACGGCATCACCGCCTGGATGATTTCGTGCAGAGCGCGGAGGTTGGTGGTCAGGCTGACCTCGAGCTCACGCCAGATGCAAGGCTCGAGATGCAGCAGTTCGATGCGAAGGCGGGCAATCCGGTCGGTCATGGCGGGCCTGGTCAGGACGGGTCACGAGCAGGATAGAGGTGGGCTGTCATGGCGACAATCACGGACCTCCGCGCCCGTCGCGAGGCGTTGGCCGCACAGCGTGCCTCGGGCGTGGCTCGGGTCAGCTATGACGGAAAGACGGTCGATTACCGTTCGGTTGCTGAGATCGACCGGGCCCTCGAGGCGCTGGATCGCGAGATTGCGACGGCCGAAGGGCGACGGATCGTGCGGCAAGTGCGCGCCATCACGGAAAAGGGGCTCTGAGCATGGGGCTGTTCGACAGGTTCCGCGGCGGGTCCATCCCCGGGCGGGCGAGCGGCAGCCCTGCAGCCGTTCGCGCTCGGCTCGAAGGAGCCATGGCGCGGCGACGGCTCAAGGGCTGGAATCCACCGCTCGAGAACATCAACGCGCTGGTGGCCTCCGGCGGTCCGCGCCTTCTGGCCCGTGCCCGCGAACTGGTTGTCACCAACGGTTATCGTCATGCTCGACGCCGAGTTTGATGAGCTCTCTGTCGACCTTCTCGGTCACCGCTTTCTGGGCGTCTTCGAACATCGCGCGACGCTTCTTGGGAGCGCCGATGATGTTCATCGCGCCCCAGGTCAGCATGCAGGCTATGGGGTTGAGGTCGGCGGCATAGGCGTCGCAGCCCATCCGTGCAGCCTCGAATGGAATGGATCCGCCGCCGGAAAAGGTGTCACCAACGCGCGGCCGATGCCCAAAGCGCAATACTCCCATTTGCTCGACGAGTTCGGAAAAGGAGCGCGCCTTGATGCCCCATTGGGCGTAGTGATTGTTCACCACGGGCCAGACCGGAGCGTATAGCCAAGCCTGATCAACTTCTTCAGGTCGCTTGCAGAAGCTGGCTTGCCGAAGATGACCCACGGGTTGCCTTCGATGCGCTGGGCGTTGCGGAGCAGCTCGACGGCCGGCTGTCCGAGATGGACGACCTTGGCGCCCGACTTGGAGTCCGGCAGGCGCAGAACACGCTCGGCCAGATCGACGTGCGCCCATTGCAGCGTCATGATCTCGTTCAGCCGACAGCCGGTCAGGATGAGCAGGCGGGCGGCGAGAATGGCCGAGGGCAGTTCGATCCCCTCCGCCTCCATCTCGCGCAGCACCTCGCCGATCCGGCGCAGTTCCGCCGCGCTGAGGAAGCGCTCGCGCTTCTCCTCGGGGTACTTCCGGATGTGCTTTCGCGGATTGCGACACGTTGCCAATCCTTGAGGCGGCCGAACGTGATCTCATTGCGGTTGCGCCATTTGTGGCGCCGCTAGTCATATTTGACGGTCTTCTGCGGGACTTCCGTACGGGGATACACACCTTTATCCCCTTGTCTTCCAACGCTTCTCTGAGCCAATCGGCGTCATGGCCTCTGTCGGCCAAAAGCCGACCCGCCTTCGGCACGCTGCCCAGAAGCGCCGCTGCGCCGGTGCAATCACCCACCGGACCGG
>NZ_JBYLFR010000024.1:0-40882 GCF_057748165.1 Paracoccus sp. NIOT.M2S5SZ12
GTTGAAGGCAGACCAGTTGGTGGTGCGGTAGCGGGCGGGCTTGGGCTTGCTCATGCTGCCCATCTAACCGCATGGATTCACCAAGTGAATCCTTAACGGGGAGAGTTCTGCAACAACGCCTGTTGACGGTGCCGCCCGCTCACCTAAGCTAGCCAGAGCGGGGTCGCCTTCAAATGCCGAAGCGCAGGAAGTTCCTGGGTCGTGGAGGTTGAAAAGCCTCTGGCCCCGCTTATTCTCATGAAGATGTCCAAATGCAACCTGCGGTCACGGTCTGTACGGCGGCCGAGTTTGCGATGTCGTTAGCCGATCTTCACCTGACCGGCGCAGACAATACCTGCCAGTACTGGGGTTCCCGCCTGAGGCCTTCAGGAGCACCATCAGACCAGCGTTGACCGCATCTGCCGTTTCGCCCAAGGTGCGCCGGCGTATGGCAATGAGGCGGACCTGGATGAGCAGCGATATCAAGACCCTGAGTGCATTTGTTTGGTCTATCGCTGAGACCCTGCGCGGCGACTTCAAGCAGTCCGAATATGGCAAGGTGGTTCTGCCCTTCGTGGTCCTGCGCCGGCTCGACTGCATCCTCGAAGCGACCAAACCCGCCGTGCTCGATATGGCATTATCATTGCCGGCGGACATGGACGACGAGGCGCGCGATATACTTCTAGCGGGCGTCGTCGGGCAGAACATGCGGCTCTACAACCTCTCGCGGTTCACCTTCGCCTCGCTCAAGGGGCAGGACCCGAAGGACATCCACAAGAACCTGATCGACTACATCACCAAGTTCTCGCCCAATGTGCGGGACATCTTCCTCGACAAGTTCCTGTTCACCGATCAGCTGAAGCGCCTGAACGACGCGGGTCTGCTGTTCCGCGTCTTTGACCAGTTCAGCCAGATCGACCTGCACCCGGACGCGATCTCGAACCTCGAGATGGGCTATCTCTTCGAGGAGCTGATCCGGCGCTTCTCGGAAATTTCGAACGAGACCGCGGGCGAACATTACACCCCGCGCGAGGTGATCCGGTTGATCGTCTCCCTGCTGCTGATCAACGATCGCGACGCACTGACGGGCTCAGGGGTGATCCGCCAGGTCTATGACCCCGCGGCGGGGACGGGCGGCATGCTGTCCATCGCCGAGATGGAGATGAAGGCCCTGAACCCGCGCATCCGGGTTGAACTTTTCGGCCAGGAACTGAACCCCGAATCCTTCGCCATCTGCAAGTCCGACATGCTGGTCACCGGCCACAACCCGGAGAACATCGCCTATGGCAACACGCTGACGCAGGACGCCCATCGCGGCAAGCGGTTCCACTACATGCTGTCGAACCCGCCTTATGGCGTCGACTGGAAGAAATACGCCGACCCCATCAAGGACGAGGCCGACACCCTGGGCAAGAATGGCCGCTTTGGCGCGGGCCTTCCCCGCATCTCGGACGGGCAGTTGCTGTTCCTGCAGCACATGATTTCCAAGATGCGCAACGACGAACAGGGCTCGCGCATCGGCATCGTCATGAACGGATCGCCCCTCTTCACCGGCGGCGCGGGGTCCGGCGAAAGCGAGATCCGCCGCTGGATGCTGGAAAACGATTGGGTCGAGGCGATCATCGCGCTGCCCACGGACCTTTTCTACAACACCGGCATCCAGACCTATGTCTGGCTGCTGACGAACCGCAAGGACCCGGCCCGGCGCGGCAAGGTGCAGCTGATCGACGCCAGCGGAGAGCGGTTCTGGAAATCCATGCGCAAGTCGCTCGGCTCCAAGCGCCGCGAGATCACGCCCGAGGCCTGCGACGAGATCGCCCGCCTCTATGCCCAGATGCTGAACGGTCAGGGCGAATGGGGCGACGTGTCGAAGATCTTTGCCACGTCCGATTTCGGCTATCGCGAGATCCGTGTCGAACGCCCGCTGAAACTGGCCTTCTCGGTGACGAAGGAGGGGTTGGAGGCGCTGCGCGACAGCAAGCCTTTTGAAAAGCTGGACGAGGATGAACGCCTTGGGGTCATGAACGCTGTTCTGGTCCATCTGCCGCAGGGCGAACGCTGGCTCGACCGCGATGCGTTTGACAAGGCGCTGGCCGCTGCCTTGCGTCGCGCGGGGGTCAAGCTGGGCGCGCCTCTGCGCAAGGCGATCCTGTCGGCCCTTTCGGAACGTGACGAGGACGCGGAGATCTGCCGCGATGCCAAGGGCAAACCGGAACCCGATACCGATCTGCGTGATCATGAGCTTGTGCCGCTGGATCAGGATTGGCGCGACTATGTCCGGCGCGAGGTGCTGCCCTTCGTTCCAGATGCCTGGGTCGATGAGACCCATGCCGACGCGGCGGATGGCGGCGTCGGGCGGGTCGGGTATGAGATCAACTTCAACCGCTATTTCTACAAATACGTCCCGCCCCGTCCGCTGGCCGAGATCGATGCCGAGTTGAAGGCGCTGGAGGCGGAGATTGCGCGTCTGTTGCAGGAGGTGGTTGAGTGACGGACATAATGACGCTCGCCAGTCCGTCAAACTGGCAACTGTATCGGCTTGGACAACTGTTCCGCGAACGCAAGGCCAAAGGTAGCGATAAGGACTTTCCGCCACTATCTGTCACCATGAACGGCATTGTTCCGCAACTCGAAACGGCCGCCAAGACAGATGACGGCGACAATCGAAAAGTAGTTCGAATTGGCGACTATGTGATCAACAGTCGGTCAGACCGGAAAGGGTCTGGCGGCATATCCGACTACGAAGGGTCTGTCTCGCTGATCAGCATTGTGCTTGAACCGCGAGACACTATTGAATCTCGCTACGCACACCACCTGCTGCGTTCACCAGCATTTCAAGAAGAGTATTATCGTTGGGGCCACGGCATCGTCGCTGATCTCTGGACGACCCGTTATGCCGACATGAAGAACATTCGGTTGCGAGTGCCCGACCTCGCGACCCAACGCCGGATTGCCGACTTTCTGGACCGTGAGACCGCAAGAATAGACCTGCTGATCGAGAAAAAGCAGCGCTTGGTGGCGTTGCTGGGGGGAAAGAAAGAAACCCTGCGAGACACTGCTCTTTGTAAGGGTCTATCAGGTGCCGCAGACATGAAAAACAGCGGCGTCGATTGGTTCGGCGAAGTTCCCGCACATTGGACCGTCTGTCGCTTCAACCGCCTTGTTGCCTCAAAGGTCGACTATCGCGGTCGAACACCAGAGAAGGTCGATGAGGGCGTGTTCTTGGTGACTGCACGCAACATCCGTGACGGAAAGATCGATTACCTGCGATCCGAAGAATACACGACCGCCGAGGATTGGGAAAAACTAAGCGCACGAGGCAAACCGCGCCTTGGCGATGTTATCTTTACCACTGAGGCACCGTTGGGTCAGATCGCACAAGTTGACCGAACGGACGTCGCGTTTGCACAAAGGATCATGAAGTTTCGGGCGAACGACGTCTTGGTCAGTAATGACTTTCTGGCAGAGTTCATGATGACAGCAACGTTCCAGCGGTCGCTGCAACTCTATTCGTCCGGGTCGACCGCTGCCGGTATCAAGAGCGAACGCCTCGCTCATCTTTCGGGGTTGGTGCCGCCAAAAGAGGAGCAATCGCAGATTGTCGCGTTCGTCAGGCGAAAAATCGACCAACTCAACGCGTTGGAAGCGCCGATCAACACTTCCATCGACCGCCTCAAGGAATACCGCTCCGCCCTGATCACCGCCGCTGTCACGGGTCAGATCGACGTGACGACCTATGCACGATCCGGCACCACCGACCGCCGCCTCGACGCCATTCAAGAGGAGATGGGCGCATGAGCGACACCCTCACCACCGCAGACATCCACCGCGAAAAGGTCTTCGAGGCGCATATCGTCGCCTGCCTGACCACGGACCAGGGCTATATCGAACGCGACTGCGCGGCGCATTACGACGTCGCCACGGCGCTGGACACCGAGCTGTTGTTCCGCTTCCTGCGCATGACCCAGCCCGAGGCCTGGCAAAGCCTCGAGGACCATTACAGCACGCAGGCCGAGGCCGAGGTTCTGAAACGGCTCGACAAGGCGCTGAAGGACAATCCGACCCATGTCGTGCTGCGCGAGGGCATCAAGCTGGTGCCGAACATCCGTTTTGCCCTGTGCTATTTCAAACCCGCGTCGAACCTGAACCCGGACCTGACGCGGCTTTATCAGGCGAACATCCTGTCGGTGATGCGGCAGGTCACCTATTCCGCGAAGAACCGAAACGCCCTCGACATCGTGACCTTCGTCAACGGCATCCCCGTCGCCACGATGGAGGTGAAGAACCTGCTGACCGGGCAGAACATCCGCCATGCCGAAGCGCAGTATCGCAAGGACCGCTCGCCCGCCGGCGAGCCGCTCTTGACCTTCAAGCGCGGCGCCATCGTTCATTTCGCGGTCGACCAGGACAATGTGTCGATGACCACGCGCCTGATGAACGGCAAGACGCGCTTCCTGCCCTTCAATCGCGGCCGGGAAGGCGGCGCGGGCAACCCCGATGTGCAGGGCGAGAACCGCGTTGCCTATCTCTACAAGGATTTGCCCGAGGGACGCGCGGTTCTCTCGCGCGAAGTGCTGCTGGATCTGATCGGGAGGTTCATCCACCTCGAACGCAACGATGGCAAGGAGGCGCTGATCTTCCCCCGGTTCCAGCAATTTGACGCGGTGCGGGCCCTGCTGGCGGATGCGCGGGACAGGGGCGCGGGGCAGAATTATCTGATCCAGCACAGCGCCGGGTCGGGAAAGTCGAACACCATCGCCTGGACGGCGCACCAGATCATCAACCTGCATGACAATGACGACCGCCCGCTGTTCGACACCGCGATCATCGTGACCGACCGCCTGGTGCTGGACCGGCAGCTGCAGAACACGATCGGCGGCTTTGCGCAGACCGACGGTGTGGTCAGAAAGATCGACGGCACGTCGCGCGATCTGAAGGACGCGATCCAGAAAGGCGCGCGGATCATCATCACCACCATCCAGAAGTTCGGCACGGAGCACTTGGCGACGATCTCTGGGCAAGGCGGGCGCAACTTCGCGGTGATCATCGACGAGGCGCATTCGTCGCAATCAGGCAAGTCGGCGCAGGCGATGACGGATGCGCTGACCCGCGATACGACGGGTTCGGATGACGTCGAGGACATGGTCCTTGCCTTCCAGAAGGCACGCGGGCCGCAGAGGAACATCTCGTTCCTCGCCTTCACGGCGACGCCGCGCAATGTGACGCTGGAACGGTTCGGGCGGATCGGGTCGGACGGCAAGCCGCATCCGTTCCACCTCTATTCGATGCGCCAGGCGATCGAGGAGGGGTTCATTCTGGATGTCCTCCAGAACTACATGACCTACAAGGCCTATTACCAGCTCGAGAAGACCATCGAGGACGACCCGGCCTTCAAGGGGCGCCGTGCGCAGTCACGGGTCGCGCGCTACGCCTCGCTGCATCCGACCGCCATCGATCAGAAGGTCGAGGTGATCGTCGAGCACTTCCGCCGCCACGTCGCGAAGGAATTGGACGGGCAGGCCAAAGCGATGATCGTGACGCAGAGCCGTGAACATGCCCTGCGCTATTGGCAACGCTTGGGTGAGTACATTGCCGGCAAGGGATATGCCGATCTGAAGGCGCTGGTCGCCTTCTCGGGCGATCTGAACATCGATGGCAACATCTGGACCGAGGCGACGGCCAACGGCTTTGCAGAAACCGAATTGCCGCGCCGGTTCGACACGGACGAATACCATGTTCTGGTCGTGGCCGAGAAGTATCAGACCGGCTTCGACCAGCCGAAGCTGGTCGCGATGTATGTCGACAAGAAACTGGCGGGATTGCAGGCCGTCCAGACCCTTGCCCGCCTGAACCGGACGCGGGCAGGCAAGGAGCGGACCTTTGTGCTCGATTTCCAGAACACGATGGACGAGATCAGGGACGCCTTTGCCCCTTATTTCGAGGCTACGGCACTCGAAGAGCGGACAGACCTGAACCAGATTTACGACCTCGAGCAACGGATTTCAGGAACAACCTACATCATCTCGGACGAGGTTGAACGCTTCGCCGAGCGGTTCTTCCGGGGTGATCTGTCGACGCAGGACCGTCTGGCCTTGGAGGGCACGGTTCGTCTTGCCGTCGAGCGGTTCGATCTGGACGAGGACAAGGCGCAGAAGGAAGAGTTCAGGCAGCTGTTGAAGAGCTATCAGCGGTTCTACGCCTTCGTCGCGCAGGTCATTGCCCTGAAGGACCCCTGGCTTGAAAAGCTCTATGCCTATACCTCTTGGCTGTCACGCCTGCTACCGTCGCGCGATGTCCCGGCCGATATCACGATTTCCGATGACATGCTGACCCTGTCCGCATTCAAGCTGCAAAAGGGTGAGGAAGGCAGCGCCTCGCTCTCTGCGGGCGATACTCAGACACTCGACCCGATCACTGAATTTGGCGCAAACGCGTACACGGAGGAAGAGGAGCGGTCCCTCTCCGAGATCATCGATTCGTTCAACGAACGGCACGGGACCAGGTTCTCGCGCGAGGACTTCCTGCGGTTCGAGCGTGTCACCCGTGACATCATGGACGAGGACATGACCGAGATGGTGCGCAACAACCCCGCGGACGTGGTCTACAGCGCGTTCTCGCAGGCGTTCTTCCAAGGCATGGTGAAGATGTTCCAGCAGGACAACGAGATGCGCAACATCGTCATGACGGACAGGGACGCGCGGGAACAGGCCACACGGCACTTCTTCAAACGCGCACAGCGGCAGGCGATGGGGTGAAGGACCCGGCCTTGGACCGCGTTGATTTAGCGGGCGGTTGATCTTCCGGGAGACCGGCGACCTTGTACCACTATTGTTTGCGGCCTGTTGAGATCATCGAGGCGCTGTCGCAGCAGGTAGCAACCAGGCGCTTGGGTGATGTTGGGCTGGATGATGGGTAGTGAAAATTTACCAACGCAAAAGTCAATGAAGTCATATCATTAGGGGATAAATTGGCGGAGAGGGTGGGATTCGAACCCACGGAACCCTTGCAGGCTCAACGGTTTTCGAGACCGCCCCGTTCGACCACTCCGGCACCTCTCCGCGCTTTCTGGTGTGGTGTCGCGGAATTACGGGGACGGGGGTTGAAGCGCAAGGGGGTATCGGCGAAAAAATCGTCATGGCTTCAAAATTTCCCGCGCGAAAGGGTCGTGACATGTTGACCGCCTTGGGACTGCTGCTCGCGCTGGTCGCGCCGGCGCCTGCGATGACCCCGGCCGCACCGGTCATCACGATCCAGTTGTCGCAGGACGGGCAGCAGCGGCTGTGGCGCGCGCTGGCTCTGGCGGATCTGATGCCCGTACTTCGCGACGAGGCCGTGGACGAGGCCGTGCGCCTGGAGGCGCAGGGGCTGATCGCCGGGGCGGGGCGGCCATGGGGCGATGTGGTGGCAACCATCCACGACCCCCACCGCATGGGGCGGCTGTTTCGCGACGGTGTTGCGCAGCGCATCGGTCGGGCCGATCCGCAGCTGATCGACCGGGCCCTGCGGTTTCACAAATCGGAACTGGGGCGGCGGATCGTCGATCTGGAGGTCTCGGCTCGCCGGGCGCTGGCCGAGCCCGGCATCGACGATGCGGCGCGGGCGGCCTTTGCTGAGGCCGTCGCGGCAGGCGATCCGCGGGCGCAGCGCATCCGCGGGCTGATCCGGGACGCCGATCTGGTCGCACCGAACGTGGCGGGCGGCCTCAACGCGGCCTTGGCCTTCAGCCGCGGCTATGCCGATGGCGGCGGCTATGACATGGCGCCGGACCCCGAGCAGATGGGCCGCGATGCCTGGGTGCAGCGCGCGCAGATCGAGGCGGACGCGACGGCCTGGCTGGAGGCGTTCCTTCTGATGGCCTATGCGCCGCTGGCGGACGCGGAGCTGGCCGCCTATCGCGACCACGCCCTGTCGCCCGAGGGCCGGGCGCTGTCCGAACTGCTCTTTGCCGGGTTCGACCGGGTCTTCGTGCAGACCTCCTACGACATGGGCGTCGCCGCGGCCCTGCGCGGCACGGGGCAGGCGCTGTGATCGTTCTGGTGGGGGTGCTGGCTGATCCTGCGATGCTGGCGGCGTTGGGTGTCACCGGGACGGCCGTCACGGTGGCGGGCCGTCTGTCGGGCGGCGCGCGCGCCGGGCTGGACCGCGACGGCTGGCCCACCCCTCAGGATGGGACGGGGCAGATCGCGGGCATCGCCACCGCGATGACGCCCGCGCTGAGACGCTATGCCGACGTGATGGGGCTGGAACCTGTCGCGTGGGAGGGGATGTCGCTGCTGGGGGTCGGCCTGCACGGGACTGGCGCGACGGACGCGCCCGCGCAACCGGCGCTGGCGGCGCAGATCGCGGCGGAAATTCTGGACGCCGCGCCGGACTTGGAGGCGGAGCTGCTGGCCTGGCGGCTTCCGATGATCGGCATCTGGGCGGCCAGCCGGCTGCGGGCGTGCGCGATGCCTGCTTCGGGGCAGGGGGTCGTTCCGCTGCGCGACGCCGGGGCGGTCCGGACGCTCAGGCGCGATCAGCCTTTCGCGGGGTATTTCGCGGTCGAACGCCTGGAGCTGACCCATGCGCTGCACCAGGGCGGCCAGAGCGGGCCGATGACGCGCGAGGCCTTTCTGATGGGCGACGCGGCGGTGCTGCTGCCGTGGGACCCGGTCCGCGACCGCGTCCTCGTGATCGAGCAGTTCCGCTTGGCGCCGGCGCTGCGCGGCGATCCGCAGCCCTGGCTTCTGGAGCCGATCGCCGGGCGCGTCGATGCCGGCGAGACGCCCGAGGCGGCCATCCTGCGCGAGGCGCATGAGGAGGCCGACCTGACGATCGACCGGCTGATCCCGGCCTTTCATGCCTATCCCAGTCCCGGCGCGGTCTGCGAGTTCCTGTATCAGTATGTGGGCATTGCCGATCTGCCCGACGGGCGCGCCGGAATTCACGGTCTGGACGGCGAGGCCGAGGATATCCGCGGCCATCTGATGGCGCGAGCGGACCTTTCGGCAATGGTAGATGCGGGCCGGATCACCAACGGCCCGCTGGCCATGCTGTCGCTGTGGCTGGACGCGCGGGCCGACCGGCTGCGGGGGGAACCCCCGCGCGGCTGACCCGTTGGGAGGGCGGGCTTGCCCCGGCAAGCCGCGGACGTGTAGGAAGGCCGGACGTTGAACGAACTGGGAAAAAAGGTCGATCGCCATGCGAATCTGTTCTGATCTGGCCGACGCGATCGGCAACACGCCCCTGATCCGCCTGAACCGCGCCAGCGACGAGACCGGCTGCGAGATCCTCGGCAAGGCCGAATTCATGAACCCCGGCCAGTCCGTCAAGGACCGCGCCGCGCTCTACATCATAAAGGATGCCGTCGCGCGCGGCGCGCTGCGTCCGGGCGGCACGATCGTGGAGGGCACGGCGGGCAACACGGGCATCGGGCTGGCGCTAGTCGGCGCGTCGATGGGGTTCAAGTCGGTGATCGTCATCCCCGAGACGCAGAGCCAAGAGAAGAAGGACATGTTGCGCCTGGCCGGTGCGACCCTGGTGGAGGTTCCGGCCGCACCCTACAAGAATCCGAACAACTATGTCCGCTACTCGGGCCGCCTGGCCGAGACCTTGGCGCGGACAGAGCCGAACGGCGCGATCTGGGCCAACCAGTTCGACAACACCGCCAACCGTCAGGCCCATGTCGAGACCACCGGCCCCGAGATCTGGGAGCAGACCGGCGGCAAGGTCGACGGCTTCATCTGCGCGGTGGGGTCGGGCGGCACGCTGGCCGGGGTCGCCGACGCGCTGCAGCCCAAGGGCGTGAAGATCGGTCTGGCCGATCCCGAAGGCGCGGCGCTGCATTCCTTCTACACCACCGGCGAATTCGACAGCCCCGGATCGTCCATCACAGAGGGCATTGGGCAGGGGCGCATCACCGCGAACCTGGAGGGATTCACCCCCGATTGCAGCTGGCGCATCCCCGACGAGGAGGCCCTGCCCATCGTGTTCGACCTGCTGCGCGACGAGGGGCTGTGCCTGGGCGGATCGTCGGGCATCAACATCGCGGGCGCGATCCGCATGGCGCGCGAGATGGGGCCGGGTCATACCATCGTCACCATCCTGTGTGATTACGGAACCCGCTATCAGACAAAGCTGTTCAACCCCGACTTCCTCCGCGCCAAGGGGCTGCCGGTTCCAGACTGGCTGACCCGCCCGGCGCCCGACCTGCCGCAGGTTTACGAAGACTGAAAGGTTTCATGCGACATCTGATTGCGACGATACTCGTGGCGCTGCTGGCCCTGGCGGCAGCGCCCGTGATGGCCCAGAACATCGACTATCAGACCTGGGAGCAGGTTGCCGAACGCGCCGAGGCGCTGAGCGCCGACCCCCAGGCTACCAACGACGCGCTGGCGCGCACCCGCGCCCGGATCGTCGACTGGCGCGACCGGCTGCAGGCCGGGCAGAGCGTGAACGGCGACCGGATCACTACGCTGGAGAACCAGATCGCCGCCCTGGGCCCCGCACCTGCCGAAGGCGCCACCGAGGATGAGGATCTGGCCGCCAGACGTGCGGAGCTGAACCAGCAGCTCTCCACCGCGCAGGCCCCGCGCCTTGCCGCGACCGAGGCCACCAGCCGCGCGAACTCCATCATCGACCAGATCGACGAGATCGTCCGCCAGCGTCAGGCCGTCGAGCTGACAAAGCAGACCCCGTCCCCGGTGCTGCCGGGGTCTTGGGGTGCCGCGGCGGGCGACGGGCTGACCCTGCTGGGCGGCGTCGCCGAGGAGGTGACCGGCCGAAACGCCTCGCCGCAGGCCTGGGCCGATCTGCGCCCGCGTCTGCCGCAGGTAGCGGCCTATCTGCTCGTAGCGCTGGTCATCCTGACGTGGGGCAGGGCCTGGATCACCAACCTGCCCACGCGGCTGTCGTCGCGCGCCTCCGAATACTCCCGCGCGGTGCTGGCTTTCGTCGTGTCGCTCGGCCAGATCGCCATCCCCATGGCGGGCGTATATCTGGGCATCAGCGCTATTCAGGCGACCGGCCTGCCGGGCCCGTGGACCACGCCCTTCCTCAATGCGCTGCCCACCGCGGCGGTGATCCTGTTTGGTGGCATCTGGATGGCGCGCGCGCTGTTCCCCCGTCAGGCCATCGCCTATACCTCGCTGCAGATGAGCGAGAGCCGCCGCGTCTCGGCCGGGCGGATGGTGCAGGTGCTGGCGCTGCTGATGGCGGTGCATCACATCCTGACGCGCGCGATGCTGCCGCTCTCGGGCCTCTATGAACGGGGCGAGGCGCAGGTCGGGCGGGTGCCCGTGCAGTTCTCCGACGCCTCGGCCGGGGTCTGGCACCTGGTGCTGATCACGCTGGCCGCCTTGGCCATGTTCCGGCTTGGCAACATTCTGCGCCGCCTGACGCGGGATTCCGTGACGCAGGACCTGTCCTATCGCCACTGGATCGCGGCTTGGGCCGGGCGGCTGACCCGCATCATCGCGCCCATTGCGGTGCTGCTGACAGCGGCGGGCTATGTGAACCTCGGGAACATGCTGGTCTGGCCGTGGCTCTTTTCGCTGGCGCTGGTTGGACTGCTGATCCTGCTTCAGGACTTCATCGCCGACCTGTTCAACATGCTTCAGCGCGGCGCCGAGGGCGCGCGCGAGGGTCTGGCACCCCTTCTGACCGGCTTCGCGCTGGTGCTGGCCTCCATCCCGGTCTTCATGATGATCTGGGGCGCGACCGCGTCGGAACTGGCCGAATACTGGGTCCGCTTCCGGCAGGGCTTTAGCTTGGGCGGGGTCAACCTGTCGCCCCGTGCGCTGCTGACCTTCCTGATCATCTTCGCCATCGGCTATGCGCTGACCCGCAGCGTGCAGGGGATGCTGCGCAACTCGATTCTCCCCAAGACGCGGCTGGATGCGGGGGGCCAGAACGCGGTCGTGTCGGGCCTGGGCTATGTCGGGATCTTCCTGGCGGCGCTGATGGCCATCACCTCGGCCGGGATCGACCTCTCCTCCTTTGCCATCGTCGCGGGTGCGCTGTCGGTCGGCATCGGCTTCGGCCTGCAGAACATCGTGTCGAACTTCGTCAGCGGGATCATCCTGCTGATCGAACGGCCGGTCAGCGTGGGCGATTGGGTCAGCGCCGGCGGCCAGCAGGGCATCGTCAAGAAGATCTCGGTCCGCTCGACCATGGTCGAGACCTTCGACAAGACCGAGGTGATCGTCCCCAACAGCGACTTCATCAGCCAGCCGGTCACCAACTGGACGCGCCACAACAAGATCGGGCGGATCATCATCCCGATCGGCGTGGGCTATGGCAGCGACACCCGCAAGGTCGAGCGCATCCTGCGCGAGATCACCGAGGATCACCCGCTGGTCGCCATCGACCCGGCCCCGGCGATCCTGTTCCGCGGCCTGGGCGCCGATGCGCTGAACTTCGAGATCCGGGCGATCCTGGCGGATGTTGGCACGGGCCTGGGGGTCACCTCGGATCTGCTGCACAGCATCGTCGCGCGCTTTGCCGCGGAGGGGGTCGAGATTCCCTTCGCCCAACGCGACATCTGGCTGCGAAATCCCGAGGCGCTGCCTGGCCAGACACCGCGGATCGAACCGGTCGCGGCGTCCGGCGCGCCCAAGGCGATCGAGGCCAGCACCAACCAGCCCGACGACATGCTGATCCGCGATGATATTGAGGATGCGGGCGGCGTGCCGGACGAACCCGACGGCGACGCGCGCTGAAATCCCTCGCAGGTCCTCGGGTCCGCCCCGAACCCGATGTCGGGACCGCACGTCCGGGCCCGGCCCCCTCAGGCGGCGGCGCGGTCCGGCGTGGCCTCGTCGCCCGCCCCATCATCGGGCAGGCCCTCGCGTGACAGCAACACCGCCAAGCCTCGCAGCCAAGGGATATGCGCGCAGATGATCATCAGCGCGACCATGATCGGCACCGCCAGGAACATCCCCGGCACACCCCAGATCGCCCCCCAGAAGGCCAGCGACAGGATGATGCCAAAGCTGGACAGGCGCAGCGTCTGACCCAGCAGCATCGGGTCCAGCACGTTGCCGATCACGAACTGCGTCAGCGTGCAAAGCGCCCCCACGATCAGCGTCGCCGTCGTGTCGCCCGTCAGCACGAAGGCCAGCATCGCCGCGATGACGGTCGCGACGATCGACCCGACCGACGGGATGAAGTTCAGGATGAAGGTTAGCAGCGCGACCGCCGTCGCCAGCTCCAGCCCCATCGACCAGAAGATCAGCCACACGATGGCGGCCGTCACTGCGCTGACGGCTGTCTTGACCACCAGATATCGGTTCACCCGGTGCATGATCGAGGCGATGATGCGGCGGATCTGACGCGCCTTCTCGGGGCTCTGCGCCAGGCGCTCGATCTTTTGCGGGAACCAGACCTGTTCGGCGAACATGAAGCCCACGAACAGGATCACCAGCACGCTGCCCGACAGCAGCCCCGAGGCCTGGCCGGCCAGCGACCGGATCCAGCCGGTGATGTTGAAGTTGGTGACGGCGGTGATGATCCGCTCCTGCGCCTCGGGACCAAGCCGTTCGGCCAAGGCGGGCAGGGCCGCCTGCGCCCGTTCGGCATAGGAGATGGCCAGGAACACGACCTCGTTCACCTGCGCCACGATGGTGGTCGAGATCCACAGCAGCCCAAGCGCGATGCCGATCAGCGCCAGCGTCGTCGCCAGCCAGTTCGGGACCCTGAGCCGGGTCGAGATCGCGTGGATCGCATCCGAGGTCAGCGAGAACAGGATGATCGCGATGGCCAGAGAGATCAGGATGAACTTGGCCTGGACCAGCATGAACAGCAGCAGCGAGAAGGCGATCAGCCCCAGGAACCCGGTCTGCAGCCGCTCTCTCAGCAGCGATTCATTGGAACCGTCCATCCGTCACCCCCTCGCAGCTGGAAAAACGCCCGACCCCGGCAGGCGGGATCGGGCGGCTGATGTCACGCCTCGGTCGCGTCGGAACCGGCGGGCGGCGCCTCGTCGCCCGGCTCCAGCCCCGCGGCGTCGCCCTGTTCGGCGATCCGCGCGACCGAGACCACGACCTCGCCCGCGGCGGTGTTGAAGACCCGCACCCCGCCCGCGCTGCGCGAGCGGAAGCTGATCTGGTCCACCGGCACCCGGATCGACTGTCCGGTCGAGGTCGCCAGCATGATCTGGTCGTCGCCCTGCACCGGGAAGCTGGCGACCAGCGCGCCGCCCCGCATCGCGCGGTCCATGGCCATCACGCCCTGACCGCCGCGCCCGCGCACCGGATAGTCGTGGCTGGAGCTGATCTTGCCCGCGCCCTTGGCGGTGATGGTCAGGATCAGGTCCTCGGCCGCCGACATCTCGATATAGCGTTCCTGGGTGACGGTGCCCTCGGGGGTGTCGTCATCCTCGTCGGCCTCGGCCCCGTCGTCCAGCGCACCCGCCACCGCGCGGCGCATCTTCAGATAGGCGACGCGCTCGGACGGGTCGGCCTCGAAGTGGCGGATGACCGACATGCTGACGACGCTGTCGCCCTCGGCCAGGCGGATGCCGCGCACCCCGGTCGAATCGCGGCCCTTGAACACCCGCACCGCGGTGGTCGGGAAGCGGATCGCCCGGCCCTGGGCGGTGACCAGCATCACGTCGTCCTGCTCGGTGGCCAGACGCGCGCCGATCAGGCTGACGCCGTCGGGCATCTTCATAGCGATTTTGCCGTTCGCGCGGACGTTGGTGAAATCGGACAGCGCATTGCGGCGCACATCGCCGTCGTCGGTGGCGAAGACGACCTGATAGCTTTCCCATTCCGTCTCGGGCGCGTCCATCGGCAGCAGCGCCGCGATGCTGACGCCGGTCTCGATCGGCAGGATGTTGACGATGGCCTTGCCGCGCGAGATGCGCCCCGCCAAGGGCAGCCGCCAGGTCTTCAGCCGATAGACCATGCCGTCGGTGGTGAAGAACAGCAGTTCCGTATGCGTGTTGGCCACGAACAGCGTCGTGACGACGTCGTCCTCCTTGGTGGCCATGCTGGACAGACCCTTGCCGCCGCGCCGCTGCGCGCGGAACTCGGCCAGGGCGGTGCGCTTGATATAGCCGCCCGAGGTGATGGTCACGACCATGTCCTCGCGCTCGATCAGGTCCTCGTCCATCATGTCGCCGGACCAGTCCACGATCTCGGTGCGGCGCGGCACGGCGAAGGTCTCGCGCACCTCGCGCAGCTCGTCCGCGATGATGCCCATGATCCGCTCGCGCGAGGCCAGGATCGCCAGATAGTCGCGGATGCTGTCAGCCAGCGACTGCAGCTCGTCGGTGATCTCCTTGACGCCCAGCTGGGTCAGACGCTGCAGGCGCAGTTCCAGGATGGCGCGGGCCTGGGTCTCGGACAGGTTGTAGGTCCCGTCCTCGTTCACCGGGTGCAGCGGGTCGTCGATCAGGCGCAGGTATTCGGCGATGTCATGGGCGGGCCAGCGCCGCTGCATTAGGCGCTCGCGCGCCTCGGCGGCGTCGGCGCTGCTGCGGATGGTGGCTACGACCTCGTCGACATTGCTGACCGCGACGGCCAGGCCGCACAGGACATGGCTGCGCTCGCGGGCGCGGCGCAGCTCATAGGCGGTGCGGCGGGCGACGACCTCCTCGCGGAAGGTGATGAAATGGGTCAAAAAGTCGCGCAGCGCCAGCTGCTCGGGCTTGCCGCCGTTCAGCGCCAGCATGTTGCAGCCGAAAGTCGTCTGCAGCTGGGTGAAGCGGAACAGCTGGTTCAGCACCACGTCGGGGGTCGCGTCACGCTTCAGCTCGATCACCACGCGGACGCCGTGCCGGTCGGATTCGTCCTGGACCGAGGCGATGCCCTCGACCTTCTTTTCCTTGGCCAGTTCGGCGATCCGCTCGATCAGGACGGACTTGTTCACCTGATAGGGGATCTCGTCGATGACGATGGCGAAGCGGTCGCGGCGCGGCTCCTCGATATGGGTCCTGGCGCGGATCATCACGCTGCCGCGCCCCTCCAGATAGGCCTTGCGCGCCCCGGACCGGCCCAGGATCGTGGCCCCGGTCGGAAAATCCGGGCCGGGGATGATCTCCAGCAGACGCTCGGTCGGCAGGTCGGGGTCCGCGATCAGCTCCAGCGTCGCGTCGATCACCTCGCCCAGGTTGTGCGGCGGGATGTTGGTGGCCATGCCGACCGCGATGCCGCCCGCGCCGTTGACCAGCATGTTCGGGAAGCGCGCCGGCAGGACGGTCGGCTCGCGGTCCTTGCCGTCATAGTTGTCCTGGAAATCGACGGTGTCCTTGTCGATGTCCATCAGCAGAGAGTTCGCGACCTTGTCCATGCGCACCTCGGTGTAGCGCATGGCGGCGGCGGCATCGCCGTCCATCGAGCCGAAGTTGCCCTGACCGTCCAAGAGCGGCAGCGACATCGAGAAGTCCTGCGCCATCCGCACCAGCGCGTCATAGATCGCGCTGTCGCCATGGGGGTGATACTTGCCCATCACGTCGCCGACCGCGCGGGCCGATTTGCGATAGGGCTTGTCGGCGGTGTTGCCGCCCTCGTTCATCGCATAGAGGATGCGGCGATGCACCGGCTTCAGCCCGTCGCGCAGATCGGGGATCGCGCGGCTGACGATCACCGACATGGCATAGTCCAGATAGGATGTCCGCATCTCCGCGGAGATGTCGATCACCGGGCCGTCGTGATGCATCACGACGCGGGTTTCGGTCCCCTCGTCGGGGGTTTCGGGCAGATCGTCTTCTGGGGTGTCGGCCACGGGTATTCCTCAACATCTAGTTGGGGTTCGGTATAGCCGAGCCGGTCGCGAGGGGCAATCGCGCCCCGCCCGCAACCGGCCGAAATCCCGCCGTTCCCGACCGGAATCAGGCCCTTTCGCCGCGCCGCGTCGCCATGGCCCAGAGGACCGCAAGACCCGCCGACAGGACCGCGTTCCAGCCGGCCATCGACAGGCCCAGGAACTGCCACGCGATCTCGTCGCAGCGCACCACCGGGGCCGATTGCAGCCGCGCCATCAGATCCTGCGTGGACATGGTCGACAGATCGCCGACCCCGCCCGAACAATGCGACGGTCCAGCCCACCAGGTCATCTCGACGCCGACATGATAGAGCGCCAGCCCCGCAGCAACCCCCGCCGCCGCCATGCCCAGCACCGCCAGCGCGCGCACGCGCCCGGTCACCCAGACCAGCACGGCCACCGCCACCGCCGCCACATGCGGCCAGCGCTGCAGGATGCACAATTCGCAGGGCGCATATCCCGCCGCCTGAAAGCCCAGTGCGGCGATCAGCAGGAATGCCGATCCCGCGCCCGCGATGAAACTCAGTCTCTTGCCCGTCACAGGAACCTCACTGCCGCAAAGCCGCCACTCAGGGCGATCATGAACAGGGTGAACAGCATTCCCAAGCGTCTTTCGATGAAATCGCGGATCGTGGCGCCGAACCGCCACAGAAGCGCCGCCACCACATAGAACCGCAGCCCGCGGCCCAGGATCGACATGGCGATGAAGACCGGCAGCGACAGCCCCGCCGCGCCCGAGAAGATCGTGATGACCTTGAACGGAAAGGGTGTCAGCGCCGCGAACAGCACCGCCCAGCCCCCATGCTCCGCAAAGCGCGCGGCCAGCTGGTCGAAGGCGTCCTGCTTGCCATAGGCGCTCAGCACCCATTGCCCCAGGCTGTCCATCAGCGCCACGCCGATCCAGTATCCCAGCAGCGCGCCCAGCACCGACCCGACCGTCGCGATGAAGGCGATGGCCCAAGCCTGGCGGCGCCGCGCCAGCACCATGGGGATCATCAGCACGTCCGGCGGGATCGGAAAGACCGAACTCTCGACAAAGCTCACGGTGAACAGCGATGCCCGTGCACGACGGGGCGCCGCCAGTCCCATGGTCCAGTCGTACAATCCGCGCAGCATTCCGGTCCCTTCGATGATCTCCCGTGCATCCCCTCCGGTGACCGTGGCGTCAAGCGCGATGCGGCCTCGTCGCGGTTCTGTGACCATGGATGGGAACCTCGCAGCGATCCGGACGTTCGGCGCGACAGAGGGCGGAGACGACACATGCAATGGCGCGGCAGACGGGGCAGCAGGAACGTTGAGGATCGCCGTGGCATGGGTGCCGCCGCGGGCGGACTGGGCATCGCCGGCACGCTGATCGTGCTGGCCGTGGGCTATTTCTTCGGCGTCGACGTCAGCCCGATCGTCCGCGAGCTGGACCAAGGCGGCGGACAGCCGACCGAACTCAGCCAGCGCGACGAGGAATGGGGACAGTTCGTCTCCGTGGTGCTGGCCGATACCGAGGAGGTGTGGCAGCCGGTCCTGAGCGAACAGGCGGGCATCGCCTATCAGGAGCCGCGTCTGGTCCTGTTCCGCGGTGCGGTCCAGTCGGCCTGCGGCGGCGCGTCATCAGCGATGGGGCCGTTCTACTGCCCCGGCGATCAGCGCGTCTATCTGGACACCGATTTTTTCGACATGATGAGCGAGCGCATGGGGGCCAGCGGCGACTTCGCGGCCGCCTATGTCATCGCGCATGAGGTGGGCCACCACGTCCAGAACCTCACCGGCACGCTTGGTGAGGTGAACGGCCTGCGCGCCCGCCTGTCGGAGGCCGACGCGAACCGCGTCTCGGTCGCGACCGAGCTGCAGGCCGACTGCTATGCCGGGATCTGGGCGCGCCAGGCGCAGGAGCGGTTCGGCACGCTGGAGGCCGGCGACCTGGAGGAGGCCATGCGCGCAGCCGAAGCGGTGGGCGACGATGTGATCCAGGCGGGCGCGGGGCGGACGCCGGTTCCCGACAGCTTCACCCATGGCAGCGCGGCGCAACGCCAGGAATGGCTGATGCGCGGATTTGAAACCGGCGACATGGGCCAATGCGACACCTTTTCCGCCACCGCGCTTTGAGATGACCTTCCGATTTCGGAGGACATGATGACCCTGATCCTGACATTCGCCGGCCTGCTGACGGCCTTCGCCATCACCCTCGCGCTTGGCGCGCCAAAGCCGCGCTCCGTGCCGGTCGCCCGCAAGGACTGATCCGCCGAAACGGTCGTCAGCGCGGCAGTCGGGGCGGGCGCGTCTCTATGGTGGCCCAGTCCGGCCAGAGGCCCAGCCATTCCAGCCCGGCCAGCAGCAGCCCCGACGCGATGATCCCCAGGACCAGCGCGACCATGCGCGCACTGGGCGGGCGTCGGGCCCATTTTGCCGCACGCAGCAGCCAGATCATGTTCATCACGGACCCCGTCTGTTAAGTCCCGCCCCCAGGGGCGTCCCCGAATCGAACCGACGCCGCGACGAACCACCAAGAGCCAGAGCCCGTGCCCAAACACCGCGACAGCCGAAACCTTCCCTATTCCGCCAGCCAGATGTACCGTCTGGTCGCCGATATCGAAAGCTATCCGCAGTTCCTGCCGTGGAACAGCGCCGCCCGCATCCGCTCGCGCGAGACGCGTCCCGACGGGGCCGAGGAGGTGGCGGCGGATCTGGTCATCAGCTTCAAGGTGTTCCGCGAACGCTTCGGCAGCTGGGTGGTCCTCTGGCCCGAACGAGACGGCGTCTGGCAGATCGACACCGATTATCTGGACGGGCCATTCAAGTACATGCGCAGCGGCTGGACCTTCACCGACCGTCCGGAAGGCGGCTGCCATGTCGATTTCTTCGTCGATTTCGAGTTCAAGAACGCCATCCTGCAACGCCTGATCGGCGTGGTCTTTCAGGAGGCGATGTCGCGCATCGTCCGCGCCTTCGAGGACCGGGCCCGCAGGCTTTACGGCACGGGCACGCAGGCGTGACGTGAAAGGGCCGCCCCTTGGGGCGGCCCTGTCGGTTCAGCCGATCGCCGCGCGCAGGGCGTCGGCGCGGTCGGTCCGCTCCCAGCTGAAGGCGGTGGCACCGTTCAGCGCATAGGGCTCGCGCCCGAAATGGCCATAGCTGGCCGTCGGACGATAGATTGGGTGCAGCAGGTCCAACTCGCGGATGATCGCGAAGGGGCGCAGGTCGAAGACCTCGCGCACCGCGGCGATGATGCGCTCCACCGGCACGGTCTCGGTCCCGAAGCAGTTCAGGCTGATCGAGGTCGGCTCGGCCACGCCGATGGCATAGCTGACCTGGATCTCGCAGCGCCTGGCCAGACCGGCCGCGACGATGGTCTTGGCGACCCAACGGCCCGCATAGGCGGCCGAACGGTCCACCTTGGACGGGTCCTTGCCCGAGAACGCGCCGCCCCCGTGGCGCGCCATGCCGCCATAGCTGTCCACGATGATCTTGCGTCCCGTCAGGCCGCAATCGCCGACCGGGCCGCCGATCACGAACTTGCCGGTGGGGTTGATGAAGAACTTGGTCGCGTCGGACAGCCATTCGGCCGGCAGGACGGGCTTGATGATCTCCTCGATCACAGCCTCGCGCAGCTCGGCCAGGCCGATCTCGGGGTTGTGCTGGGTCGACAGCACGACCGCGTCGATCGCCTCGGGGCGGCCGTCCGCGCCATAGCGCATGGTCAGCTGCGATTTCGCGTCCGGGCGCAGCCAGGGCAGCGTGCCGTCGCGCCGCACCGCCGCCTGACGCTCGACCAGGCGGTGGGCATAGGTGATCGGCGCGGGCATCAGCACGTCGGTCTCGTCCGAGGCATAGCCGAACATCAGGCCCTGGTCGCCCGCGCCCTGCTCCTCGAGGCTCTCGCGGTCGACGCCCTGGTTGATCTCGGGGGACTGCTTGCCGATGATGTTGATCACCGAACAGGTCGCCCCATCGAAGCCCACATCGCTGCTGGTATAGCCGATGTCGTTGATCACGCCGCGCACGATGGATTCCAGATCCACCCATGCGCTGGTCGTGATCTCTCCCGAGATGATGGCCACGCCGGTCTTGACCATCGTCTCGCAGGCGACGCGCGCCCGCGGGTCCTCGGCCAGGATCGCGTCCAGAATCGCGTCGCTGATCTGGTCGGCAATCTTGTCGGGATGGCCCTCGGACACGGATTCCGAGGTGAAGGTCGAATACTCGCTCATGCGCTCAATACCGGTAATGATCTGATTTGAAGGGGCCTTCGGGCGTAACGCCGATATAGGCCGCCTGTTCCGGCGACAGGGTGGACAGTTTCGCGCCGACCTTCTCCAGATGCAGGCGGGCGACCTTCTCGTCCAGGTGCTTGGGCAGGATGTAGACGCCGGGCTTGTACTCGTCGCCCTTGGTCCACAGCTCGATCTGGGCCAGAACCTGGTTGGTGAAGCTGGCCGACATCACGAAGGACGGGTGGCCCGTCGCATTGCCCAGGTTCAGCAGGCGGCCTTGGCTCAGCAGGATGATGCGGTTGCCCGAGGGCATCTCGATCATGTCCACCTGGTCCTTGACGTTGGTCCATTTATGGTTGCGCAGCGCCGCCACCTGGATCTCGTTATCGAAATGGCCGATATTGCCGACGATCGCCATGTCCTTCATGGCGCGCATATGCTCCAGCCGGATCACGTCGCGGTTGCCGGTGGTGGTGATGAAGATGTCGGCGCTGTCGGCCACATCCTCCAGCGTCACGACCTCGAACCCGTCCATCGCGGCTTGCAGCGCGCAGATCGGATCGACCTCGGTCACCTTCACGCGGGCGCCGGCGCCCCGAAGGCTGGCGGCCGAGCCCTTGCCCACGTCGCCATAGCCGCAGACGACCGCGACCTTGCCCGCCATCATCACGTCGGTGGCGCGGCGGATGCCGTCGACCAGCGATTCCTTGCAGCCGTATTTGTTGTCGAATTTCGACTTGGTGACGCTGTCGTTGACATTGATGGCCGGGAAGGGCAGCTGGCCGTTCTTCATCAGGTCATACAGGCGATGCACGCCGGTCGTGGTCTCCTCCGAGACGCCGACGATCTGGTCGCGCATCTTCGTGAACCAGCCGGGGGACTGGGCCTGACGCTTGGCAATCTGCGCCTTGATCACGGCCTCCTCGTCCGATTGCGGGACGGGGATGATCTCCTCGCCCGCCTCGGCGCGCGCGCCCAGCAGAATGTACAGCGTCGCGTCGCCGCCATCGTCCAGGATCAGGTTCGGCCCCTCGGGGAACTGGAACGAGCGGTCCAGGTAATCCCAGTGCTCCTCAAGGCTCTGACCCTTGATGGCAAAGACCGGCACGCCCGACTTGGCGATGGCCGCCGCGGCATGGTCCTGGGTCGAATAGATGTTGCAGGAGGCCCAACGGACATCCGCGCCCAGATCGACCAGCGTCTCGATCAGCACGGCGGTCTGGATGGTCATGTGCAGGCTGCCCACGATGCGGGCACCGGCCAGGGGCTTCGTCCCGCCGTATTCGGCGCGCAGCGCCATCAGACCGGGCATTTCGGTCTCGGCGATGTCCAGTTCCTTGCGGCCGTAATCGGCCAGCGCGATGTCCTTGATGATGTAATCGGTCACGGCTGCTCTTTCGGTCATTCTCGGGTTGCAACCGGGATAGCGCAAGCCCCCCCTGACCGAAAGAGGCTAAACCGCCACAGGCTTGTGACGCCCTTGGGGCTGGCTACTGCGGGCCATGCGACGCACGAAATCGGCGGTCAGCGCCTTGGCCATGGTAAGCGGATCAGCCCCCGGCGCCCATTGGCGCAGCCGCCCGTCTACCACCATCCGCGCCGCACCCGCGATGAAGCAGCGCGCCGAGAGCGTCAGGGACTCGATGTTCTCGGCCGGGTGCAGCCGCCCATCGTCCCGCGCCCGCGTCATCATGCGCAGCATCAGTTCGTGCAGCGAATCCAGATAGCGGCGCAGCGTGGGCACGGACATCGCGTCCAAGGGTGCGCTGTCCTGAAGCAGTCGGAAGGGCATTGGATAGCGGTCGGCCCAGTCCAGATAGGCATGCCCCAAGGCCACAAACTGCGCGATGGGGTCGCGCGGATCGACCTGAACGACGGCCTTGGTGCAGGTGTCGATCAGCACCACCAGCGCGCCTTCGACGCCCACGATAAGCAGATCGCGATCCTGCGGATAGAGCGCACGCATCCTGTCCTCGGGCTCGCCCAGCATACCGGCGATCCGCTCAATCGTGGGAATGCTGCTCTGCTGCTCCTCCAGGAGCATCATGACGGTGCTGATGGCCCGTTCATGCAGACCGCGCGGGTCTCTATTGGAAGTTGGGTGTCTCATGGTGATCCGATCCGTTGTGAAGGACGTCAGAACGAAAGCCAATTTGATTCAATACACCGCAAGGGAAACCGGTAGTGAAACGCACGGTTCAGTGTCAGGTTCCGGACGGAAGCAAAATGAGTCCAGAGTTAGAACGAATGAGTTCAGCCTAGCACGTTGTGTCGCCTGCGCGACATATCCAAATAGATAGGTCCGCCCCTGGATCAGGGGCGGACCTGCCGATCTGTCGGGCGGTTCAGCCGTCGCTGCGCGAGGCGCGCTTGCGCTCGTGCGGGTCCAGGTGACGCTTGCGCAGGCGGATGTTCTTGGGCGTGACCTCGACCAGTTCGTCGTCGTTGATATAGGCGATGGCCTCTTCCAGCGACTGGCGGACGGGGGGCGTCAGGCGGACCGCCTCGTCCGTGCCCGAGGCGCGGACGTTGGTCAGCTTCTTACCCTTCAGCGGGTTCACCTCGAGGTCGTTGTCGCGCGAGTGCTCGCCGATGATCATGCCGGTATACAGCTGTTCCTGCGCGCCGATGAACATCTTGCCGCGCTCTTCCAGGTTCCACAGGGCATAGGCGACGCTGACGCCGTTCTCCATGCTGATCAGCACGCCCTGGCGGCGGCCCTGGATCGGACCCTTGTAGGGCGCCCAGTCATGGAAGATGCGGTTCAGCACGCCGTTGCCGCGCGTGTCGGTCATGAACTCGCCCTGATAGCCGATCAGGCCGCGAGAGGGGACATGGGCCACGATGCGCGTCTTGCCGACGCCGGCGGGCTTCATCTCAACCAGGTCGCCCTTGCGGTCGCCGGTCAGCTTCTCGATGACGACGCCGGTATATTCGTCGTCCACGTCGATGATGGCCTCCTCGATCGGCTCCAGGCGCTGGCCGTCCTCCTCGCGGAAGATCACGCGCGGGCGGCTGATGGACAACTCGAATCCCTCGCGGCGCATGTTCTCGATCAGCACGCCCATCTGCAGTTCGCCCCGGCCCGACACGATGAAGGCGTCGCCGCCCGGCGTGTCCTCGACCTTGATGGCCACGTTGACCTCGGCCTCGCGCATCAGGCGCTCGCGGATCACGCGGCTCTGGACCTTCTTGCCGTCCTGTCCGGCCAGCGGGCTGTCGTTGATGCCGAAGGTCACGCTGATGGTCGGCGGATCGATCGGCTGCGAGGGCAGGGCTGTCTCGACCTCGGGGGCGCAGAGCGTGTCGGCCACGGTGGCCTTGGCCATGCCCGCGATGGTCACGATGTCGCCGGCCTCGGCCATGTCGATCGGGGTCTGGGTCAGGCCGCGGAAGGCCAGGACCTTGCTGATGCGGAACTGCTCGATCCGCTCGCCGTCGCGCGACAGCGCCTTCAGCGTGTCGCCGGCCTTGGCGGTGCCGGCCTCGACGCGGCCGGTCAGCAGGCGGCCCAGGAAGGGGTCGGCGCCAAGCGTGGTGGCCAGCATCTGGAACGGCTCGGCGGCGCGTTCGATCTGCTTGGGCGGCTGGACGTGGCGCAAGATCAGGTCGAACAGCGCCGACATGTCCTGGCGCGGGCCGTCCAGGGTCTCATCAGCCCAACCGCCGATGCCCGAGGCATAGACATGGGGAAAGTCCAGCTGCTCGTCGCTGGCGCCCAGGTTGGCGAAGAGGTCGAAGACCGAATCCAGCGCCTGGTCGGGTTCGGCCGCGGGCTTGTCGACCTTGTTCAGCACCACGATGGGCCGCAGCCCCAGGGCCAGCGCCTTGGAGGTCACGAACTTGGTCTGCGGCATCGGGCCTTCGGCGGCGTCGACCAGCAGGCAGACCCCGTCGACCATCGACAGGATGCGCTCGACCTCGCCGCCGAAATCGGCGTGGCCCGGCGTGTCCACGATGTTGATGCGGGTGCCCTTCCATTCCACCGAGGTGGCCTTGGCAAGGATGGTGATGCCCCGTTCGCGTTCGATGTCGTTGCTGTCCATCGCGCGTTCCGCGACGGCCTGGTTTTCGCGGAACGACCCAGACTGACGCAGCAGCTGATCCACCAGGGTGGTCTTGCCGTGGTCGACGTGGGCGATGATGGCGATATTGCGGATGTCCATGACGGCCTTCTTTCGGTTTCGCGGCTGCCGTAGCGGATAAGGGCCGCGATTGAAAGCCCGCAAATGGCCAAGGACCCCCGGCCATGCAGGCCGGGGGTCCCGTGACGTGGTGTCAGGTGCGGATCAGCGGCGGCGGGTCAGACCCGACCAGACGCGGCCCGCGTCGCGGTCGCTGCCGCCCTTGATGGCGCCCATCCAGGCCGCAAGGCCCGCGATCAGCGACGACACCGCCAGGAACAGGGCCGACCAGACGGCACCGCGACGCGCGCTCTCGGCGGCCGCGATCGCGGCGTCCTGCGCCTCCTGCAGGCGCTGCTCGGCCTCGGCCTTGACCTCTTGGGCGCGCTGTTCGGCCTGGGCCAGCGCCTGTTCGGCCTGGGTCCGGGCCTCCTCGATGCGGGCCTCGGCCTCGGCGCGCAGATCCTGGGCGCCGGTCACGGCCTGCTCGACGCGGGCGTCGATCTGCGCCGGGGTGAGGTCGGTGCGCGCGGCCAGCGCGTCGCGCAGATAGTCCAGATCGCTGTCATCGACCTCGCCGGTGCGCAGGATGCTGGACAGGATGTTGCCCACCTCGCTGCGGATCGCCTCGTTCGAGAACTGGTCGGGGGCCGCGGCCTCTGAGCGCAGCAGACGGTCGGTCACATAATCCAGCGGGTTGCCGCCCATCTGGTCCGCGCCGCCCGCAGCCTCGCCCGCGCCGCTGATCGCGCCGCCGGCCAACTGGCCCACGCCGCTGATGGCGCCGCCCGCGACCTGGCCCACGCCGCCGACGATGCCGCCAGCCAGCTGGCCTGTGCCCTGCAGGGCTCCGCCGACGGCCGCGCCGGTCGCCTCGACCGCGGTGGTCGCCGCGTTCCCGGCCGCGCGCACGCCGCTAGAGACGGCGCCGGCCGCGACGATCCCGGTCAGGATCATCCCGATCGCCCAGACCGTCAGGCCGTGAACGCCGTCACGGGCCTCGGTCTCGTCCTCGGTGGCGCTGCCGCGCGCCCGCATCCGCCCGGCAACATAGCCGCCAAGGCCATAGACCGCGATCATCGATACGAAGGCGAACAGCCCCACCAAGATCAGGGCGAAGGTGCCCAAACCCTCACCCTGCTCGGCCGAGACCGAACCCAGGCCGATGGCCGCAGTAAAGCCGGTGAAGACGACCGACGCGCCCGTCGCGATCGCGGCACCCGCCAAGATCGAGGCCCAATCGACGTGACCGCGCGGCGTGCTTCCGGCGGCGTTGAGGTTCTCAGTCATGGTGATCCCTTTCAGCGCAGGCCGAGGAACGACAGGATGAACAGGACGACGACGACCAGGCCGACGATGTAGATGATCGAATTCATGGCATTTCCCTTCTCGCTTGGGCACCGTCCGGCAGCAGGGGCGCGGCAGGACGACGCATCTGCCAGCCAACGGGTCAGATGTGGCGGCGGTTCCCGCAGGCCGTTGAAAACGCCGCCACTGTCGCGCGGTGGCCTCAGCCGCAGGCGGCGTGCAGACGCTTCAGCCAGCCCAGACCCAGCTGGGTGGTGCGGGCGGGGGCGTATTCCGCGCCGATCCAGCCGCGATAGCCCCAGGCCTCCAGCTCGGCCACGAAGGCCGCGAAGTCCAGCGGGCCGCTGTCGGGTTCGTGCCGGCCGGGATGGCCGCCGATCTGCACGTGACGCACCAGCGGTGCGACCTTGCGCCAGCAGCCCGGCACGTCGTCGGTGATCTGCTGGGCATGATAGGTGTCCAGTTGCAGACCCAGGTTCGGGGCGCCCACGCGCTCGATCATCTCGACCGCCAGATCGTAGTCCGAGAGGAAGCAGCCTGGCATGTCGGTCCGGTTCACCGGCTCGATGGTCAGGCTGGCATGGGGCGCGCGGTGGGCGGCCCAGGCCAGGTTCGCCACGAAGGTCTCGCGCGCCCGCTCGCCCTCGGCGCGGCCGGCCATGACGTGGATGTGGCGCACGCGCAGCGCCTGCGCGACGCGCAGCGCGCGTTCGAAGTCGCGCCTGAACCGCTCCTCCAGCCCCGGCACGGCGGCAAAGCCGCGCGGGCCGCCGGCCCAGTTCGGCGGGGGCGCGTTGATCAGCACGATCTCCAGCCCCGAGGCCAGCGATGCGCGACGCAGCTCCTGCGCGGCGATGTCGTAGGGGAAGAGGATCTCTACCCCCTCGAAGCCCGCGTCGGCGGCTGCGGCAAAGCGGTCGGTCATGGGCAGTTCGGTGAACAGCGTCGTCAGGTTGGCGGCAAAGCGCGGCATCACGGCTCCAATGCGAAGTCCCGGCCCCCTGACCGGATCACGGCCCGCCCGTCGGCACCGATCCGCGCCGCGTCCGCCAGCCGGTAGAAGGTCTTGCGGTCGATCAGCGCCTCCAAGCCCCGACGGACATGGACATAGGGCCGCGGCGCGTCGGCCGTCCCCCGCACCGTGATGGCATGATCCGGCCCCGCGGTCACCCGGTCTCCGACCGTCGTGGTGAACGTGACCGCATCGGGCGCGATCTGCGCATCCTCGGCCAGGAAGGGCGCGTCCTCGACCCGGATGCCGATCTTCTCGACCGGAGAGACCAGGAAGAACCGCTCTCCCTCGCGCTTCAGGATGCCCGCAAACAGGCGCACCAGGCCGGGCCGCCCGATGGGGGTGCCCTCATGCACCCAAGTCCCGTCGGCGCGGATCACCAGGTCCATCTCTCCGCAATAGGGCGGGTTCCACAGATGCACGGGCGCCGGACCCCGGCCTGCGGCCTCGGCTGCGGCGCGGGCGAGGCCCTCGGGGTTCACGCTTTTGTCACCGTTTTCCGCCATTCGATCTGGTCGCCTCTGAAAGGACTGCCTATGCTTTCCTTAAAGCAGCGGAAGGGTGTTGTCATGACGTCGGACGAAATTCTGGTGCAGCAGGTTCAGGAGCTGGCCGCCCGGCTTGGCGATGCGCGCGCCAGCACCGAACGCCGCTTCGTCGGACAGCATGCGGTGGTCGAACAGGTGCTGGCCGCGATCCTGGCCGGTGGGCATGCGCTGCTGGTCGGGCAGCCGGGCCTGGGCAAGACGATGCTGGTCGACACGCTCTCGACCGTGGTGGGGCTGGACAGCGCGCGCATCCAGTTCACGCCGGACCTGATGCCCGCCGACATCCTGGGTTCGGAGGTGCTGGACGCGCGCCCCGACGGCAGCCGCGCCTTCCGCTTCATCGAGGGGCCGGTCTTCACGCAACTCCTGATGGCCGACGAGATCAACCGCGCCAGCCCCCGCACCCAATCCGCCCTGCTGCAGGCCATGCAGGAGCGCGAGGTCACCATCAGCGGCCAGCACCGCCCCCTGGGCCGCCCGTTCCATGTCCTGGCCACCCAGAACCCGATCGAGCAGGAGGGTACCTATCCGCTGCCCGAGGCGCAGCTGGACCGCTTCCTGCTGCAGATCGACGTCGACTATCCCGACCGCGACACCGAGCGGCAGATCCTGCTGGCCACGACCGGGCTGGAGGAGGACGCGCCCCACGGCGCCTTCACCCCCGATCAGCTGATCGCGGCGCAGCGGCTGATCCGGCAGATGCCGGTGGGCGACAGCGTGGTCGAGGCGATCCTGGACCTGGTCCGCGCGGCCCGTCCCGGCGCGCCCGAGGCGGCGGGCTTCGTCACCGACACGCTGACCTGGGGGCCGGGTCCGCGCGCGGCGCAGGCGCTGATGCTGGTTACGCGGGCTCGGGCGGTTCTCAACGGCCGCTTTGCGCCGACGCTGGACGATGTGGCGGCGATGGCCGCGCCCGTGCTGCGGCACCGCATGGCGCTGTCCTTCGCCGCCCGCGCGCGGGGCGAGACGGTGGATGCGGTGATCGACCGCCTGCTGGACGACCGTCTGGCGCCCCGCCGCGCCGCATGAGCCTGACCCCCGCGAACCTGCGCGCACGCGCCGAAGGGGCCGCGGCCCATCTGCCGGGTCTGGTCCTGTCGGCGGAACGGCTGGCCGCGATGGTCGCGCCGGGCGCGCACGGGCAGCGCCGCGCCGGTCCCGGAGAGGATTTCTGGCAGTATCGCCCGGCCGGGGCGGGCGACGGGGCGCGCAGCATCGACTGGCGCCGCTCGGGCCGCTCGGACCAGCAGTTCGTGCGCGACCGCGAGGCGCAGACCGCGCAGGCCGCGGCACTGTGGCTGTCGCGCGGGCAGGGCATGGCCTTCACCGGCGGCCCCGACCGGCCGGCCAAAGCCGAACGCGGGCAGGTCCTGACGCTGGCGCTTGGGATGCTGCTGCTGCGGGGCGGCGAGCGGGTGGGCCTTTTGGGCCAGCCGCCGCGCGCCGGCAGGCTGCAGGCCGACCGCCTGGCCGAGGCGCTGGCGGCCGCGCCCCCGACCGCGGGCGACGACGACCAGGCCCCTGCAGGGGCGCTGCGCCCGAACACGCGCGCGGTGCTGATCGGAGATTTCCTGGCCGATCCGTCCTGGCTGGCGACATTCCTGGACCGCGCCGCCGCCCTTGGCGTCGGCGGTCTGCTGCTGCAGGTCCTGGACCCAGACGAGGTGCAGTTCCCCTTCGACGGCGCGGTGGATTTCCGCAGCGCCTCGGGCGCGCTGCGCCATGACAGCCGCGATGCGGGCGGTCTGCGCGCGGCCTATCTGGCGCGGCTGGCCGAACGGCAGGACTGGCTGCGCCGGCAGGCCGACCGCGCGGGCTGGCTGTTCGCCACCCACCGGACCGATGCCGACCCGGCCGAGGCGCTTGGCTGGGCGTGGCAGGGACTGGGCCGGGCGCCGGGCGGGGGAGGGCGCTGATGCTGGTCCTCGGCCCCCTGGGATTTGCCGCGCCCTGGGTGCTGGCGGCGCTCATTGCGCTGCCGGTCCTGTGGGTGATCCTGCGCGCCATGCCGCCCGCGCCGCGCCGGGTGGTCTTTCCGGGCATCGCGCTGCTGGCCGGGCTGACGGATCGCGCGCCCGTCGCGACGCGCACGCCCTGGTGGCTGCTGCTGATCCGGCTGGCGGCGGTTGCGGCGCTGATCCTGGCCTTTGCCGGTCCGATCTGGCGGCCGGTGGTGCAGGCCGCGCCGGACGGCCCGCTGGTGGTGGTGATGGATGCGGGCTTTGCCGCCGCGCCCGATTGGGCCGCCCGGCAGGGCCGCGCGGAGGCCGCGCTGACCCAGGCCGCCGCCGCCGGTCGCCCCGCCGCGCTGATCCTGGCGGACGGGCAGGGCGATCCGGGGCCGCTGGCCTTCCGTCCGGCCTCGGAATGGCTGGCCGCGCTGCGCGGGGCGCAGCCGGCGGCCTGGTCGACGCGCCTGCCCGACGACCCCGCGGCCGCGCTGGCCGATGCGCCGGAGGGGGATCTGGCGACGCTGTGGCTGTCGGATGGCACCGATCATGCGAACCGTGCCGCCTGGCTGGACGCGCTGGCCGCGCGCGGCCCCGTCACCGTGTTGCCGCCCGCGCGTCCGCTGCGCCTTCTGGCGCTGGAGGACGGACCGGCCCCCGCGCTGACGCTCTATGCCACCGACGACGCCGCCCCGGCGATCCAGGCCATCGGCCCCGACCCCCAGGGGATCGAGCGTCCGCTGGCCAGCCTGACGCCGGGCGAGGGGGCGCCGCGCGACGGCCTCTCCGTCCGGCCCGTGGCCATCGACCTGCCACCCGAGCTGCGCAACCGCATCACCCGCTTCCAGATCGAGGCGGAATCACATGCCGGTGCCGTCGTGCTGGCCGATGACCGGGTGCGCCGCCGCAAGGTCGCGCTGGTCGGCGATCCGCTGGCCGAGGGGCAGCAGCTTCTGGCCCAGACCCATTACCTGCGCCAGGCCCTGGCCCCCACGACCGATCTGGTCGAGGGGGCGCTTGGCGACGTGCTGGCCGCCGCGCCCGACGTGATCGTGCTGGCCGATCAGGTGCAGCTGGCCGAGACGGCCGAGCTGACCGAATGGGTGCGCGACGGCGGCCTGCTGATCCGCTTTGCCGGGCCGCGCATGGCCGGGTTCGACCGCCTGCTGGAGGAGCCGCTGCTGCCCGTCGCGCTGCGCCAGGGCGGGCGCGACATCGGCGGCGCGCTGTCCTGGGGCGATCCGCGCGGGCTGGCGCCCTTTCCCGCCGACGGGCCCTTTGCGGGGCTGGAGGTGCCGCAGGACGTGACCGTGCGCGCGCAGCTGATGGCGCAGCCCGCGCCCGATCTGGCGGCGCGGACGCTGGCCTCGCTCAGCGACAACACGCCCCTGGTCACCCGCGACGGCCTGGGCGAGGGGCAGGTGGTGCTGGTCCATGTCACCGCCAATGCGGAATGGTCGAACCTGCCGCTGTCGGGCCTGTTCGTGCGCATGATGGAGCGGCTGGTCGCCACCGCCCGCCTGTCGCCCGCCGAGGCCGCCGCCGACGACCAGGCGCAGCCCTTCTGGACGCCCGAGACGGTTCTGGACGGGTTCGGCCGCCCCGCACCCCTGGACGGCCTGTCGCCCGTGCCCGCCGCCGATCTGGCGCAGGGGCCGGGGCCGGGGCGACCGGCCGGGGTCTATGTCGCCGGGGAACGGCGTCAGGCACTGAACGCGGGCGGCCCGGTGCGGCCCGTGACGGGCGCGGCCGACTGGCCCGGCGCGCGGATCGAGGCCGTGGCGGCCTCCTCCGGGCGCGATCTGAAGGGCGCGCTGCTGGCGGCGGCGCTGCTGCTGCTGGCGCTGGATGCGGTGGGATCGGCGGCGCTGGCGCGCGGACGGCGGCGCGGGGTGGTGGCGGTGGTGCTGCTGGCGCTGACGCTCTGGCCTGCGCCGCGCGCCCATGCGCAGGACCTGGACCCCGACCTGATGCGGGCCGCGGCCGAGGTCGCGCTGGCCTATGTGGTCACGGGCGACGCGGCGGTGGACCGGGCCTCGGCGCAGGGGCTGCAGGGGCTGTCCACCGCGCTCAGGGCGCGCACCTCGGTCGAGCCGGGCAAGCCGATCGGCATCGACCTGGAACAGGACGACCTGTCGCTGCTGACCTTCCTCTACTGGCCGGTGACCGAGGCGCAGGTGCCGCCCGGTCCGCAGGCCTATCTGCGGTTGAACGCCTTCCTCCGTTCGGGCGGCATGATCCTCTTCGACACGCGCGACGGCGACATCGCGGGCGTGGGTGGGCCGGACATGTCGCAGGCCTTGCGCCGGCTGGCGGCACCCCTGGACGTGCCGCCCCTGGCCCCGGTGCCGGAGGATCACGTCCTGACGCGGACCTTCTATCTGCTGCAGGACTTTCCGGGCCGCTGGCAGGGCAATCCGGTCTGGGTCGAGGCTCCGCCGGTCGGCGCCGCGACCGAGGACGGCATGCCCTTCCGCCAGCTGAACGACGGGGTCAGCCCGGTCATCATCGGCGGCAATTCCTGGGCCGAGGCCTGGGCCGTGGACGGCGACGGCTATCCGGTCTTTCCCATCGGCCGGGGCTGGGAGGGCGAGCGGCAGCGCGAGATGGCGACCCGCTTCGGCGTCAACCTGGTCATGTATGTGCTGACCGGGAACTACAAATCCGACCAGGTCCATGTCCCCGCCCTGCTGGACCGGCTGGCGACCGAGGAGATGCTGGCCCGATGACCCAGATCCGTTTCGATCCGGCCCTGCCGTGGTGGGCCATCGCGGCACTGGCGGCGCTGGCGGTGGCGGTCGGGGGCTTTGCGCTGTGGCGCGGGCTGCGGGGCTGGGCGTGGCGCGGGCTGGCGGGGCTGGCGGCGGCGCTGGCGCTGGCGGGACCCGCGCTGGAACTGGGCAGCCGCACGGCGCTGTCGGACATCGTGATCCTGCTGGACGACCGCTCGGCCAGCCAGGACCTGCCCGGCCGCGCCGAACAGACAGACAGCGCGGTGGCCGAGCTGACCGCCGCGGTCGAGGCGCTGCCGGGCACCGACCTGCGCCGCGTCACCTTGGGCGATTCCGAGGACGGCACCCAGCTGGGCGCCGCCCTGGCCCGCGCCGTCGCGGCCGAGCCCGAGGCGCGGCTGGCCGGGGTGATCGCGCTGACCGACGGGCGGCTGCACGACCCCGCCCTGCTGCCGCAGGGCCTGCCCGCGCCGCTGCATGTCCTGCTGACCGGGCAGCCGCAGGACTGGGACCGCCGCCTGGTGATCGAGGAGGCCCCGGCCTTCGGCCTGATCGACCAGGAGGTGCAGATCCGCCTGCGCATCGAGGATCAGGGCGCCGTTCCCGAAGCCGTCGCCACGGGCAGCGTGACCCTGCGCCTGTCCGTGGACGGCGAGACCGAGCAGGTCGTGGCCGTGCCGCTGAACACCAGCCTGACCCTGCCGGTCACCCTGACCCATGCCGGCCAGAACGTCGTGCGGATCGCGCTGGACGACGCGCCCGCAGAGCTGACCGACCGCAACAACGCCGCCGCCGTCAGCATCAACGGGGTGCGCGACCGGCTGCGGGTGCTGCTGGTCTCCGGAGAGCCGCATGCCGGAGAGCGCACCTGGCGCAACCTGCTGAAATCCGACGCGGCGGTGGACCTGATCCACTTCACCATCCTGCGCCCGCCCGCCAAGTTCGACGGCGTGCCGGTGAACGAGCTGTCGCTGATCGCCTTTCCCACGCAGGAGCTGTTCTTGGAACGGATCGACGATTTCGATCTGATCATCTTCGACCGCTACAGCGTGCAGGGCATCCTGCCGCCCGACTATTACATGAACATCGCCCGATATGTGGAGGAGGGCGGCGCGATCCTGGTCTCGGCCGGACCCGAGCTGGCCTCGGTCGAGAGCCTCAGCCTGTCGCCCCTGGGCCCGGTCCTGCCGGGCCGCCCCACCGGCCGCGTGATCGAGGAGCCGTTCCTGCCCCGCCTGACCGAGGAGGGGCAGCGCCACCCCGTCACTGCGGGCCTGGGCGGTCCGGACCCCGACAACCCCGATTGGGGGCGCTGGCTGCGCATGGCGCAGGTGACGCCCACGGGCGACGCGCAGGTGGCGATGACCGGCGCGCAGGATCAGCCGCTTCTGATCCTGGACCGGGTGGGCGAGGGGCGGGTGGCGCTGATGACCTCGGACCAGGTCTGGCTCTGGGGGCGCGGCTTCGAGGGGGGCGGGCCGCAGCTGGAGCTGCTGCGCCGCATCGCGCATTGGTCGATGAAGGAGCCGGAGCTGGAGGAGGAGGCGCTGCTGACCGAGATCCGCGACGGTCTGGACGTGCGCTTCGTCCGGCGCACCATGCGCGACGCAGCCGGGCCGCTGCGCATCACCGCGCCCGATGGAGGCGTGACCGAACTGCCGCTGGTGGCGGATGGCCCGGGCCGCTTCGTTGCCGATTGGACGGCGCCCGAGCCGGGCCTCTACCGGCTGGCCGACGGGGACATGGCCCGCGTCATGGCGCTCGGCCCCGCCGCGCCGCGCGAGTTCGAGGAGACGGTCGCCGACGCACCCCTTATCGCGCCCTTGGCCGAGGCGTCGGGCGGATCGGTCCTGCGCCTGTCGGAGGGCGTGCCCGACCTGCGCCAGATCCGCGCCGGACGCGCCGCCAGCGGCACCACGCTGTCGGGGCCGTGGATCGGCGTGACGCCGCGCGATGCCGCGACCGTGACCGGGCTGGACCGCCGGCCGCTGCTGCCGGGCTGGGCGTGGCTGGCGCTGGTCGCGGGGCTGATCCTGACCGGCTGGCTGGCCGAGGGGCGGCGGCGTCCCGCCTGACCGCCCGCCCGCGGGCCCGCCTGTCCGCTTGCCATCCGGCCCCCTGGTTGGTAACCCCAACCAAACCGTCTCAAGGAACGCAAATGGCTGACGACACGCGCAATCCCGCCCCCTATAACGAGGCCGACCTGTCGCTGATCAAGCGGATCATCCCGCACCGCTATCCTTTCCTGTTCATCGACAAGGTGCGCGACATCGTGCCGTTCGAAAGCGCCGTGGGCATCAAGAACGTCACCGCGAACGAGCCGCATTTCCAGGGGCATTTCCCGAACCAGCCGGTGATGCCGGGCGTCACCATCATCGAGGCGATGGCCCAGACCGCGGCGGTCGTCGTGGGCATCAGCATGAACGTCATCGACGAGGAGATGCTGACCTATTTCATGGGCATCGACAATTGCAAGTTCCGCCGCATGGTCGTGCCGGGCGACGTGCTGGAGCTGCATTGCCGCGCCATCCGCGGCGGCGGCAAGATCTGGAAGTTCGAGGGCCGCGCCATGGTCGACGGACAGCTGTGTGCCTCGGCGGAATACACCGCGATGATGGCCCGCAAGGATGGCTGATGCGCTGATCCACCCCTCGGCCGTGATCGAACCGGGCGCCACGATCGGCGCCGGGGTCCGCATCGGGCCGTTCTGCGTGGTCGGACCGCGCGTCCGGCTGGATGACGGGGTGGAGCTGAAATCGCATGTCGTCGTCTCGGGCGACACGGTCATCGGAGAGGGAACGACCGTCTTTCCCTTTGCCAGCATCGGCGAGGTCCCGCAGGACCTGAAATTCAGGGGCGAGGACGTGCGGCTGGAGATCGGCGCGCGCAACCGCATCCGCGAATACGTGACGATGAACCCCGGCACGGCCGGGGGAGGCGGGCTGACCCGCGTGGGCGATGACGGGTTGTTCATGGCCTCCAGCCATGTGGGGCATGACTGCCGCATCGGCGACCGGGTGATCCTGGCCAACAGCGTGGCCATCGCCGGCCATTGCGTGCTGGAGGACGACGTGATCGTGGGCGGCCTCTCCGGGGTGCATCAATGGGTGCGCATCGGGCGCGGCGCCATGATCGGGGCGGTGACGATGGTCACGGCGGACGTGATCCCCTATGGCCTGGTGCAGGGGCCGCGCGGGCATCTGGACGGGCTGAACCTGGTCGGCCTGCGCCGCCGGGGGGCCAGCCGCGCCGACATCGCGGCGCTGCGCGACCTGCTGGGTGCCTTGGGGCACGGCTCGTTCCGCGACACCGCCCGGCAGCGTGCCGACGGTTCGGTCACCACGATGGAACGCGACGTGCTAGACTTCATCCTCGGCCCGTCCGACCGCAGCTTTCTGGCGCCGCGACCGGAATGAGCCGCATCGCCATCATCGCCGGGCGCGGCGCGCTGGCCCCTGCCGTGGCCGCCAGCGTGGACGAACCGCTGCTCTTTGCGCTGGAAGGGTTCGCCCCCGAGGGCGTGGAGGCGACGCCGTTCCGGCTTGAGCGCCTGATCCCCTTCCTGAACGAGCTGCACGACCAAGGCGTGACCCGTGTCGTGTTCGCCGGGGCGATCCGCCGTCCGCGTCTGGACCCCGAGGCCTTCGATGCGCGCACCGCGCAGCTGGTGCCGCGCATTCTCATGGCGATGCAGTCCGGCGATGACGCGGCCCTGCGCGCGGTCCTCGACATCTTCGAGGAAAACGACCTTAACATTTGTTCTGTAACGGAAATCGCGCCCGATCTGGTGCCCGGAGAGGGCATCCTGACCGGCGCACCTTCCGCCCATGACAAGCGCGACGTGGCGCGTGCCGCCGAGATCCTGGCGGCGACCGGGCCGCTGGATCTGGGTCAGGGCGCGGTCGTCGCGCAGGGCCTGTGCCTGGCGCTGGAGACGCTGCCCGGCACGCAGGCCATGCTGGACTTTGCCAGTCGCCACGCAGGGCTGCGCCCGAATCCGGACGGCGCGCGGGGCGTTCTCTACAAGGCGCCGAAACCGGGACAGGACCTTCGCATCGACCTGCCGACCCTGGGGCCGGACAGCGTCGATCAGGCCGCGGCGGCGGGTCTGGCGGGCATTGCCTGGGCCGCGGGGCAGGTCATCCTGCTGGACCGCGAGGAGGCGGTGCGGCGCGCCGAGGCGGCCGGGCTGTTCCTCTGGGCAGCCGGCGCCTGAGCGGGCGCGCGCGGGCGAATGGGCTTGCCCGGATCGGGCGGGACACGCACCATGACGGGGCCACAACACAGAGGAACGGCATGCGGTATTTCCTGATCGCGGGCGAGGCGTCCGGCGACCAGCTGGGCGCGGCGCTGATGGACGGGCTGCGCAGGCTCGACCCCGAGGCGCGGTTTCTGGGCGTCGGCGGCCCTGCCATGACGCCGCGGGGGCTGGAGAGCCTGTTCCCCATGGACGAGCTGTCCGTCATGGGCATCTGGGAGGTGCTGCCCAAGTACCGCCAGCTGAAGCGCCGCATCGCCCAGACCGCGCAGGCGGTGATCGACGCGGCCCCCGACGTGCTGATCACCATCGACAGCCCCGATTTCGGCCTGCGCGTGGCGCGGCTGGTGCGCGCGCAGCGGCCCGATCTGCGGACGGTGCATTACGTGGCCCCCTCGGTCTGGGCCTGGCGTCCGGGCCGCGCACTGAAGATGGCGCAGGTGATCGACCACGTCCTGGCCATCCTGCCCTTCGAGCCGCCACTGATGGAGGCGGCGGGCATGACCTGCGATTTCGTGGGCCACCCGGTCGCCACCGCCGATGTCGCGGGGCCCGACGAGGCGCAGCTGTTCCGCAATGCGCATGGCATCGCCTCCGACGCGCCGGTCGTCCTGTGCCTGCCCGGATCGCGCCGGGGCGAGGTCGCGCGTCTTGGGCCGCGCTTCGACGAGGCGCTGATCCGCCTGCGCGACCGCGTCCCCGAGGTCCGGGTCGTGCTGCCCACCGTGCCGGGCGTGTCGGGGATGATCCGCGACATGACCCGCCGCTGGCCCACCGCCCCCATCGTGATCGAGGAGCCGGACGAGAAGCGCGCGGCCTTTGCGGCGGCCGACCTGGCGCTGGCGGCATCGGGCACGGTCAGCCTGGAGCTGGCCGCGAACCGCATCCCCATGGTCATCGGCTATGACATGGCACCCCTGTCGCGGCTGATCGTGGGCATGCTGCTGCGCACCGATACGGTGACGCTGGTCAACCTGGTCAGCGACACGCGCGCGGTGCCCGAATTCCTGGGGTCGCGCTGCCAGCCCGGTCCGCTGGCCGCGGCGCTGCAGGACGCGCTGGAGAACGGCGCCCATCGCGGGGCGCAGCTGGACGCGATGGACGTGACCATGGACCGCTTGGGGAAGGGGGGAGAGGCGCCGGGCCTGCGCGCGGCGCGCTCGGTCGTTCAGGCGATCACAGCACCGCGGTGACGATGATCTCGACCTTGTAGTCCGGAGTCGCCAGCGCCGATTCGCCAGTGGCGCGGGCGGGGGTGTGGCCTTGGGGCACCCATGCATCCCAGACCGCGTTCATCTCGGCGAAATCGGCCATGTCGGCCATCCAGATCTGGGCCGAGACGATGCGCGTCTTGTCGGTCCCGGCCTGCGCCAGCAGCGCGTCGATCTGCGACAGCACGGCGCGCGTCTGGTCCGCGACCGGGGTGCCCGGCTCTCCGACCTGTCCGGCCAGGAAGACGAAGCCGTTGGCGATGACCGCCTGGCTCATGCGGGGGCCAGTTTCCAGGCGCTTGATGTCGCTCATGTTGCTCTCCTTTGGCGATATGCGCGGCGACGCTATACGCGGGGGGCGGGGGCGGCAAGGCGGGTTGCGGACGTTCCGCTTGCGTTCTATCCTGCGCGCATGTCCGACCTCAGCCCCTTGCCCGCCATGCCCGGCCAGCGCCTTGCGCGCGGCACGGGGCGCCTGCTGCGTAGCCTCGATCACGCGGTGCTGACCGAGTTCACGCCGGTCCGGGGCCTGCGGGTCGACCTGATCAGCCTCGGCCCCAAGGGCGAGCTGTGGGTCGTGGAATGCAAGAGCGGCCGCGCCGATTTCCGCGCCGACCGGAAGTGGCAGGGCTATCTGGACTGGTGCGACCGCTATTTCTGGGCTGTGGACGGGGATTTCCCGGTGGAGCTGCTGCCCGAGGACACGGGCCTGATCCATGCCGACGCCTTCGGCGCCGAGATCACCCGCATGGCGCCCGAACACCGCCTGTCCGGGCCGCGCCGCACCAAGGTGCAGCGCGACTTCGCCCGCGCGGCGGCCCTGCGCCTTCAGGTCATCTGCGACTCCGAGGCGCTTATCGCCGGGGCTTCTTAGGCTTGGCGCCCATGCCGCGGGCGGCCTCCGCCGCGGCCATCAGCTCCTCGGCGATCTCGATGGCCTCCTCGGGGTCGAAGTCCATCGGCAGGTCCACACCCTCGCCCTGGACATAGATGCGGACCATGCCCAGGTCGGTCGGGCCGATCTGGATGTTCGCGGTAATGTCGCTTTCGCTGTTGATGCCCATGGCGTGATCCTTTTGCTGTGAAACTTTCTCTAGCCCGATGACGATTTCGCGGCAAGCGGGGCTTGCATCGCGTGCCGACCGGGTCTAAAGAACCGCCCTGTGCCGCCTTAGCTCAGTTGGTTAGAGCGCTAGATTGTGGATCTAGAGGTCCCCCGTTCAAGCCGGGGAGGCGGTACCACCACCCTCACAAATTTTCTGCACCGCAGCATCTTGCGCCCGCCCGCCTGGCCTGAAACCATGGCGCCGTCCACAACGGGGAGGCGTGTGCCATGGGTCTGATCGGTATCCTTCTGTCACTGATCCTGCTGATGTATTTGGCCTATCGGGGCATCAACGTGCTGATCCTGGCGCCGGCGCTGGCGCTGCTGGCCGTGCTGATGTCGGGCGATCTGCCGATCCTTGCGACCTATACGCAGGTCTTCATGGCCTCGCTCGGCGGCTACGTCATCACCTATTTCCCGCTGTTCCTGCTGGGCGCGATCTTCGGCAAGGTGATGGCCGACAGCGGCGCCGCGCGTTCGATCGCGGAATGGATCGTGGACAGGCTGGGCGCGGACCGCGCCGTGCTGGCGGTGGTCCTGTCCTGCGGGGTGCTGACCTATGGGGGCGTGTCGCTCTTCGTGGTGGCCTTCGCCGTCTATCCGATTGCGAATGCGCTGTTCCGCCGCGCCGACATCCCCAAGCGGCTGCTGCCCGCCGCCATCGCGCTTGGCTCCTTCACCTTCACCATGACCGCCTTTCCAGGCACGCCCGCGATCCAGAACGCCATTCCGATGCCGTTCTTCGGCACGAACGTCTTCGCCGCGCCGGTCCTGGGCACGCTGGCAGGGATCATCATGCTGGCGGGCGGCACGATGTGGCTGAACCGCCGCGCCCGCGCCGCCGGGGCCGAGGGTTACGGCGACCACCCCGTCACCGCCGCCGACGCGACCCTGCCCGAGGATGCGGACCTGCCGCCCTTCGCGCTGGCCATCCTGCCCGTCGTGTCGGTGATCGTGCTGAACGCGGTCCTGACCTGGTTCGTCTTCCCGAACATCAGCGCCGACTATCTGGCCGAACCCCAATATGGAGAGACGACGCTATCCTCGGTCGCGGGCATCTGGGCGATCATCGTGTCGCTGGTCGCCTCGATCCTGCTGGCCATCGCGCTCAACTGGCGCCGCTTCGCAGATCTGCGTGAAAGCGTGAACGCAGGCACGATGGGCTCACTGCTGCCGATCTTCAACACCGCGTCCGAGGTGGGCTATGGCGCCGTCATCGCATCGCTGCCGGCCTTTGCGCTGATCCGCGACGGGGTGCTGGGCCTGTTCCCGAACAACCCTGTGGCGTCGCTGTCGGTGGCGGTGAACGTGCTGGCCGGCATCACCGGATCGGCCTCGGGCGGCATGTCCATCGCGCTGAATACGCTCGGCGAACAGTTCGCCACGATGGGCCGCGACCAGGGGATCAGCATGGAACTGATGCACCGCGTCACCGCGCTGTCCTCGGGCGGGTTCGACGCGCTGCCGCATAACGGCGCGGTCATCACGCTGCTGGCCATCACCGGGCTGACCCACAGGAAAAGCTATCCCGACATCTTCGTGGTCGCGGTGCTGATCCCGGTCATCGCGCTGATCACGGTGATCGTGCTGGGGACCGTGCTTTAACGGGGCGTTGTTGCAGAACTCTCCCCGTGAAGGATTCACTTGGTGAATCCATGCGGTTAGATGGGCAGCATGAGCAAGCCCAAGCCCGCCCGCTACCGCA
>NZ_JBYLFR010000025.1:0-30748 GCF_057748165.1 Paracoccus sp. NIOT.M2S5SZ12
GCCTCGTTCACCGCGATGGCGACTGGATCCCGTATTGGGAAAGCTGGGTCAACTGGATGCGCGCGCAGGGCTGGCGGCGCTTTGGCTGGTATGTCTGGGACCAGGGGCCCGGACTGCCGGGCGACTGGAACGGGCGACTGGCACCGTCGCATGAGTTCATCTTCCATTTCAACCGCCAGCCCCGCAAACCGAACAAGACGGTCGAGAGCAAGCACGCGGGCGAAACCCTCGGCGGCGGTGGTCTGCGCGCGGCCGACGGCACGGTCCACCGCAAAACCGGCTACGGCAACGCGATCCAGAGCCACCGCATCCCCGACAGCGTCTTCCGCATCATGCGCCATAAGGGCGGGCTGGGCGCAGCCGGGTCGCACCCGGCCGTGTTCCCCGTGGCGCTGGTCGAGGCGGTGCTGGAAGCCTTCACCGATCCCGGCGACCTGGTGTTCGAACCCTTCTGCGGCTCCGGCACCCAGCTGATCGCCGCGGAACGCACCGGGCGGCGCTGCTGCGCGGTGGAACTGGACCCGGTCTACTGCGACGTTGCCGTGCGGCGGTGGGAGATGGCGACGGGGCGGAAGGCAAACATGGACAGTCGCAACGAAGAAACCATCCGCAAGGAGAAACGACCGAAATGATCATCAATGCACCGATCTGGCGAAACGCCGACCTCATCCGGATCATTCCGATCACGCGCGCGGACCTGAATTAGGCCATGTCCCGAAACGACTTTCGCCCGGAATATACATCGAGGCCCGGAAAGGCGCGCTGGTACAGCTGGAAAGACGTGGTGGCAGTTGCTGCGGCGCAGGAACTGCGCAAGCTGGGCCTTGGTCCGTCTGTCGCCTTCAGGCTGGTGCAAGAACATCTGTCACCTTTTCTCCGAGGCCGCATCCGCGAACCGGACGATTGCGCCGGGGTGCTGTGGCTGATCCGACCGAGCAAGGACCACCTGACCATCGAAACCCCGTGCGAGTTTCTGCGGCATACCGAAGGCGAAGATCTTCGGATCGCGCCAAACGAGAACGCCTGCATCATCGTGAATGTGGGACAGATTGCAGGGCGCGTGTTCAACGACTTGCAGGCGACCGAGACTGCCAAGGTCATCCGAAGGGAATTCCAGACTTCGACAGTGGCGGCATGACCCAATCCCGCCGCATGTCGCTGGCCGAGGCTGCGACCAACGTGATGGTCGGCTATACCCTCGCAGTCGGCATGCAGATCGTAGTGTTTCCGGTGTTCGGCATCCGCATCGCGCTGGGCGATCAGCTGGCCATCGGCCTCGCGTTCACAGGCGTATCGCTGGTGCGCGGCTATGTCCTGCGCAGGCTGTTCGAACACTGGCGGAGGGACTGACCCTGATTGCTGGCGCGTCTGCCCCGCGACTGGTAGCCTTGGCGCATGTCCGAAGGCTGGCAGCACAACGAAATCAACGATCACGGGACCATCGTCGTCCTGCGTCCGATCTCGGACGAGGGCCGCGCTGGTTCGAAGACAATGTGGGCGAGCCGGAACCGGGCGGGATCTATACCTGCGAGCCGCGGATGGCGCAGGACATCCTGCAGGCGGCGGCACGTGATCTGCTGTCATGGCAATGAAGGACCGCCGCCCGGTCGGGGCGGCGGGGTGATGCGGCTGGCGGGGAATGGCTAGGCGGGCAGCTTGTAGACCGTCCCCCTGCCCTCGACCTTCTCCACGGCGATGGGCAGACCCAGCTTCTTCTTCAGCCCCCCCGAGATCAAGCCGCGAACGGTATGGGCCAGCCATCCGGTGGCCTCGACCATCTCGGCGACCGTCGCGCCCTCGGGGCGCTGGAGCATGGCGATGATCTGGGCCTGCTTGGTGCCAGCGCGGATGGCGACGGGTTTCGCGGTGTCGGTGTCGTCGGGCATCTGCACCGGTTCCGCCTTTGGCGTCGCCCTCCGCACGCTGGCGACGGCGCTGGCCGCCACCGGCTCGATCCCGATGGCCTCCAGCCCGGCCTCGGTGGCGATCAGCGTGGTGCCGTGACCGTCGCCGGTCTCGCGCCACATCGGCTCATTGCGGCGCAGGTTCGCCTCGACCTCCTCGAGCCAGCCGCGGGCGATCATCTTGCCGACCACCATCTTGGCGGCGGCGCCGACCAGCCCCTCGGGCAGCGGCAGGGCAAGGTTGCCGGGCCGGGTCGCGGCGCGGAACAGGATCAGGGTCTGGGTGTCGGACGGGGTGGTCATCGGGGCCTCCGGGCGCTGTGGCGCGCGACGTGCGCGCCTTCTACGAAAGCAAGCCCCGTCCTCGGACGGGGCAGCCGTCGCGCGTTGTGGGCGCTTCAGGCGGCGTGTTCGCCTTCCTTGAAGGCGCTGTCGGTGATCTGGCGCAGCAGACCCGCGTAGTGCTTCAGCGTCCCGACATGGCCCCAGTTGATCTCGTCGGGGTGGGTCTCGAAGTGGTCGTCGCTGAGGGCCTTCAGGCGCTCCAGCATCGTGTCGATCTCGGCCTTGGCGGCGATGAAGGCGTCGAGGGCTTTGGAATTGTCGCTGGCGCGGCGGGTGGTCATGGCGGGGCATCCTTCGGTGAGTTGCATCGTTCTGGTGCCAACACCATCGCTCTGTCGGGCGGATGATCGTAGGCAAATCGGAGCAATATCAGTGCGTTCTGATCGCTCTGGTCAGATCAGCCGCATCTCGGCCAGCGTGCGGCTGGCGGCACCCAGCTGGGCGGTGGGCAGTTCGATCTTCAGGTGCGACAGGACGTCGGAGGCCTCGGCCGGGATCCCGCTCTCGCGCAACGCCTGCTCGATGACCTCGGCAATGGCATCCGGGCGGCTCAGGTCGAAGCCCTCGGGAAGGGTGGAATAGTCGATGCGGATGGTGGTCGTGGTCATGGTGAAGCCCTCCTGGGATCGGCGCGATGCGGCCTGCTGATGGACAACAGAATCGCTCCAGAGGGGAAGACAATCAACGGGAATGATTGTTTTTTCCTGTTTATTTTCAATATCTTGATAGGATTCACAGCGCCATGAAAGGCATGAGCGAACGCGAGTATGCGGCCCATTCCGGCCTGTCCCGCGGTGGGGTGCAGAAGGCGCGCAAGAACGGGCGGCTGGTGGTGTACGACGACGGGTCGATCAATGCAGCGGCCTCCGACGTGCGCCGGGCGGAGATGACGGACCCCGACCAGCAGCGCCGCAGCCTGGGTGGGGATGGGTTGGCCAGCGGTGCGGGCGAGACCTCGTCCTACATCAAGGCGCGCACGCTGCTGACGGTCTATGCCGCGCAGGACAAGCAGATCGCGGTTCAGAAGAAGAAGGGCACGCTGGTCGATCGCGCGCGGGCGGAAACGCTGGTGTTCCGCCTGGCGCGGCAGGAACGGGATGTCTGGGTGACCTGGCCCGGACGGGTGGCCGCGCTGATGGCGGCGCAGATCATGGCGGAGGTGGAACGGCAATCCGGGGCATCGGTGACGATCGAGACCGCGATCATGCAGAGGGTGCTGGAAGCCCATGTCCGCGAACAGCTCGACGCCCTCGCCGACCTCAGGGTCTCGCTTGCATGATGAGGAGGACGACAACGGTCTGACCGCGGGTCTCGACCTCGGTTTCGACGGCGCCGAGGACCTTTTGCGGGTCTGGCGACAGGGCCTGCGCCCCGATCCGAACCTGACGGTGTCGGAATGGGCGGATCAGCATCGATGGCTGTCGTCGCGGGGCGCGGCCGAACCGGGGCGCTATCGCACCGCCCGGGCCCCTTATCTACGCGAGATCATGGATGCGCTCTCGCCCGGCCATCCCGCGCAGCGCATCACCTTCATGAAGGCCGCGCAGGTCGGGGCCACGGAAGCGGGCAACAACTGGATCGGCTTCGTCATCCATCATGCGCCGGGGCCGATGCTGGCAGTGCTGCCGAGCCTCGAACTGGCGAAACGCACCTCGCGCGGCCGCCTTGATTCCCTCATCGCGGACAGCCCGGCGCTGCGCGAGCGGGTGAACCCGGCCCGGTCGCGGGACGCGGGCAATTCGATGTTGTCGAAGGAATTTCCCGGCGGCATCCTGGTCCTGACCGGGGCCAACTCGGCGACCGGCTTGCGGTCGATGCCAGCGCGCTACGTCTTCCTCGACGAGGTCGACGCCTATCCCGCCTCGGCCGACGAGGAAGGCGATCCGGTCACGCTGGCCGAAGCGCGGACCACGACCTTCTCGCACCGGCGCAAGGTGTTCATGGTCTCGACGCCCACGATCCGGGGGCTGTCGCGCATCGAGCGCGAGTTCGAGGCATCGGACCAGCGGCGTTACTTCGTGCCCTGCCCGCACTGCGGCACCATGCAATGGCTGCAATTCGACCGCCTGCGCTGGGCGAAGGGAAAGCCGGAAACCGCCGCCTACCATTGCGAGGGCTGCGAACGCCCCATCGCCGAGCACCACAAGACAGAGATGCTCGCCAAGGGGGAATGGCGGGCAACAGCGGTTTCCAGGGATCCGAAGGCCATCGGCTTTCACCTCTCGGCGCTCTATTCGCCGCTCGGGTGGAAAAGCTGGTCCGACGTCGCGCGGGAATGGCTGGCGGCCCAAGGGTCGGACGAGACGCTGCGCGCGGCGCGCAACACGCTTCTCGGCGAGACATGGGTCGAGTCGGGCGACGCGCCGGAATGGCAACGGCTGGCGGATCGCCGCGAGGCGTGGAAGCCCGGCACTGTGCCGCTGGCCGGGCTGTTCATGACGGCCGGGGCCGACGTTCAGAGGGACCGGATCGAGGTCGATATCTGGGCCTGGGGCCGGGGCTTGGAAAGCTGGCTTGTCGATCACATCGTGATCCCGGGCGGGCCTGATGATCCGGCCGCATGGGACAAGCTGACTGCCCTTCTCAGCCGGTCGTGGCAGCATGCCAACGGTGCCTTCATGACCGTGGCACGGCTGGGCATCGACACCGGCTACGAGGCCGCGGCGGTCTATGCCTGGTCCCGCAAGGTTGGCTTCGAACAGGTGGCCCCGTTGAAGGGGCTTGAGGGCTTCAACCGCTCGGCGCCGGTCTCCGGCCCGACCTTCGTAGATGCGACCATCGGTGGCAAACGGCTCCGCCGCGGGGCGCGGCTCTGGTCGGTGGCCACGGCAACATTCAAGGCGGAAACCTACCGGTTCCTGCGGATCGAACGCCCCTCGGACGAAGACCGGGCGATGGGCGTCCTCGATGCCCCCGGCACGATCCACCTGCCCGGCTGGGCCGACACCGAATGGCTGAAACAGCTGGTGGCCGAGCAGCTGGTCACGATCCGCAACAAGCGCGGCTATGCCCACCAGGAATGGCAGAAGATGCGCGAACGGAACGAGGCGCTGGACTGCCGGGTCTATGCCCGCGCCGCGGCGTGGATCCTCGGCGCCGACCGGTGGGACGAGGCCACCTGGCGGCGGCTCGAGGCGCAGGCGGGCGTGGAAACGCGCCGGCCCGCCGCCGTGCCCACGGCGACGGAAACGGCGGCATCGGCCGCACCCAAAGCCGGAACCCTGACCACGCCACGCCGGAAACGGCGGGCCTACACCCCGAACTTCATGAGGGACTGATGGACCTGGAACGCATGCAGGCCCTGCTGACCGCGCTGCAGGAAGCCCGCTTCGCCGGGCTGCGCAGCGTCAGCTACGACGGCAAGACCGTGACCTATGGCTCGGATGCCGAACTGGCCGCGGCGATCCGGGACTTGGAGGGGCGCATCGCAGCGGCCAGCGGCACACCTGCCCGCCGCCGTCGCTGGGGCACCGTCGCGACCAAGGGGCTTTGACGATGGTCTTCGACGCCTTCCGCGCGCGGCTAGGGTCCATCATCGGTGGCTTCGACGCCGCGCAGTCCCACCGCCGCATGCGCGGGTTCCGGGCCACCCGCGCGCATGTGAACACGCTGATCGCCGCCTCGGGCGAGACCATCACCGCCCGCGCGCGCTGGCTCGTCCGCAACAACGGCTATGCCGCGAACGCGGTCGATGCCTTTGCGAACCATGTCGTCGGTGACGGGATCAAGCCCTCGTCGAAGATCGCCGATGCAACGAAGAAGGAGGAGTTGCAGAAGCTCTGGCTCGCCTGGACCGACGAAGCCGATGCCGAGGGCCTGACCGATTTCTTCGGCCTCCAGCGCCGGGCGGCACGCGAGGTGTTTCTGGCGGGCGAAGTCTTCCTGCGCATCCGCGCCCGGCGGCCGGAAGACGGGCTGACCGTGCCGATGCAGCTGCAGATGCTGCCCTCGGAAATGCTGCCCCAGGACATGACCCGCGGTCTGCCCGGCGCGGGATCAATCCGGCAGGGCATCGAATTCGACGGCATCGGTCGCCGGGTGGCCTATCACTTCTTGCGCCGCCACCCGGGCGACATGACCGATCCGGGGCTGGCCGGGGAAACCGTCCGGGTTCCTGCCTCCGAGGTCATCCACATCCTGGACCCCGTCGAGGCGGGCCAGTTGCGCGGTGTCTCACGCTTTGCGGCGGCCGTGGTGAAACTCTTCACGCTGGACCTCTACGACGACGCGGAACTGGAGCGGAAAAAGACCGCGGCGATGTTCGCGATGTTCATCACCTCGCCCGCTCCGGAAACGGCCCTCGATCCGGCCGAAGAGGATCTGGAGGTAGAACCCGGTCAGGTGGTGCGGCTTGACCCGGGCGAAGATGTCACGACGCCGTCCACCCCGGACTCGGGCAGCACTTATGAGCCCTTCCAGTACCGCACGCTCCTTCAGATCGGCGCAGCGCTGGGCGTGCCCTATGGCTATCTGACCGGCGATACCGCGAAGGGGAACTTCTCCAACACGCGGATCGCCCTCGTCGACTTCCGCCGCCGCATCTCGGCCTTCCAGCATTCGGTGATGGTCTACCAGCTCTGCCGTGCCGTCTGGACACGCTGGATGGACATGGCCGTGCTGGCGGGGGCCATCGACCTGCAGGGCTATTCCGCTGACCGGCGCGCATACCTCGCCTGCGACTGGCTCCCCACCAAGTGGGACTGGATCGATCCGGCCAAGGATGCAGCGGCGGAGATCCTGCAGATCGAGGCGGGTCTCAAATCCCGTACGCAGGCCATCGCAGAGCGGGGATACGACGCCGAACAGGTCGACCGCGAGATCGCCGCCGAACGCAAGCGCGAGGCAGAACTGGGTCTCGACTTCCGGCGGCCAGGATCACCGGCGCAGGCGGCAAGTGACGGCACTGGACAGGGAGATACCGAGGACCGGCAGCAAGATCAGCAGGACAGCGGCAATCAAGAAAAGGATGGCGAGGACCGGGATCCCAGGCCCGCGGAGGAGGGATGATGCACCACACCCAGATCGCGCAGCGCGTCTTCAACACACCCCTGATGGTCGATCCCGCCAAGGCGCTGGCCTTCTTGGCCGGGCTTGGCCCGCGGATCACCGGCAGGGAAATCAGCGTCGAGGGGCTGGAGGTCACGGCAGAGGATCAGGCCACTGCCACCCTGCCCGCCCGCGCCTCTCTCTTCGATGATGATCTGACCAACCGCCAGGCACGGAATGGTGGCCAGCCATTCGCTGTGGTGGACGGGATCGCCGTCATCGAGATCGCGGGCACGCTGGTCCATCGCGGCGCCTGGATCGGGCAATCCTCGGGGCTGACCTCCTACGAGGGCATTGCCGCCCAGCTGCAGGCGGCGCTGGCCGATCCTGCCATTCGCGGCATAGCTCTCGACATCGACAGCTTCGGGGGCGAAGTGGCCGGGGCCTTCGATCTGGCGGATCGCATCCGGGCCGTGCGTCAGGTGAAACCCGTCCATGCCTTCGTCGCTGATCACGCCCTCTCGGCCGCCTACGCCCTCGCCTCCCAGGCCGACCGGATCATCCTGCCGCGCACAGGGGCCGTCGGCAGCATCGGCGTCGTGGCCATGCACAGCGACATGAGCGGGGCGCTCGACCAGAAGGGCATCGCCGTGACGCTGATCCATGCCGGGGCGCGCAAGGTCGATGCGAACCCTTACCAGCCGCTGCCCGAGGCCGTCCGCGACCGGATCGCAGGCGAGTTGGAGGATCTGCGGCAGCTCTTCGCCGAAACCGTCGCCGAAGGGCGTGGCCGTCGCCTCGACACCCTTCGCGCGCTGGGCACCGAGGCCGCCGTCTTCCGCGGCGAGGCGGCCGTCTTCGCCGGTCTCGCCGACGAGGTGGCCGATCCCGTCACCGCCTTCCGCGCTTTCGCCGCCGCACCCCGCGGCACAACCACCCCCAGAGGAAAGGGCCCGATGATGACCACTGCCCCCGAAGACCATGCGCAGCCTGCTGCCAGCACCCCGCCGGAACCGGCCACGCCCACGGCAATCGCACCGCCGCAGACGGCGGCCGCCGCGATGTCGCCCGAAGCCATCCGCGCCGAGGCAGCCGAGGTCGCACAGGTCTGCGCACAGGCAGCCCGGCTCGGCGTCCAGATCGATGCCGCCGATGCTGTCGCCAAGGGCGTGAAGCCGGAAGCATTGCGCGCAAAGGTTCTGGCCGATCTTGCCGCGCGCAGCGATGCCGCGGGCATCATCGCCACTGCCCCGGCCGCAGGCGCGAAGGAAAGCCCCATCGTCGCGGCCGCGAAGAAGTCGGCCGCCGCCTCGCGCTGATACCGGCACCGATCACTGCCGCGCGCGCCATCGTGCAGCGCACCCCATCCCCCGAACATCCTGGAGACTGAACAATGCCCGTCCTGACGGAACCGCCCAGCATGGGCGACGTCCTCAAATATGAGGTCAACCCGAACTACACCCGCGAGGTGATCACCCTGCAGCTTGGTCTGTCCTATCCGGCAGGGTCGGTCCTGGGGCGCATCACGGCCAGTGGTAAATACACTCTCTCGCCCGCGACCGGGGCCGACGGTTCGCAAACCGCAGTCTCCGTCCTGCTCTACCCGGTGAACGCCACGCTCGCCGATGCTGTCGGCATCGTGGTCACTCGCGGTCCCGCCATCGTCTCGCGCGCTGCCCTCGTCTACGAGGCAACGGTCAACGATGCGGCCAAGATCGCCGCGAAGATCACCCAACTGGCCGCCGTCGGCATCATCGCCCGCGACGGCGTCTGACGCTGCCTACCCGGCCGCGCCCATCCCCTCATCCCCCGGAGCATCCCATGACCCTCGTCCGCAATCCCTTCGACGCTGGCGGCTATTCGCTGGCCGAGATGACGCAGGCCATCAACATCCTGCCCAACCTCTACACCCGCCTCGCCCAGATCGGCCTCTTCCGCTTCGAAGGGGTCAGCCAGCGCTCGGTCATCATCGAGCAGTACGAAGGCGTCCTGAGCCTTCTGCCCTCCGTCCCCCTCGGCGGCCCAGCCACAGTCGGCACCCGCGAAGGCCGGTCCATGCGGTCCTTCGCCCTGCCGTGGATCCCGCATGACGATGTGGTCCTGCCGGCCGACATCCAAGGCGCCCCCGCGCTGGGCGCTTTCGATGCAGCCGATCCCCTTGTGGAGGTGATGAACCGGAAGCTCCTGCTGATGCGGCGCAAGCATGCCCAGACGCGGGAATACATGGAGATGAACGCGCTGCGCGGCATCGTGAAGGACGGCGCCGGGACCACCCTCTACAACTACTTCACCGAATTCGGCCTGGCGCAGATCTCGGTCGACTTCGTCCTCGGCACTGCGGGCACGAACGTGCAGGGCAAGGTGCGCGAAGTGCTGCGCGCCATCGAGGACAACCTCCTCGGCGAGGCGATGACGTCGGTCCATGCGCTGGTCAGCCGCGAGTTCTTCGACAAGCTGATCGCGCATCCCAAGACCGAGGAAGCCTACAAGTTCTACGCCTCGACCGGCGCCCAGCCGCTGCGTGAGGATGTGCGGCGGAACTTCCCCTTCGGCGGCATCCTCTTCGAGGAATACTCCGGCACAGTCACCCTCTCGACCAAGGCGACCGAACGGCTGGTCCCGGCGAACGAAGGCATCGCTTTCCCGCTCGGCACGATGGACACCTTCACCACCTATGGCGGCCCGGCGAACCTGCTGGAAACCGCCAACACCATCGGCCTGCCGCTCTATGCGCGTCAGCATCTGGACGAGAAAGGCCGCTGGATCGACGTGATGACCGAGGCCTCGATCCTGCCGGTGAACAAGCGGCCCCGGCTGGCGATCCGGCTTCACACGTCGAACTGACGGACCCACCCATGTCCGTCTTTGCCGCCGCCATGGACCGTATCTTCACCCATGCTTCCATGGCGGCTCCCGCCCTCTGGATCTCGGCCACCACCTCCGAGGAACGCCCGATCCGCATCATCGGCCGCGCGCCCGACCGCGTCACCGACTTCGGCGCGGGCCGCTTCGTCAGCGACACGACGGTGGTCGATGTGCGCGTGGCCGACCTGCCCGCCCCACGGCCGGGCGATGTAATCGTCATCGGCGCGGACAGCCATGTCATCCAGGGAGAACCCCTGCGCGACCCGGAACGGCTGATCTGGACGCTGGACCTGAGGCCAGCATGAAGCTGAAGCTTGAAATCAGCCCCGACCTCGCCGCCCTGATGCAGGCGGAAATTGCTGCCGGTGAAAAAGCCGTCACAACCGCCATGCGCGAGGCGAGCGCGGGCCTGAAATCCGCCTGGCGCAGCCAGATCACCGGCGCTGGCCTCGGCACCCGGCTCGGCAACTCGATCCGGCTCGCCACCTATCCCAAGGGCGGCGAGAGCCTGAACGCCGCGGCGCTGGTCTGGTCGAACGCGCCAGTGATCGTCAGCGCGCATAACACGGGGCCGCTGATCCGGTCGCGCAACGGCTTCTGGCTGGCCATCCCCACCCCGGCCGCAGGCAAGTCCACCCGCGGCGGCCGGATCACCCCCGGCGAATGGGAACGTCGCACGGGACTGCGGCTGCGCTTCATCTACCGCCGCCGGGGCCCGAGCCTGCTGGTGGCTGAGGGGCGGTTGAACAGCAAGGGACGCGCCGTGGCATCCCGCGCGAAGACCGGCCGCGGGCTTACCACCGTGCCGATCTTCCTCTTGGTGCCGCAGGTTAAACTGCGGAAGCGACTGGATCTCGCGCGGGATGCGGAAAGGGCCATCGACGGCGTTCCGGGGCGGATCGTGGCGGGGTGGCTATAAACATACCAAGTTCGTGCGCTTCAGTTTCGGCTAGAGCTTGTTGCGTGCGACCTGCCTTAGCGCTTCTCGAACCGGTTGCGTGATCTGCCACGGCGCAAAGCCGAGTTTGTTTCTGAATTCAGAATGAATAATGACATCAATCGCTGCAGCGGCCTCGATGAATGAAGCTGTATGCTGGCGAAGAAGGGCGGGTGTCAGCCGATTTCCCGCTTGCGCATCACCGGTATGGGCAATCTCCCCACGCAATGTGACTACTGCATCGAGTCGACCGCAAAGACCTTGATCTTCGAGGAATGCCTCCAGCGCCGTTGAAATCTTTATGCCCAAGACCTGCCGAAATAGTCCATTGAGGTCTTTGCCGCGCTGCCGCGAGAATTTCGGTGTATTGAAGTCAGGTGTGTACTCAGCGAGTCGATCAACTAAGAGCTGTCTCCATCCACCGTCAGGAAGCAGTGCAACCTTTTCAAGCAGCGGGTCCTGATTACCTTTATATTGGCTTCCCGCATACTGAATGAGGTCTTTGCGCAGCTTTTCGTCCAGATTGGCAAATGTGAGCGAAGGCCTGCCGTTTATGATCTCGGCAGCCTGCCGACAGACTTCCTCGCAGTATATTTCCCAGCTTGATACAAGAAGAACGAGAGCGCCATTTAGAAGACTATATTTTGTATTCGGCCCCGGTCGATTGTTAATATCTTGAAAAACCTGAGCTATTTCTAGAACTTCGAGTCTTTTTCTATTATTGAAGATCGTAAACGCGCGACTTGGCAATCTCGGCTCCCTCGGTTGAAACTTCGACATGCAGCCGAAGGTCGGCCCCGTCGTCAACACCAGATCAGAAAATAGCAGGAATGCCCACCACCCGCGAAACCGTCCTCGCCGCGCTGCGTGCGCGGCTACAGCCGCTTGCCGCCCTCACCCTGCGTGACGAGATCGTGCCCGAACGGATCCCGGCGGCCGGGCTGATCATCCTGCGCGACGGCCAGCCGGGTGAGCCGGAAGTGACTCTGTCGCCCCTGCGCTATCACTACCAGCACCGGGCCGAACTGGAGGTTGTCGTCCAGGCGGGAACCGGCCGGGCCAGCGCTTTCGACGACCTGATCGGCGCAATCGGCGCGGCGCTGGAGGCCGACCGGACGCTGGGCGGCCTTTGCGACTGGGTCGAACCTGATGCCCCAGCCTCCGTCGACCTGCCCGTCGAAGGAGCGGCGGCCTTGAAGGCGGCGGTCATCACCGTCGTCCTGCACTACACCACGACCGGCCCTCTGGCCTGACACCCCCCACATAGGAGACCCTCATGGCACGCGCACACGGCGCGCGGGCGCAGATGGCGCTTGCATTCGAAACCGTCTACGGAACCCCGCCCGCCAGCGGCTATCGGCTGATGCCCTTCGCCCGGACCACACTGGGCGCGGAACAGCCGCTGCTCAATTCGGAATTGCTCGGCTACGGCCGCGATCCCCTGGCCCCCATCAAGGACGCCGTCACCGCCGATGGCGAGGTGGTGGTGCCGATCGATGTGGAGGCCTTCGGCTTCTGGCTGAAGGCCGCTTTCGGATCCCCGACCACGACCGGCACCACGCCCAAAACCCACACCTTCCAGTCGGGGAACTGGACCCTGCCCTCCATGGCCATCGAAGTGGCCATGCCCGAGGTGCCGCGCTTCGCGATGTACGCAGGCTGCGTGATGGACCAGCTTTCGTGGCAGATGAACCGATCCGGCTTGCTGACCGCTACCGCACGGTTGATCGCGCAGGGCGAGGCCATCGCTGCCACCACGGCTGCGGGCACGCCGACCGCGCTGGGCCTGCAGCGCTTCGGCCATTTCAACGGGGTAGTGAAGCGCAACGGCACCGCCTTGGGCAATGTCGTGTCGGCCGAGATCACCTATGCCAACGGCCTCGACCGGATCGAGACCATCCGGAACGACGGCAAGATCGAGGGCGCCGATCCCGGCATGGCGGCCCTGACCGGTCGGATCGAGGTGCGCTTCGCCGATAGCACCTTGGTCACCCAAGCCATCGACGGGACGCCCTGCGAGCTCGAATTCGCCTACAGCCTCGGCGCGAATGCCAGCTTCACCTTCACCGCCCACGCCGTCTACCTGCCCGTCCCGCGGATCGAGATCCCGGGGCCGCAAGGCATCCAGGCGACCTTCGACTGGCAGGCCGCCAAAGCCACCAGCCCCGCCCGCATGTGCACCGCCGTCCTCGTCAACACCGTCACGGGATACTAACCATGATCCGCCTGAACCTGTCCAACCGGCCCGAATGGCTGGACCTGCTGCCCGGACTGCGCGTGCTGGTGGCGCCCCTGACCACCGCGCTGATGGTCTCGGCCCGCGCCGATCCCGCCATCGAGGGCCTGTCGGAAACCTCCAGCCAGGAAGACCTGGCGCTGGCCATGGCCAAGGCCGTCGCGCGCCGCGCCGTGCTGGAATGGGAAGGTGTCGGTGACGAGAATGGCAACCTTATGCCCGTCAGCCCAGCGGGGATCGACGCCCTTCTCGAAATCTGGCCGGTCTTCGAGGCCTTCCAGGCGCAATACGTCGCCCGCGGCCTGATGCTGGATCAGGAAAAAAACGCCTCCGCGCCCTCGCCGACTGGTCCTTCGGCGGGGGCGACGGCTACTGCGCGGCCTGCGCGGGCCCCTGCCCGGACTGCCCCGCAAAGCTGAACCGGCCGCTGACAATCGAGGGCTGGCAGGTCTGGGACCTGACCCAGCGCCTCGGCGGCCAGCTGCGCATCGCACCGGGGGCCGTCATCGGATGGGACATGGGCGCGGCGCTGGCATTGGCGCAAGCGCTGGGCGTCAACGCCCTGATCACCGCCGAACTGCTGCCCGAGATCGAGGCGGTGATGGTGCGCAAACTCAACGAGCAGATGGAAGGACGCCGGAATGGCTGAGAAGAAGGTCTCCGTCCGCCTCGTGGCGGAGGGCGGACGTCGCGTGCGCGCCGAACTGGAGGGCGTGGGGGAGGCCGGTGCCCGCGGCTTCGGCCGCCTGTCACGCGAGATGGAACTGGCCAACACCCGGCTGGCCGCCTTTGCGCGCCGGGCTGGCCTTGCCCTCGGGGCCGCCGCTGCCGCCGCGACTGCCTCGCTCGGGCTGATCGTCCGATCCACCGCCGAGAGTGCCGCCCAGATCCGGCAGTTCGCGCAGGTCGCCAATGCCACGCCCGAGGCCCTGCAGCGCTGGTCGGCCGGGGCGCGCACCGTTGGCATCGAACAAGAGAAGCTGGCCGACATCCTGAAGGACGTGAACGACCGGGTCGGGGATTTCCTGCAGACCGGTGGCGGGCCGATGGCAGATTTCTTCGAGAATGTCGCCCCGCGCGTGGGTGTGACGGCCGATCAGTTCGCCCGCCTCTCAGGCCCCGAGGCGCTGCAGCTTTACGTCGACACGCTGGAACGGGCGGGTCTCAGCCAGCAGGAGATGACCTTCTATCTCGAGGCCATGGCCTCGGACGCCACCCGCCTCCTGCCGCTTCTCCGCAACGGCGGGGCCGAGATGGCCCGACTTGGCGACCAGGCATCCGACCTTGGCGCGGTTCTGGACGGCGATGCGCTGGAGGCGCTGCGCCGCACGCAACTGGCGCTGGGCACCGTTTCCCTCGTCTTCGAGGGTCTGCGCAACCGGATCGCCGTGGCGGTCGCCCCGACCATTGAGGCGCTGGCCAATGCCTTCGTGGCCCTCGCGTCAGACGGTGGCATCCTGCGGTTGGCCATCGACACGCTGATCGGCAACCTCGGCCGTCTCGCCACGTATGCCGCGACCTTCGCTGCTGTCATGGCCGGGCGCTGGGTCGCGGGGCTTGCCGCAGCCGCCCTGTCGGTGCGCGGGCTCGCGACGGCGCTCGTATTCCTGCGCGGCGCTCTGATCCGTACCGGCATCGGCGCGCTGATCGTCGGCGCGGGCGAGCTGGTCTATCAGTTCTCGCAGCTGGTCACTCGGGTCGGCGGCGTGGGCGAGGCCCTTCGCCTGCTTGGCGATCTAGCCCGCGAGGTGTGGTCGCGCATCAGCCTGTCCTTGGACGCGGCCCTCGCGCGGATGGCGGCCGGGTGGGAGGGCCTGAAGGCGGCGGGCCTCTCGGCGCTGGAAGGCACCATCGCAGGCGTCGTCAGCTTCGGTGACCGGACGGCCGCAATCTTCCAGGGGGCCTATGACGCTGCGGTTGCGATCTGGGGCAGTCTGCCGGGCGCCATCGGCGATTTCGCCTTCCAGGCAGCAAACGGGCTGATCTCGGGCGTCGAGGCGATGCTGAATGGCGTCGTCACCCGCATCAACAGCTTCATCGAGACCCTGAACGCGGCGCTGGCCTTGCTACCGGAATGGGCCACCGGCGAAGGTGGCGTGCGGATCGGCATCCTCGATCCGGTGGAACTCGGCCGCATCGGCAATCCCTTTGAGGGGGCTGCGACCGCTGCCGGTACTGCCGCGGCAGACGCCTTTTCGGCCGCGCTGTCACGCACCTATCTGGAACCGCCCGATCTCGGGCTTGGCGCGATGGCCGACGATGCCCGCGCCCGCGCCGATGGCTATCGCGAGGCGGCCGGGATGCTGGCCGATGCCGCCAGTCGGCCGCTCGCCAGCTGGCAGGCGCTGAAGGATGCGGTGACTAGCACAGGGACGGAGGCCGAAACCGCGCTGGCGGATGCGGCTGGTGCAGCCGATGCCCTGACAGCCGGGCTGAATGACACGGCCACCGCCGCCGATGGCGCTGGCGGCGCTGCACGCGACGCGGGGGCGGCTGCAGCCCAAGGCGCGGACGCGGCCCTCACCGGCTGGCAAGCCGTCACGGCCGCGCTCGCCGACTATGCCGCCAAGGCGCGCGACATCGGTGGGGACATCGGCAGCGCGCTGGTCGGGGCCTTCACTTCGGCCGAGAATGCCATCGGCGACTTCGTGAAGACCGGCAAGCTCGACTTCCGCGACCTGGTCACGTCGATGATCGCCGATCTGGCGAAGCTCGCGGCTCGTCGTTTCATCCTCGGCCCTATTGCGAACGCCCTTTCCGGCGCGCTGGGCGGGGCGGGCGGGATCTTCGCGAACATCCTGCATGCGGGCGGGATCGTCGGCGCCCCTGGTCCCGGCCGGATGGTCCCGGCGCTGGCATTCGCGGGTGCGCCGCGCATGCACAGTGGTGGCTGGGCCGGGCTGCGCCCCGATGAGGTGCCCGCGATCCTGCAACGCGGGGAGCGGGTTCTCTCCCGGCGCGAGGCGGCCGGTTACGGCCAGGCGGGCGCATCAACCGTCAACGTCACGATCAACGCCCGCGACGCCGAAAGCTTTCGGCAATCCCGCACACAGGTGGCCAGCGACATCGTCCGCGCCGTGTCGCTGGGCCGAAGGGGGATGTGATGGCATTTCACGAGGTCAGGTTTCCGGACAACATCAGCCGGGGCGCGCGCGGCGGCCCCGAGCGGCGCACCCAGATCGTCGAAGTGGCAAGCGGGGCCGAGGAACGCAATGCGAGCTGGGCCAACAGCCGCCGCCGCTACGACGTGGCCTATGGCATTCGCCGCGCCGACGATCTTGCGGCGGTCGTCGCCTTCTTCGAGGCCCGCAACGGCCGCCTGCACGGCTTCCGTTTCAAGGACTGGGCCGATTTCAAGTCCTGCCTGCCATCGCAGACACCGAGCCCGATCAACCAGCCGATTGGCACCGGGAACGGGGCGGCCACTCTGTTCCAGCTCACCAAGCGCTACACCTCGGGCGCGCAGTCCTGGACGCGGGCCATCACCAAGCCTGTCGCGGGAACCGTGACCATCGCCCTGAACGGCACGCCGCAAGCCTCCGGCTGGTCGGTTTCGACAACCACCGGCCTCATCACCTTCGCCACCGCCCCGGCCGCGGGCGTGGCCATCACTGCAGGCTTCGAGTTCGACGTCCCCGTCCGCTTCGACACCGACGCCCTCGACGTCACCCTCGACCTCGAACGCCTCGGGTCGATCACCTCGATCCCTCTCGTGGAAATCCGCACATGAACGACGAATCCTTCTGGTCCCACCTTTGGCGCGAGATCGCTGCCTCGACGGCGCTGATGCTGGCCTTCTGGGGCGCGCTGGGCGGTGCCACCAATGCCCTGACCACCCGGATGGCGCTGCGCGAAGCCCTGCGCCATGTCCTACTCGGCGGGTTGATCGCCGCAGGGATGGGCAGTTTTTCCATCGTGATCGTGGCGGACTGGCTCGGTCTGCCTGATGGTGCCGTCGCCGCGGGCGGGGCGGTCGGCTCGGCCGCCTACCTGGTCGGCGTCTTCGGGGCGGCCTTCATCGAACTGATCCTCGCGAAGCTCCGCCGGGTCGGGAAGGATGACGCCGATGCATGAGATCCTTCGCCTTGCCCGCTCGCTGCGCTGCGATCCTGCCGACCCCGGACAGGCCTTTGCCCACCGGCTGCGCATCGGCCTCGCCGTCGCCTTCCTGATCTTTTTCCTCTCAACCCTCGGGTAATCCCATGCAAACCTCTGATCGTGGGCTCTTGGCCCTGATCCGGCACGAAGGCGTCGTGCCCGGACCCTATCTCGACGTGAAGGACGTCTGGACCTTCGGCATCGGTCATACGGCCGCGGCCGGGCCACCCGATCCGGCGCGGATGACACGCGGGATGCCCGCCGATCTCGATGCCGGGATCCGCGAGGCCTTCCGGCTCCTCCGTGCCGATCTCGCCACTTACGAGGTCGAGGTGCTGCGCACCGTGAAGGTGCCGCTGGAACCCCACGAATTCGATGCGCTGGTCTCCTTCCATTACAACACCGGCGGCATCGCGAAGGCCTTGCTGACACGGCGCCTGAACGCGGGCGACCGGGTAGCAGCGGCTGCGGCATTCATGGGCTGGCTCAAGCCCGCCGCCGTCCGGTCCCGGCGCGAGACCGAGCGCGATCTCTTCGCCAGGGGCCGCTACCCGACCGGCACCATTCCGGTCTGGTCGGTCGACCGCAACGGCCGGGTTGACTTCTCGCGACCGATCCGGCGGCTCAGCGAGACCGAGGCGCTGGCACTGCTGCGCCCGATCCCCAATCCACCGTCGATCCCCATGTCACCTGCCCCTTCCACGGCCGCCGCCGACCCCGCGCCCGTGCAGGCGGCGCCGACCCCGCGCCCGTGCAGGCGGCGCCGAGCCTGACCACCCGCATTTTCACCTTCCTCAAGACCCTGATCGGAGCATGACCATGAACTGGACCCTCGCACGTGGCCTCGTCTATCTGGCCTGCCTTGCCGCCTCCGGCCTCTCTCTGGCCGGGCTGGCGGATTTCGACCTGGCTACCGGCACGCTCGATATTCGCCCCTTCAATCTCTATGCCCTGACCGGCGCGACCGGAGGCGTCGTGTCTTCGCTCCTCGCGTCCGTAGCTCTCCTGCGCGGCTGGGGGCGGAAGTGAAGTCGCTTTCGCCCGCACTTCAGGCCCACCTCGACGAGGGCACGACCACGCTTGCCTGGTGTTGGCGCATCACCCGCGCCGATGGCGTCGCCTTCGGTTTCACAGACCATGACCGGACCCTGTCGTTCGACGGCACCGAGTTCGAACCGGAAAGCGGGCTGACGGCGTCCGAGGTCCGGTCGGGGTCAGACCTCTCGGTCGATGCACAGGATGCGCAGGGCGTGCTGTCCTCCGACCGGATCACCGAGACCGACATCCTCGACGGTCGCTGGGACAATGCGGCCGTCGAGGTCTGGCGGGTGAGCTGGGCCAACCCGGTGCAGCGCGTGCTGTTGCGCCGAGGCGCCATCGGCCAGATCCGGCGCGGGCGGCTGGCCTTCGTGGCCGAGGTGCGCAGCCTCGCCCATGTCCTCGGCCAGACGGTCGGGCGAACGTTCCAGGCCAGTTGCGACGCCGCGCTGGGCGATGTGCGTTGCGGCATGAATCTCGAGGCATCGGCCTACAAAGGGACCGGCGCGGTCATCGATGTGCTGCGCGACCGGGCCTTCACGGCCTCCGGCCTTGGCAGTTTCGCGGCGGGCTGGTTCGCCTTCGGGCTCGTCGAATGGTCGACCGGCGCGAATGCCGGGCGGCGGGTCGAGGTGCTGTCGCACGACCTCGTCGACGGGGTGGCGATCCTGATCCTGCTGGAAGCGCCAGTGCGACCTATCACGGCGACGGATGCCTTCGTTGTCCGGGCGGGCTGCGACAAGCGGATCGCGACCTGCGGCGCGAAGTTCGCCAATGTCGCGAACTTCCGGGGCTTCCCGCACATACCCGGTCAGGACGCAGTCCTGCGATACGCCACCAAGGACGGCGGTCACGAGGGGGCGGTGTTGTGAAGGCAGCCGATCCGGCCCGTGTCATCTCCACTGCCCGGTCCTGGCTGGGCACGCCCTACCACGACCAGGCCAGCCTGCGCGGGGTCGGTTGCGACTGCCTCGGACTCGCACGCGGCGTCTGGCGCGAGGTGGTCGGGCCGGAGCCATTTCCGATCCCGCCCTACAGCCGCGACTGGGGCGAGACCGGGCCGCGCGAGGTGCTGGCCGACGGCGCGCGGCGTATGATGCCTGAGATCGGTCCATCTGACGCCAGGCCCGGTGCGCTGATCCTGTTTCGCATGATGCCCCGCGCGATCGCCAAGCATGTCGGGATCCTCACCGGCCCCGACACATTCCTGCACGCCTACGACCGCCTCGGCGTGATCGAGCAACCGCTCACGACCGCCTGGCGACGCCGCATCGCCTTCGCCTTCCTGTTCGCTGCACGCTGACCCCCACAACCCTTCGAACCCTGAGTTTCCGCAATGGCCACGCTCGTCCTCGGCGCCGTCGGTTCCGCCATTGGCGGGGCCTTTGGCGGCGCGATCCTTGGTTTCTCCGGTGCCGCCATCGGTGGATTCATCGGCTCGACCATCGGTTCGGTGGTGGACAGCTGGATCGTGTCCTCGTTGGCCCCGGCGCAGAAGATCGAGGGCCAGCGCCTCGACAGTCTTCGGATCACGTCAGCGACGGAGGGAGCGATCATTCCGCGCCTCTACGGCCGCATGCGCATCGGTGGCAACATCATCTGGGCGACCGATTTCCGCGAGGAGACCAGGACCACGACGCAAGGCGGCGGCAAGGGTGGCGGCGGCGGGAGGGTCCAGACGACCGAGTATCTGTACTACGCCAGCTTCGCCGTGGCGCTCTGCGAAGGCCCGATCACTGGCATCGGCCGCATCTGGGCAGACGGCAAGCCGCTCGACATGACCGGCATCACCTGGCGCTGGTATCCGGGGAACGAGACCCAGACCGCGGACCCGTACATTTCGGCGAAGATGGGCGCGGCCAACACCCCCGCCTACCGCGGCACGGCCTATGTCGTCTTCGAGGAACTGGCGCTTGCCACCTACGGCAACCGCCTGCCGCAGCTGTCCTTCGAGGTCTTCCGGCCCCTTGCCGATCCTGACACGGCCGAGGGGCTGGTGAAGGCGGTGACGATGATCCCGGCCTCGGGCGAGTTCACCTATGCGACCGAAGCCGTGCGCAAGACGGTCGGCGCCACGGCGACAGTCTTCGGCCAGACCACCGGTGGCACCACCACGGCCGAGAACCTGAACGCGCTGCCCGACGAGACCGACATCGTCGTCGCCCTCGATCGGCTGCAGGCCATGGCCCCGGCTGTGGAGAGTGTCAGCCTGGTCGTCGCCTGGTTCGGCAACGATCTGCGCGCGGGCAACTGCACGATTAAGCCCGGCGTCGAGGTGGCGACAAAGGTCACCAGCCCGAAGGTCTGGACGGTCAACGGAATTTCCCGCGCTGCAGCCCATCTCGTCAGCCGCGATGCCGAGGATCGGCCGGTCTATGGCGGCACGCCTGCGGATTTCGCGGTGGTGCAAGCGATCCGCGAGATGAAGGCGCGCGGGCTGCGGGTGACCTTCTATCCGTTCCTGCTGATGGACGTGCCGCCAGGCAATACACTGCCCAACCCCTATTCGATCAACGCCGCCACGCTGGGCCAGCCGAGCTTCCCGTGGCGCGGGCGGATCACCTGCTCCCCAGCAGCAGGCTATGCCGGGGCCGCGGACAAGACCGCCGCCGCCGCAACGCAGGTCTCGGCCTTCTTCGGCGCGGCCACCCCGGCGCAGTTCGCGGTGTCGGGCGACACTGTCAGCTGGACCGGGCCCACCAGCGATTGGGGCCTGCGCCGGATGATCCTGCACTACGCCCATCTCTGCGCGGTGGCGGGCGGTGTCGATGCCTTCCTGATCGGGACCGAGATGCGCGGTCTGACGACGATCCGCTCGAGCGCCAGCACGTATCCGGCCGTGACCGCCTTCAAGGCGCTGGCGGCAGACGTGAAGTCGGTCCTCGGGCCGGGCACCAAGGTCGGCTATGCTTCCGACTGGTCGGAATATTTCGGTCACCAGCCCGGCGACGGCAGCGGCGATGTCTATTTCCACCTCGACCCGCTCTGGTCGGATGCCAACATCGATTTCATTGGCATCGACAATTACATGCCGCTCTCCGACTGGCGCGACGGCTTCGACCATGCGGATGCGTTGGCAGGCTGGGCGGCGATCCATGACCGCGGCTACCTGCAGGCGAACATCGCAGGGGGCGAGGGCTTCGACTGGTTCTATGCATCCGCCGCCGACAGGTCGGCCCAGATCCGCACTCCGATCACGGACGGTGCTGCAGGCAAGCCCTGGGTCTTCCGCTACAAGGATCTGCGGGCCTGGTGGTCGAATGCCCACTTCAACCGCCCAGGCGGGGTGGAGAGTGGAACGCCGACCGCATGGGTGCCGCAGTCCAAGCCCATATGGTTCACCGAACTGGGGTGCCCCGCCATAGACCGGGGCACCAACCAGCCGAACGTGTTCTTCGACCCGAAGTCGTCCGAGAGTTTCACCCCGTATTTCTCGCGCGGCTGGCGCGATGACGCGATCCAGCGTGCTTACCTCGAGGCCAGCTATCTCTGGTGGGGTCAGGGCGCGAACAACCCGACCTCATCCGTCTACGGCGGCCGGATGGTTCATGTCCCCGAATGCGCCGCATGGACCTGGGACGCGCGGCCCTATCCGTTCTTCCCCAAGTTGACCGGCGTCTGGACGGACGGGCCGCACTGGCGGCTGGGACACTGGCTGACCGGACGGCTCGGCGCGGTGTCGCTCGCCGCCTTGGTGCGCCATCTCTGTCTGCGCGCTGGGCTGGCGGAGAGCCTGATCGACGTTTCCGGCCTCTGGGGCGCGGTCGAGGGCTATGTGATTGGCGCGCTGGAAAGCCCTCGCGCGTCGATTTCCACCTTGGCCCGGCATTTCGGCTTCGACGCCATCGAGACCGAGGGCGTGATCCGTTTTGTCATGCGCGGCCGTGCCTCGACCGCTACGCTGGCCATCGATGATCTGGTGGCCAGCCGCGAAGGCGAGGCTCTTGAGCTGACCCGTGGCCAGGAGACGGAACTGCCGCAGGCCCTGAAGTGGCAGGTCGCGCGGGCGGACGAAGACTATGACGCGGCCCTCGTCGAAGCCCGCCGCATCACCGTCGATACGACCCGCATCGCGTCCGAATCCTTTCCGATGGCAATCCCGCCCGAGGAGGCCGAACGCCGCTGCCGCCGCGCGCTGATGGAAGCCTGGATCGGCCGGGAAAGCGCCACCTTCCGCCTGCCGCCCTCAAAGCTGGCCCTCGATCCGGCCGACGTGATCCGGCTCGCGCATGACGGTCGCGAGGTCGAGTTCCGCCTCGTCTCGGTCGCCGATGCCGGGGCAAGGGGCATCGAGGCGGTGCGCCAGGACCGCGCCGCCTACGACCTGCCGCCCGGCGATCCGCGCCCGGCCTCGCTCGCCAGCCCCGTCGTCTTCGGCACGCCCGAGGTGGTGATGCTGGACCTGCCGCAGATCAGCGAAGACCAGCCCACACATCGGCCCCTGATCGCCGCCCATGCCAGCCCATGGCCTGGCGAGATCGCCGTGTTCCGCAGCGCCTCGACGGATGGGTTCTCGTTGTTGACGACCTTTGGCAGTCGGGCCCGGATCGGGACGCTGGCCTTCGATTTCTTTCCGGGGCCGACCTCGCGCTTCGATCTGGGCAACGCTCTGGTCGTCGATCTGCTGTCAGGCACACTGGAAAGCGTGACGGACGTCGCACTGTTCGGCGGGGCCAATGCGCTGGCGGTCGAGAGCGCCGCTGGCCAATGGGAGATCGTGCAGGCAGGCGCGGCCGAACTGATCGCACCCGGCCGGTACCGCCTGACCCGCCTGCTGCGCGGCCAGCGCGGAACGGAACATGCCATGGGCAACCCGGCACCGGCGGGGGCTCGGGTGGTCGTTCTAGATGCAACGCTGGCCTCACTGCCCATCGCCGAGGCAGACCTTGGCTTGCCATGGAACTGGCGCGTCGGCCCGGCCGCACGGGCGGTGAGCGACGACCGCTATGCCGCGCTGGGGTTCACCCCGATCGGGCGGGGCCTCGTGCCCTTCGCCCCGGTCCATGTCGAACAGCCGTGGCGGATCGCGCGCACCCCGGGCGATCTGACCATCCGCTGGACGCGCCGATCCCGCGCGCTGGTCGCGGATGCCTGGGAACAGGTCGAAGTGGCGCTGGCCGAGGACATGGAAAGTTATGATGTGCAGATCCTCGACGGGACGACCGTCAAGCGCACGCTGACCAGCAGCACGACTTCCGTCCTCTACACCGCCGTCCAGCAGACCGCCGATTGGGGCGCGCCGCTCGAGCCCGGCCAGACACTGGCCATCCGCATCTACCAGCTCTCGAACCGTCTCGGCCGCGGCACGCCTGCGACCGTGACCCTCCAGTTCTGACGGGAATCCCCATGTCCGACACCACGACGCACCTTGGGCTGCCGTATCTTCTGGCCGCCCAAGCCCAGAAGCATGTCACCCACAACGATGCACTGCGCCTGCTTGATGCGATGGTGCAGCTCTCGGTCCTTGATCGGATGCGCACCGCGCCACCGGCCAGCCCGGCCGACGGCAACCGCCATCTGGTGGCCTCCGGAGCGACCGGCCTCTGCGCCGGGTGGGATCTGAACATCGCGTTCTGGATCGACGGCGCATGGATCCGGCTGGTGCCACGCACCGGCTGGCTGGTCTGGGTCGCAGCAGAGGGGTTGTTTCTCGTCTGGACTGGCAGCGCCTGGGACGTCGTGGGCGAGCCGCGCGACGTCTCGGACGCCGTGTTCAGCCTGGTGAACGAGGCGGACCCGACGAAGAAGGCCACCTTCTCGCTGGCGGGCATCAGCGCCGGGACGACGCGGAGTTTCACCCTGCCGAATACCTCATCAGAACTGGCGATCCTTGCGGGCACGCAGACCTTCACCGGCAACAAGACCTTCTCAGGCATATTGACTGCCTCGGGCACAGTCACTGTCTCGGCCGCTTCTGCCAGCATCGGCACAGCGACGACGACCGCGACCTATGGCATGGGCACAGGCGCCACGACGACTGGCGTGACAAAGACCGTGAACATCGGCACTGGCGGCGCGTCCGGATCCACCACCGTCGTGAACATCGGCTCGGCCACCGCTGGCGCGGGCGGCACGACGGTGGTGAACACGCCCACGGTCACCTTCGCCAATGCCGTCACGCAGGTCGGCATGCCGCAGGCGAACCTTACCGCGCAACTCTTGGGCCTCGGCGGGGCCACGGCCGACAGTTACAATCGGGTTTCAGTCAACACCCCAGCGCTCCTGTTCAACAACGCCGGGGCCGGGATCGAGGCCACGGTCAACAAGGCGGCGGCCGGGAACGATGCGGCCTTCGCCTTCAAGACCGGATTCTCGGCTCGTGCGCTGATCGGCCTCCTCGGCAACGACGATTTCAGCTTCAAGGTCAGCCCGGATGGCTCGGCCTTCTACGACGCCATCAGGATCGACCGGACCAGCGGCCAGGTGGAACTGCCGCAGCCGACGGTCCTGCCGGGGCTGGCGGCAGCGCCGTCACCGCCGCCCGCAGGCAAGGCCGCCGTCTACGCCCGCAACCGCGCAGGCGCGCCATGGATCGACGTGATGCGCCCCTCTGGGCGGGACTTCCCGCTCCAGCCGCATTTCGGGGTGAACCGGATCGCCAACTGGTCGCCCTCGGTCAGCACCACGATCACGACCGAAGGCCTGCCGATCACCTCGGTCGGCACCGTCTCGCACCCGACGCTGGCCGCGACGAACCTCGCCGCCTCGATGCGGCGCTGGCGTCTGACCTCGGCGGCCGTCGTGGACTCGGTCGCCGACCAGAGATCCGCAGGCTGGGCCTGCTGGCGCGGCAACGCGGCGGGCTTGGGCGGCTGGACCTTCGTGACGCGGATTTCGCTCACGACACTGCAGGCGACCGGCATGGGCTTCTTCGGGCTTTACGGATCGACCGCCGCGCTTGCCACTACCCTGACTTTGGCCACCGCCATCAACTGCATCGGCATTGGCTTCCAGCGAGGTACCCACACCCGATGGCAGCTTGTCGCGAACGACGGCACCGGGGCGCCGACCCTGACTGACATGGGGGCGAGCTTTGCCGTCGCCACGGGCGGCGTGCTCACCCTGTTCATCGCGGCCCCGCCGAACAGGGCATCCGTCTGGGTGCGGGTGGTGGACGAGGTCTCAGGCGCCGTCTTCGAACAGGAGATCACCGCCGACCTGCCCGCCGCGACGCAGTTCCTGTCGCCGCGGCTGTTCCTGAACACCGGCGCGACAGCCGCCGCCGTCGCCTACGACTGCGCCGGTGTCTACCTCGAAACTGATTTCTGACCAACCGCAGCCTGCGGCAATGAAAGGACCATCATGAACGACCAGACCACTCTTGCCGGGGAGGTCGCGCGGGCCTTTCGGGACCACGGGATCACCGCCGCGCTGACCGCGCTGATCGGTGGCACCATGGCCTTGATCGCGGCGATCACGCGCAAGGCCTTCACCAACGAGGCCCTGCTGGATCGTCTTGATCGCGAACTCATCGCCGAACGCGACCGCTCCGACAAGCAGCGCAGCGAAGATCGCAAGGTCGATGGCGACCGCCTCGACCGGATCGAGACGGACATCCGCTCGATGCGCGACATGCTGTTCGACGCATTCCAGCGCGGCCGGTCCGACTGAGCGTCGACGACATCACCACCACGACCACATCCCCCGCCCCAGAGGCGGGTTTTTTCATCTGGAGGATCCACCATGCCGACCCTGACCTACTCCCACTGGCGGGATGTGCCCGCCAACACCTGGCGCTGGCCGAACTTCTCGGCCGCCGAGATCGCCTGCCGCGGCACCGGCGCGATCAAGATCAACACCGAGGCGATGGACAAGCTACAGGCCCTGCGCGACCGGCTGGGCAAACCGCTGATCGTCCGTTCTGCCTACCGCAGCCCGGAACATAATCGGGCCGTGGGCGGGGCGCCGGCCTCGAAGCACATGCAGGCCACCGCCTTCGACATCGCCATGTCGAACCACGATCCCGCAGCCTTCGAGGCGGCCGCGAGGGCGGTCGGGTTCCTGGGGTTCGGATACTATCCCCGCTCGGGCTTCATGCACATCGACCTTGGGCCTGCCCGATCCTGGGGCGACCCCTTCCCGGCGCGGCCCGTCCCCTTCGCCCCGGAACTGCCGCCTGCGCGCGAGGTGCTTTCGGAAAGCCGCACGCTGCGCGGTGGCGGCGCGGCGGGTGCCGCCACGGTTGGCGCCGCAGGGGTGGAGGTCCTGCAGGACGTTCTTGCCGAAACCCAGTCCACCATCCAGCCGCTGGTGCCCTACCTCGACACGCTGCGCTGGGCACTGATCGCCATCGCGCTGATCGGCATCGCCATCACCATCCACGCCCGGCTCGACGACTGGAAGCGGGGCCAACGGTGATCGGCTGGCTCCTCACCCATGGCCCGGAGCGGAAAGCGCTGGGCCTGATCCTGACCGCCGCAGCGATCCTGCTGTTTCTGTTCAACTTGCGCCGCGCCGGTGAACGCGCCGGGCGCGCCGCCGAACGGCTTGATGCCAGAGAGAGAAACGATGCCATCCACCGCCAGATGCTCGACGCCGCCGCCCGCCGCCCTCCTGATCGCGATGCTCTGGCTGACCGGCTGCGCGATGGGCGATTCTGACACCCGCGCGCCCTGTCCGCCTGTGGTCGAGTATTCTTCTGCCGATCAGGCGCGCGCGGCCGACGAGGTCGACTCGCTGCCAGATGGCGCGGTCATCGTCCGGATGCTGGGCGACTATGCCGTCTTGCGCGATCAGGCGCGGGCGTGCAGATGAACTACGAGGCGTACGAAGCCAGCACGGCGAACCTGATCAGAGTTGCCGCCAGGCCCGCTGGTAATCTGGACCGCGAGAGGTTGGCTGGGAAGTCTTATCGGGCGCTGTAATTTGGATCGGCAGGGGAGCGGGAAGATCCGGCCCCAAGACAATTGCCTCGCCTTGGCTCAACGAAGGGATAAATGCTGCGGCGGACCTGTCCAGATCACCGCAGGCCCGCTCGATTGTCTCGCGGTCGCGCTCATTCGTAAGCCGATGGACGAACAACGTCCCAAGCTGACTCAGCACGTCCTGCGGAACGTCGCGAGGGCGCTGTGTGGCGAGAACAGTCGTCAGCCCGTACTTCCGACCCTCCTTGGCAATCAGGCCGAATGCGTCGAGCGAGACACTGTTGAACTCGTCCCCGACCGAACGACCCATGAACTGATGTGCCTCATCGAGGAAGCAGATGACGGGCTGCGTCCGGAAACGGTCGGCACGGGCGAGGCCGAGGAGATACTCACCGATTGTATTCAGAAGCAGTTCGCGGGCGTTGTGGTTGAAACTGACGTTCTTGAACGAGATCAGGCATACCCGTTGCTGCGGGGCGTTCAGGAAGCCATCGAGGAGGATGCAGATATCTTCGCCCTCGTTCCCGAACAGACATCCTAGCTCTGCGGACGCCAGCATTCCGCGCATGCGCACGATCAGCGTGTTACAGTAGTTCAACGTAGTGTCGGCTTTGCCGCCAAAAACCCCCGGATTTCGGTTGTCACTTGGCCAAATGCACTCGTTTACGATCTGGTCTGTGAGAAGAGCCACGTCGAAGTCGCACAACTCTGATGCCATTGCGGTTGAGTAGTGGGCTGTGGCTCTGTTGTACTCCGAGATTGACTGACCGGTCTTCTGGACCGTGAAGTCCTGCTCTACCAGCACTGTTCCGAATGCTTCTTTGAAGAATCGTTGTCTCTGTCCTGTTTGCTCCGGCACAATTGCGGCGTCGTTTCGCAGGGCACGAACCAGTCTCAAGCTCCTAATCGCCTCGCGCATAGTCGGTCCTTGGCTTTGACCGGTTGGGCGCAGGAGCGCAAAAAGCGATAACTCGGTCATCCTTTCAGAAGGAAACCTGACCAGCGTCTGGCCAGCCTCGGCCCGCGTGAAGACATACTCTACCGCGCCAGGCAGCTTTCCCGAAAATTCGCCAGTCGGATCAAAGACGATGGCCTTGCCACCCAGACGAGCGACTTCGGAAACGAGCTTTGCCAGGGTCCAGCTCTTCCCGCCGCCGGTTGCACCGAAGATGCCGCAGTGGCGGCCGAACAGCTTTTCCGGCGGTAACGCGATTTCGGCGTCGTCGATGCCAGATATTCGACCGAGGGACACGGCGATCGGCTGTGCGCCATCTTGCACATCGACGCCACCAAAGAGAGCGGCCTGGATCGAGCTTGACAGTGCAGGGCCATTGGCCTCGAAAACACCGTCACCAACCCTCGGTGAAACGAGCACCCCCCTGACAACTGTCTGCGTCGTCTTGCGGATCGTGGCAAGCAGTTGAACCCTGCCAACCGGCTCCACGCTGGGCTCGCGCTCGATCTGTCTTTCAAGGGCGGGACGGTTGCGGTCGGGAATATGGACCTCGACGACGCGTCCGAGGATGACTGCCTGGTCGCAGTCGATGAAGACGAAGTCGCCCACCGTCCCACGCGCTATGCCTCGTCGACCGGCCGCAGCAAGGGCTTGTGGCAGGTTCAGTTCGATCCCGGACGCGCTGACTTTGGTCACAGTACCAAGGCGCTTTTCCCCGTCGATCAGCGCCGAGCGGTCATCCGTCGCCATGGTCCTGCCCTCGGATACGCTCAAGTCGAGCCTCCAGCCGTTGCCGGTCGGTCTCCCCAATGATCTCAGGCAACGCGAGGGCCAGATCACTGAAGCGGCCGTTTAGGACCGTGATCCGGCTGTCTCCCTCCCTGACAAGCCGAAGAATACGAGTTTGGTAGTCTTTGAGCTGGTCGTTCGTCTGTTCAATGACATGGGCTTCACCAATCCGTCCTGTGTCATCCAACTGGGCAACTGGCACGAAGCAAGGATCGCAAAGCACTAGGCGGATCGAGAGGTTCGACTCAAGCGCAGACCAAATCGGTGCGCTGATGTGATCGTCGGCAAATCCGAAACCGCTGACGATCAATGTCGTGTCGGGTTCTCGCAGTGCCGCCTGCCAAGCCGCGAACATATCGAGGTAGGGCGGCGCAAAGGCCTCCTGATACTTCGAGGAGCGCGGGTAGATCAGCACTGGCTCATGGTTCCCGTCGTGGCCAAGGCGGCGGATCACCACACCATCAGACTTGCGCCGCCGCCAGTCCATCGACCCGTGCAGCTTGTAGAGGTGGAAAACCCCATCAACATAGTCCGCGCGCGTGCTGCTAGTAGATCGCCGTACGATGTCCTGCTGAAAGTGATCGCGGTTGAACCGCTGGACCGCAGAATGGGAAAAGCCGTCGATCAGAGCCAAGTTCCGGGCGACGGCGGCTTCCTCGATGCAGCGGTCGTAATTCGTGGTGAAGAGTTTCACACGCGCCTTTTCAGCGCTTCGGCGGGCGAGGCGGCGCAGGAACTCCTTGTGAGAAATGAGGTCCGTCTTCTCCGAGACAAAGTCGACGCGATCCAAGATCGCCTGTTCGGCTTTCAGAACAAAGGATGGCAGGTCAAGATGCGCGCCGCCAGCAGCATCCAAACTAGCGCCTGCCCCGCGGGCAGCTTGCAGCTCAACCGTCATCTTGCACAGACTGAGAAGCGACTCGATGTCCTTCTTGCCGGTCGCACCCCAGACCTCGGCTACAACCTTGTCGAAGTCTTCTTCCCCGACCTTCTGTCGAGCATCGTCCCAGAGATCACCCATGCCAGGAGCCTGGTCACCTTCCGCATTTTTCGCCGCAAATGATGCGCCCGAACCAAGTAGGGCCATTAGGTTCGTTGCATTCAGCGCCGAAAGAAGTCGTTCTTCGACTTGTCCTCTTGCTCCGCGGCGGGTCTTTCCATCTTCCTCGCGATCATCCCATGCCAGCCATGTCCCTTCGGACTGGAACAAGCGTAGGTTGCTCGCGGATGGGGGCTGATCGATCCAGTAACTCAAGGGCACTCCTGCGGAAAACTTAACATCCTAATTCTGGTCAGTTCTGTTGGTACGGGCGCCCCAAGAGGGTGCGCGGGACATATAGCTTCATCCACAAGTTGCCGTCGAATCCGCGCCTTTACAACCGGATTGAGCCTGTTTGCAGTGTCCCGACGTGACCCGGCAGCCAGTATGAGGGCGCAGCACGCAGGGCGACGTTGCGCGCATTACCCGCCGTTGCTTGCCAATGCCCGCGACTGCGTGCTGGTGCGGTTTTTCTGGCTGGGTGTTGATGTGGCGTTGATGTAAACTGGAACGCCAAAAACCCGACGGTTACGTCGGGTTCTAAGCATCTGATATGTTTGTATTTTTTGGTTGCGGGGGCAGGATTTGAACCTGCGGCCTTCAGGTTATGAGCCTGACGAGCTACCGGGCTGCTCTACCCCGCGCCATGTGTGTCCTGATCGGGTTTTTTATCGTTTCAGAGAGATATGCGT